>CALVMV010000001.1 GCA_944349375.1 uncultured Clostridia bacterium
AAAGGCGAAAGCAATAAAGAATATGTTGAAGATGTAATAAGACAAATCAAGCTTTGTGCTAAATATGATATTCATATTGCTGTATTGCACGGAACGATTGGTGGTGCGTCTGATTTAGCACTGCCACCAAGTCAGCACGCAATAGATTGTATAAATGAGATTTTAAAAGCAGCAGAAGAAAATAATGTTAAAGTCGCTTTGGAAAATCTTGACGGTCCAAACTTTGAACATTTTACATTCTTGTTAGATAACATTAAATCCAACTGGCTCGGTTTATGCTATGATGCCGGACATCATAATCTTTATAGGCCTAATTTTGATATTTTGGAGAAATATGGGGATAGAATATTAGCCATACATTTACACGACAACTTAATGGATTGGGAATATGGTTATGACTTTACTCGTGATTTGCATATGTTGCCATTTGATGGAAAAATTGATTATGAAAAAGTCTGTCAAAAACTCGCAAAAACAAACTACAATAATGTGATTATGCTTGAACTTCACAAAAATAGTTGTGGTGAACCAAGATTATACGACAATATGCCAATCGACAAGTATTTGACGCTTGCAAGAGAAAGAGCAAATAAAATTGTTGAAATGATAAAGAAGTATAAGTAAATATTTTACTGTTGCAAATTGTTGCAAATGTATCAGTTTTAGGCAGTTTACAAAAGAATTTGACCGATAGTTAAAATTTTTAACTTTCGGTCATTTTTTTGCCTATTTTAATGTTAAAAACATTTGCTACAAATTTTGGGTGTATTTGCAACAGTTTTTCGAATAAATTATAGTTATAAAATCATAATAAAAACCCCGATTTTATCGGGGTTTTAGTGGTAGGATTGAGTGGACTCGAACCACCGACCCCCACCTTATCAGGGTGGTGCTCTAACCGACTGAGCTACAATCCTATATTAAGTTTTTCTCGGAATGAGTGGAGTCGAACCACTGTCTCCAAACCCTAAATTTTTTCTTATCAGGGTGGTGCTCTAACCGGCTGAGCTACATCTCTATAATTTTTGCAAATAAATATATATTTTTTAATTTGCAAAGTTATTATAATTGTTTTTTTTCGCTATGTCAACTATTTATTAAAAAAAAATGGCTTTTGACAAAAATATTTAAAAATTGGAACTTCTTTTTTGTATAGCATTAAAAATTTATTGACAAAACAGTAATAATATGATATATTTTAATCACGATATTTGGGGAGATACTCAAGAGGTCGAAGAGGCGGCCCTGCTAAGGCTGTAGGTCGGGAAACCGGCGCGAGGGTTCGAATCCCTCTCTTCCCGCCAAGTGGAACTGATAAGAACATTTTTGTTTTTATTAGTTTTTTTATTTGATAAATTTTAAGATTGACAAGAATAAGTTTGTATGTTAATATGTGTTTAGGGAGATTTGATGGAAGGTAAATTAATCGTTTTTTTAGCAGCGTCTCAAACAGGTAAAGATTTTTGCGCAAATTATCTAATAGATCAAGCCAATAAAAATGGAAAACTTTTTGACTTGCCTATAGATTTTAGGTATGCAACGGCTTATAAAGTTAGAAAAAGACGAGAAGACGATCCTTCTTATATTCGTTGTGTAGAGGATAAAAAAGAAATACCTTTTGAATATGATTTGGCTGTTCAAATTTTAGACAATCAAACTATTGCTTATAGCTCTTCCGAAATAGAAAAAGGATTAAAAGATGAAAAAAATAGTTTAAAAGGTTTAGTTATTTGTACAACAAGTGTTGAATTGGTTGATTTGTTAAAGAAAAAGTTCCCTAATGATACAATTGTGGTTTTGATTTTAGGCGGAATTAAAAGTTATGAACAAATAGCTTCTACTGAAGCGGAAAGGTATGGGAAAGAAATAGACAACCCTATAGTTGTTGATAGCAGTGAAAGAAGATATAAACATTTGGAAGAAAATATTTCTCAATTAAACGGTTATTATGAAAAAGCCGATTATGTTTTGCATAATAGATGGAGTATTAGCAGATATTTAGATCCCGATGGCTCGAGAATGAAGAAGGAAGTAGATTGTTTATGCAGATATATTTTAGATGACAGAATGGATTTTTGGGGGCATTGGCGGCGCAAGAGAAAAGAGCCAGAAGAAGAGAGCGAATAAAAAGAGATTCTCTATGTTGAATTTTAAAAGTTAAAAATTATAATCATCTGGATTTTGCATTAGGGAAAAGGTTTTGTGAAAAATATTTATAATAAGTCAATATTTTAATATAAAAATTGATTGCTAATTTTAAAATTAGTTAAAAAAAAGAGCTTTTAATATTTTAAAGCTCTTTTTAGTTTAGATTAATCCATACTTATTGGACAGTGAATTTTTAAACAAAAATGTTTTAGGTGGATAAATAGTAAAAGTGAGATAGCAAATTAAAATTATTAATATGCCAATAATAGAAATTACATTTGTTGTTTTTCCTAAAGGTTTATGAATAAAAATGATATAACAAAAATAGCAGGCTAGTGAAACAGACAAAAAATAACTTAAAATGTCTATAAATAGAATTGAATTTCCTGTAAAAGCGGTGTAAGAATAAAATATTAATGGAATTAATATCATTGGAGTAAGTAGAGTTATAAAAAGGGCGAATAAATAATTTGGATTTTTAAAAAAAATTGAGCCAATAAAAAAGTATGCAAAGGTTGGGAATAATGCTAATTTTAAATGCTCCCAGGTGCTTTCATTAGCAGGGAATAAAAAACCAATAAATTTGTTATTGTTACTCCAATCATAAAAGAAGTGAGAAATTGATCCAAATATGGAAATAAATAAAAAAGCGAATAGGCAAAATAAAATAATTTTCTTTTTTTCTGTCATAATAATATTTATGAAGCTTAATTAAAAATAATAATAAAAAAACAATTTTTTATTTATTATCAAAAAAACAATTATTTTTGTTTTAAAAAATGTTTAATTTTAACATAAATATATATATATAATTTTTAAATTTGTGTTATTATAAATATATGAAAACTTTTATATTTAAATCAAAGTTGATTTTATTAACATTGTTGCTAAGTTTGTTTGCCTGTGTTTTAACGATTCTATTTTTGCCATATAATAAGGCTCAAGCTTCTACAAATGATGTAAGCATTGAAGATTGCGATGATTATATAGATTATTTTAAAGCCAATGAAAACGAAGGATTGAATAAATATATCATAATGCTATATGAAGCTTTTTGCTCAAATATAGAAGAAGTTAAAACCGGTTCTTTTGAAATATCATTAAAAAATGAGACAAATTATAAAACTTTTGTAAACTTGTCGAATGATGATAAATATATTGCATGGTCAGGGGCAGCGAATGCGCTAAAGTATGATATCCCTGAACTATTTTTTGTTGATTTTACAAAAGTTGAATTTGGCAATGTGGAGAGATATTATTTAACTAATTATTCCATTTCTTCTTCCAATTGCTATATTGATGGAATTAGCAGTCAAAGTCAATTAGAAAGTATGCTTTTGGAGTTAGAGAATATGAGAGAAGAAATTTATTCTCAAATGGATATGAGTTGGACAGATTATCAAAAAGTATTATTTGTAAATAATTATTTAGTTGATAATGTTGAATATGATCTTACCTTAAATAAAAATTTTGTTCATACTGTTTATGGCTCAATTGTAAACAATCTTGCTGTATGTGATGGATATTCTTATGGAGCGCAATATCTTTTAGATGGTTTAGGAATTGATAATTTGGTTTGTGCTGGTTATGCTTATAATCCTTCTACTGGGAGCAGTGAAGGCCATATGTGGAGTTATGTCAAATTGTATGGACATTGGTATGGGTTAGATGTCACATGGAATGACCCAATAATTCGTTATCCTTGGCAATATTCGGAAAGCGAGCTTGAAGCATTTAAAGTTAGATATTTTTTAAAAGGTTGGGATGAACAAACAAGTCAAGGATTTTATTTGATGGATGGGGATACAAGCGAAAGAGTTGTTCAAAATTATCAAATATATTTTGCTTATCAAAATTCAGACGAAAAGCTGTATTATGAATTGCCGTATCCACAAATAGAAAAGGAAGATTATGCTGAACCAATAGTAACAATAAACGAAGAAAGGCAAAAAGAAGGAGAACAAATAGTATCAATAAAAGTTATTATTAACGCACAGAACATGCTAGATAATATGATTATTGTATATAAATATAGCAACGATAATGGGTTGTCTTTTGGAGATTACACAGAGTGCCAAAATGAAGTTATTTTTGATAATGTTGCTCAAAATGGTGTTTATAATTTTTATATTTTATCCAAAGAAGGGAAGATTGTTCAAGAATGTGGAATCATTAATGTAAATTTAGGGCAAAAATATTCTTTAACTATAAATAATGTTGAAGGGGTAGAATATCAAATTTTGCCGAATAATCAAACGCAATTTTATGCAAATGATTATGTAACTATTAATTTTATATCATTCCCAATTGGTAAAGATTTAGATTATGTGGTTAGTGAACAAGTAGAAATAAAAGCAGACGGCGAAAGTTGCAGTTTTGTTTTTCCTGAACAAGATGTTGTTATAGATATAATCTTAAAAGATAAGCTTTATAATGTTATTGTAAATGATATAGAAGGGCTGGAATATATCATTAATACATCTTCTGCTAAATTTGGAGAACAAGTTTCTTTAACAATTACAGATCTTCCTATAGGGAAATCTCTACAGGGTGTTTATATTTTGGGTGAATTAAAGGAAATTAGCTTAAATGAAGAGTTCGTTTTTGAAATGCCAGCTGAAGATATTGAAATTGTTGTAAGTCTTGAAGATATAAATTATAATATTGATTATGTTTGTAGTGATAGTTTAGATATTAATATTTTAGATAGTGCTGTTTATAATCAAGAAATTGAAATTAATGCAAGTAATTTACCTGAAAATCAAAAACTTGTTATCTCATCAGCGGATATAACTAATTTTGAATATATTACTAATTCAATAATTAGATTTAAAATGCCTGCGAAAGATATTAGTTTAGATATATCAAGTGCCGAAATTGAAAAACATTCTATTCAAGTAGAAATAGATAGTAAAGTTGAATGGTCAATAAATTTAAATGAAGCTTATTTTGGGCAAGAAATTGTTTTGCAGATAATTAATTTACCGGAAAATTATGTGGTGACGGGTGTGAGCGTTAATGGGCAAGTTATTAATCCAAGTGCTCAAAATCAATATATCTTTACAATGCCTGAAGAAGAAGCAGTAGTAAAAATTGAAACATACAACATACCTAATGTAACTATAACTAATGAAGGTCTTTTGTATGAATTGAAATTTAAAGAAAATAATGGTCAATTCTATTATTTAGTAACACTCACCAATTTGCCAGATGATAAATATGTTGCAAGTTGGTCGGTTGTAGATGAGAATGGAAAATTTGTAAACAATATAACACAAATAAGTTCTACCGTTTTTCAAATTAACCTAGGAGATTCAGATCTAGTAATAACTTTTAATTTAGAAACTAAAGCCCAGCCAGAAAGTCCAAATTACGAAGAGCTAGATTATTTACTTTTAAGCTTCATTTTTATTGGAATGGTTGTAATTATTGGATTTGTCAGTTATATGATTTACAAAAAAAGATAATAATGGTTGACAAATTTCGATAGAAAAATTAAACTCAAGATAAAGGAGTCTTCTTGAAATGGATTGGAATCAAATTTGGAATGATATTGTTGCGTTCTTTGAAAAAAATGTTTGGAATATTGTGCTTTTCGTAGCAGTTTTGTTTATCGGAATTATAGTTATAAAAATTCTTTTAAATATTATTCGCAGAGTATTAAATAAAACAAGAGCAGAAAAGATAGCCGTTGGATTTTTAATTGCAATATTAAAAGTGGTGTTATACTTGTGTTTAATATTAGCATTGTTGTCCATTATAGGAATTCAAATTACCGGCTTGTTAACAGCCTTAAGTGCATTGATTCTTGCTATTGGACTTGCGCTTCAAAATAATATTGCTAATGCTGCAAACGGTCTGCTTGTGGTATCTTCAAAGATGTTTAAGAAAGGTGATTATATTGTTGTAGATGGCATGGAGGGTCGTGTTAGTAAAATCAACTTTTTGTTTACCACTATTGTAACTTCTGATAATAAAAGAGTAACTATTCCAAATTCAACTATTGTAAATAGTTCTGTAACAGATTATGATTCGTGTAAAACTAGGCGAGTTGAATGGAAGTTTTCAGTGGCCTATGAAAGCGATGTGGAAGTAGTGAAGAAACTTATTAAAGACTGTATGATAAGCAATGGAAAAGTTCTTTTGGATCCTGAACCTTTTTGTAGATTAAATTCGCTAGGTGCTAGTAGCATAGAAATTGTTGCCAGATGTTGGTGCGATAGCGAAGATTATTGGGAGGTTTACCATGACGTTTTAGAGCTGGTTTATAATGAATTAAAGAGAAATAAAATATCAATACCATATGATCAAGTAGAATTTAGAGAAAGAAAAGATAGAGTTAAACTACCGATTTCAAAAAGTGGAATCCCGAGAAGGGTAGAAAAGATACGAATTCAAAAAATGGATTTTGATCTTGAAAATATGAACTTTGCCTCTCTTTTTGCAAAAAAGAAAAAAACAGGTGGATTAAGTTTTAAATTTCCTAGTTTGTTAAAAAGTAATAAAAAATATCAAAAAAACACAAAGAAATTAAAATATTTTAAGAGAAAGTCTTTGAAATATAAAAATTAATAAAACCACTTATTTAGATAAGTGGTTTTTTCATTGATAAAGGTATTTCAATATTTAATAATTTTAAAATAGTTGGAGCAACATTTGCGATAGAGGCATTTTTTGGAAGTTTTGCTCTTTTGTGTTTTTCGCTAACAAAATAAAAAGGGACTGAATTTGTGGTATGGGAGGTTATTTTGTTTCCATTTTTATCAAACATTTCTTCAGCATTTCCGTGGTCTGCTGTTATTATACATTCTCCTCCAGCCATCAATGTAGCAAGAGCCAAAGCGTAAGCTTGTTTTTCAACGCATTTTATTGCTTCTTTGGTTGATTCAAAATTTCCGGTATGACCAACCATGTCTGGATTTGAATAATTTACTAAAATAAAATCATATTTTCCAGAAGCAATTGCATCCAGCGTCGCTTCTGTTATTTCAATAGCTCTCATTTTAGGATAATATGAAAAATCTTTAGTGTCTATGCTTTCAATTAGTTTTCTATCTTCGTTTTTATAAGGTTTTTCTATTGTTCCGTTAAAGAAAAAAGTAACATGAGCATATTTAGTTGTTTCAGCGATGTGAAATTGTTTAAGATTGTTTTTTGATATTATTGCAGACAAATTATTTTCGACTACTTCTGGTGGATATAGAACATTCAATTTTTTAAACTTTTCATTGTATAATTCCATAGGAGAAAATAAAAGTTTTTTAAATTTTTTTGTTGGGAACTGATTAAATTTGCTGTCTGTTATCGCTTCAGTTAATTCTATCGCTCTATCAGAGCGGTAATTAAAAAATATAACACTATCTTTGTCTTTAATAACCCCATTTTCATCTAACAATACAGGTATAAAAAACTCATCGGTAACACCGTTGGTATAACTTTCTTGTAAAGCTTGCTCAGGAGATAATTTTTTTAAATTTTTCCCATTTATAATCGCATCATAAGTAAGTTTTAATCTTTCATATCTTTTTTCTCTGTCCATTGCGTAAATTCTTCCACTTAAAGATGCAATTTTAAATGTTGTGTTCTTAATTTTCTTTTCTAGAGCATCAATATATGATTTTGCACTCATAGGAGGAGTATCTCTACCATCTAAGAAGCAATGAATATATACCTTTTCTAAATGCTCTTTTTGTGCTAAATCTAAAATTGCGAATAAATGGTTTATGTGACTGTGAACACCACCATCAGAGAGTAAGCCCATTAAATGGAGAGAACTTTTATTTGTTTTTGCGTAATTTATTGCTTTTAATAGTTGTTTATTTTCAAAAAAAGTTTTATTTTCTATTTCATTGTTGATTTTTTCTAAGTCTTGGAGAATGACCTTGCCCGCACCAAGAGTAAGATGTCCCACTTCGCTGTTTCCCATTTGACCGTTAGGCAAGCCTACAGCTTTTCCGCTTGCAAATAAAGTTGTGTATGGATACATTTTTTTTAACTTGTCAAGGTGGGGTGTGCCAGCAGAGGCAATAGCATTTCCATATTTATTTTTGCTAATTCCAAATCCATCTAAAATAATAAGGGTTACCATATTTTTATTCCTTTGTTTTAAATTTTAATAAAAAAAATAAAAAAAATCAATTTTTTTCAATTTTTGCGTAAATTTTATAAAATTAATAATTTTTAATATATTTTTTCATCTTATTTTTACAATTAAAAAAGGTTATATCTTTCTTTGTGAATAATTGAATTAAAAAGCTTTTCTTTGCATGAAGGATATGTTTTTTCTAACATTTTTAATAAATCTTTTGCTTTTTCTCGTTGTGTATGTTTATCAGCAGGACATATGTTCTTTATAAACGGCAAATCTTTGCTGATTTTTAATATTTCATTTTCTTCTACATACAATAAAGGTCTAATAACGGTAATATCTACTTTTGAAAGATATGTTTTAGGTTTAAATGTTGACAATCTTCCTTCAAAAAATAAAGATAACAAAAATGTTTCTATAAGATCATCTCTGTGGTGCCCTAAAGCAACTTTGTTGCAACCCAATTCTTTTGCCTTGCTATTTAACAATCCTCTTCTTAAATTTGCACATAAAGAGCAAGGATTTTTTTCTTTTCTTATATCAAAAACGATTTCAAACACATTAGATGGCACAATTTCTAAATTAATGTTTAAATTTTTGCAAAAGTTAATTAATTGTGAATAATCATTTTTGCCATTTGTTAAATCTATAGCAATTGCTATTATTTCAAAGTCTGGGAAAAAATATTTTTTATATTCATTTAAGGCTACTAATAAAGCTAAACTGTCTTTTCCACCAGAAAGGCCAACTGCTATTTTATCTCCATTTTCAATTAAATTGTATTCTTGACAAACCTTACGAAACATACTTAAAATTTTTTTCATAAAAAATCCTTTTTATATTTTTTTTCATATTAATTTTATCACAAAAAAAATGTAATTTAAAATAATTAATAAAAAATTTATTAAAAAATTGAAAAAAATGCAAAAAAAATCGTTATTTTTTCAAAAAATGTATTTATTTTTGTATTTTTTCGTTAGAATTTGTCTTAAAAACAATATTTTTATTTTATTTTTAAAAAAATTTTCAAGGGAAGCTGTTTGCCGTGTAAAATTGTTTTATTTAAAAAATAATAAAAAAATAAAATACTTTTATTTTATTTTAATTTTATTTATTTGACATTTTCTAACATAAAAAGTATACTTTTTATAAAGGTCGCCAAAAGACTACTTTTATCGACTTTTGTGTGTTTAATATTTTTCAAATTACAAATATTAAACAAGGAGGAAAAATGAAAAAGTTTATCGTCGGACTTTTAGGAGTATTTATGATGTTAGGAGCATCTATACTTTATGCGTGCGGTTCTCCAAAAATTGAGTTGACTCTTTCTACTCAAAGTGTTTCTATTCAGCTTAATGGTAATGAAGATCCTATAAGCATTGCTTATGCTGATGTAACTGGTATCGATGATAAATCTATTTCTTTAAATTTTACCATTCAAGATGAAATTGCAAAGGCTTCAGTTTCTCAAGATTCTGAAGGGAAAAACATAATTGAAATAACAGCAATTAATGAAGGTGAAACAGAATTGATTGTTTCTACTAAACAGGGTAATATTAAGAAAAGTATTAATATTGAAGTTTACAGCGAAGTTACTTCAATGACGGAAAAAAATGAAGATATTGAAAACAAAAGCAATAAATTTGTTGTAAAAGGCAAGACAAACACTTTAGTGGCTAATAATTTGATTTCTTTTGCTCCAGCCACAAGCAATAGAAAAGAAGTTGATTGGACTTTTGCGACAAATCAATCAAAAGAGTATGATGGTGCAGTTATAGAAGGACAAACAATATCTTTGCCAGAAGAATTTAATCACAGCGAAATTGTTTTAACTGCAACCACACATTTAGGAATTAACACAAACATAACTATTTCTTGTCTGGATATAATTGATACTTCAATTTTAGACATTGGAGGTTCAAAAACTTTAACAGGAGATTTTGTTTATGCTTCTCAAAATGGTGATGTTAAAGTTGAAATAACCCCTAATATTGCAGGAGATACAAATGAAAATTTGGCTTATTTATCCGTTAAATATTTAGGGGATATAGATCAAAGGGGACTAGAAATTTCACCTATAATAAAAGACAGCCAAGGACAGGAAAGTTCTCTTTTATATGTCGTTAGTGAACAAATTAAAAACAGCTCTTTAGGTTATAGTGAATATTTATTTAGAGTTTTTGCAGAAGAAAACAAAAATGTAAACCAAACTTTTTACATATCTTTTAATGTAGGATACAAGGATTTTAACTATCAAATAAATACAGATGATTTAGGATATGGACAACTTATTGTTGATGCAAGAGAAAAAATAAATTCAATTTCAGTAACTAAAAATAATGTTGATGCATCTTTATCTATTCAAACTCTATATTCTCAATATTCTACTACTTTAAACAATGGATTTGGACAAGTTTATAAAGTTTCTTTAAAACCAGACACAGTAATTGATGTTTCTGGTAATTATCAGATATCAATATTTACTCAAGGATTGGATATTAAATCAGAAAATGTTCCTCCAATTTTAGCTTATGTTCGTTCTGGTGGAGCTTATAACCAAATTGCTTTTAATTGGGATCCAAACTCTGCATCATTTGTATCTGAAGAAATTTCAAGTACATCATCTAAAATTCTTGAACATGAAATATATTTGAAAGCAAACCAAGAGTTCTTTGATGCTGAAAATGAAAATGGTAACAATATAACTATCTTAAACGGGCTCAAACTTTCTTTTGTTTCAGTTGATAATAAAGATATTCAAACATTACTAAGTGTTAAGCTTGTAAAAAATAATCAAGACATAACTTTTGAAAATGCTGTTGATGAAATTTTAATTAATAGTTCTGTTTCGCAAATTTTAACACAGGAATTTGTTTTGCATGGTCAAACAACAATTGATGGGCTTAGTGTAGTTTCTAACAGTAAATATGTAGAAATAAGTCAGCCAAAATTTATGTCAACCGATGGAGAGAATGTAAGATTTTCTATTGAATTTGTTTTAAAAGAAGACTTTATTGGTTTAACTGACGATACAACAGTTTTTACAATTGTTCATGAAAATGGCACATCAAGTGATGATATCCCTTTAAAAATTTATTATCCACTTAGTTCTGCATCTTTTTCAGCTAATACTACAAATGTTGTTTTAAGCAATTATTCTCAAAACATGATTGTTAATGGTGAAATTATGCAAAGTAATGTTTCACCTTCTGTTTTAATGATTAAAAATGGAACATCAAATCCTATAACTCATAGCTATAACCAAGCATCTAGTGGAAATTATGCTCAGGCACAGGTTTCTTTAAGTTTTTACGACTTTGTTTTTGATAATGAAAGTGAAATTGATGCGCAAACACAATTAGAAAACTTTTTAGATCTTTATAATGAAAATATTCTTCAAATTATTCAAAACTCTACACCTTCCTCAAATATAGTTTCTTCTAATTTGGCTGTAGATAACTTAAGAACAATATCAGAAGGTTATACTTATGTTGTTTTGAGTTATATCGGAATAGGGGAAGATGGTCAGGAAACATTAATCCAAAGAGTTGTTTTGATTCATTCATATAATGCTATAGATAGTTTTTCAATATATCCTACTACAGATAATAATTTTTCAATATATGCCCTTAATTCTGTAGGAGAGATTGGGGAAATTAAAAAAACAATCAAAATAAATTTTTCTTCGGTAAATGTTAAATACAACAACACGAATAATTTTGTGTTTAAAACAGATATTAACGGATTAAAAATTGGTACAATTTCTTCTGATAAAACTATAACTTGGACTGATTCAGATGGAAATCCTTATGTAAATAAATATTTTGAGATTTATAATGTCAATATTCAAGGAACATCCATTCAATTTGATGTTTTGGCTTTATCTACTCAAGGTAGTCAGACAGCAAGACAATTAATTCAAGTGGAATATAGTATTTCAAGTGAAGATGCTGGGCTAGACATACTAGGAGTGAAAGGTTCAACAACTCCTTATCGAGCAAGTATAGAATTTACTATTATTAACGCTGACAGAGTTGAAAAACTTACCATTGATGGTATTGATGAAAATGGATTATATTTTGAGATAGGACAGCCTAATCAATCTTCAAAAACAATTATTGTAAAAACTTCTCCAGATAATGCTAAAAATTCTGGTGTTAGTTATATTATTGTAGATGAAAATGGTAATGAGAGCAATATCGTCAACATTTCTTCTATAAATAGTGGTAGATTACTAATAGAATTGTCTAAATCTATAACAGAAGCACTGAACGGAACTCTATATTTATTCCCTAGCGATGCAGTGTATGGAGAAAGAATATACTTTGAATACTATAACGATGAAAGCTTAAAAATAGAAGATAATATACTTTTGACTGATTTGTGGAAGACAAAACTTGGATCTCAAATTACTAATTTCCAGTGGCTGACTGAAAATGCTTTTTATACAAACAATCAAGGAGAAGAAATTTCTTTTGCATCTTTCTTTAAAGCTGTTGAAATAACTGTCGCTGATGGCTTATCTTTTGAACATGCTTATAGAGTATACAATCAAGATGGTTTTAATAGAGGATCTTTATCTCATAGTTATTTTTATACAGTCATGAATAACATAACGATTGATAATGAAGATAGTAACTACCTTTTTGAAACATTTAATGGTGGGTTACAAGGATACAGTGATGATGTAACAATAACTTTAAACGGTGAAAACTTTGCAAATGAACTTTCCAAAGCAGGAGCGCAAGGCGGTGTAATCAGAAATATTTCATTTAATGGAAATGTTTCCGCTTCTGGTTTTGTTGTCAATGTTAACTCAGGAGTTATCAAAAATGTTGTAATAGATACAAATGGTTTATATAGCAGTTATCTTACATCAAGTGGACAATATGTTGGTGGTATCGCTGGTGAAAATACTTCTTCTGGTTCTATTAGTGATGTATCTATTTTAGGATTGACAATAAATGCCCCTAAGGATGCATCTGTTGTTGGTGGTGTTGTTGGAAAAAATAGTGGAAGCATTGAAAGAGCAAAAGTAGAATTTTATCGTTTGTTTTCTACTGAAACAAATGAAGATGAAGTAATTAAATATTTTAATAATCAATTTACAGGAAAGGTTGTTGGTGGTGTAATTGGAGAGCAATCTACAAGTGGGACAATAAAACAAGTTTATGTTTATGATTATATTTTAAGTAGTAGCACATCAAATCAAAGACTTAACGGAGACACTGTTGGAGCAATTGTTGGAAAGACTGCAAACAATATAACATTAGCGATTCAAGAAAGTTTTGCTTTAGTAGATAATCGTAATAAGATAGATGCTTTTATAGGAAGCAAAGGAGAGAACGAAGATAACTTTGCAACAATAACATATTCAAATTCTTATATTTCTTATTATGATAAAAATTCAAGTTTTCAATCTGTGTATTCAGAAGAGATTGATGAAAGTCTTTTTATAAGCGGTGGAACAGATTTTAATGAAGCAATAAATGGCGGGAATAAATATTTAATAGGTTTTCATCAAGATGAAAAAGTTAGTCAGTTAAGTCTGCCTTCTCAAGCAATAAAAGATGATTTTGCTAATCTTTATAAGGCAATCTTTACAACAGATTCTGTGGTATTCTTTAAGACCTCTTTAAAAGATACAAATCTTTCTTTAAGCGAAAGTCAAAGTCAGGATTTAAAAGAATTAAATACAATAAAATTAAGTGATTTTGAAAATATTAATTTTAATAATGTTATTTTAACTGCTGAAAACAATAATAACGAAATTAGCAATAATTTGATTGTTAATGGTAATGAAATTTACTTGCAATCTTTAGGTCAAGGGGTATTAAAACTTTATTCAAAGCAAGATGTTAAAGTATCAAATGAATATAATTTTATAATAGAAAACTCTTTAAGCAGTTTAGTAGTAAAATCTCAGGCTAATTCTGGAACAACAGAAGAATATACAAGCGATTCAGTAAAAACTATAAATATTCAAAAAACTAAATCAAGGGAGTTTGTTGTTGAATATGCAACAGACAGTGTTTATTTAGGCAATGATTCAACAGAATTTGAATTAGACATGATAAATACATTTAATTTTTCGCAAAAAGAAGATGAAGAAAAAACAGAGATTTCATTTGACAAAATCTCTTCTAATAGTTTTGTCGCAACTTCTGATGGTGAAACAGATTTGACTGTAACTATTTTTACAAAAATTACTGAAAATAGTTATCAAAGTGGTATTACAAATGAAATAGGAGTAACATTTACTTTGCACCCTACAACAGGGGCTATTGCTATAGGATATGATAGAGATAAAATTGAACTATCTCCTTCTAATGTAGATTATGTTACTGTAAGTATGCAAACAACAATGGTGGGAGATGAAACTTCTCCAGTGATAGTTATTGAAAATGAAGACAATGTTGCTACTGAATTAAAAAGAAATTATAATAAAGCAACTGGAGTATACACATATTCATTAAACGATAAAGAAATTTTAACTGTTGAGAAAATTGCACCAGCTTCAACTAATAATTCTTCAAGTGTTATTAATATATCAGAAACATATAGAATAGAAATTGCATCAAGTCATAAATCCGAAATTAAAGCAAATGAAGAATATAAAATTTATTTTGTTAGCGATTCAGGTTTTGTTTCTGAAAAAATAGATGTTATTCTTTCTAGACAAGATGTTTCTACGATTGATATTACAAATTATAAAGTTAAAAATTCTTCAACTTCTTCAACTAATAATGGAAGAACCGAGTATGAAACACTTAATACCACAACTGGTGTAATGGCTCCAGGAACATCTTCTATTATGCACTTGAGCATTAATCCAAATTATGCCTACTATGATTTTATTGAAGTAAATGTAGAAGGAAATATGGTAAATGCTGTTAGATTTCTTCCTGTAGAAAAAAGTAATTTAAGTAATATTTTCTATTCATCTAATGAAATTATATTTAACAGTTCAGACACTGTAAACGGATTCAAATTTGACCCAAATGCAAGCGAGGCTAATAAAGAAAACAAATACGATTTGTATTTCCATGTTTGGTTTAGTAACACAATAGCTCAAGATTGCACACTTACTTTTACGATAACTTACTATATTTTTAATGAACAAGGTAAAGCTGAGGCAATAAATTATGTAAATTCTTATATTTATATGTCTTATTTAACAGAACCTACTATTTCAATTGATGGTCAAAATTCCACTTTGCTTGCAAAAGGTGGAAGTGCAGAAGTAGAGATAACTGTTGATATAGATCAAGAAGTTGAATCAGTTACTCTTTCAAATGCTACAAATATAGATATTATAAAGACCGGCGAAACAACTACTTCTACAAAAAGGATTTATACCTATAAATTATCTTCTACAGTTTTGTCTGAAGGTGGAGAAGATGATAACAGATTTTATATTAATGCAACAGTTATAAGAAGAATTAACAATGCTATTGAAAGAAAAACAGCTACTGCAACAATTACATTAGTTGATTTCAAAATAGATGAAAATAATATTTATCTTGAAGGAGAAGAAGACGGAGTTTACGAAGTTTGGACAAATGTGGACAGACTTACATCTCTTAACTATGTTTTTGACCCTGAAACTTTAAATTATGATAGTTCTGATCAAGCTTCAATAAATTCGTATAATTTAATTATTAATGCAAGAAAATTCTTTGAGCGAAACCATTATTATCCACAAATCGATGCTGGCAATATTGAAGATGGCAGCACTGGGGATTATTTAATAAATGTTAAAAAAAGACAAAATAGTGATCAAACTTACTCATATTCACCAATTCCTTTAGAAGAAAGAATTTACTATGTAATAAATGGGGTCTATGTTCCTATCTCTGATGGTAATGAAAATTTTAACATTTCGGTCGAAGAGAATGGAGATTTAACTATATCTGCAAAAACGCTTACACAAGCATCGCAGACTATTATGATTGAAACTATTATTGAAACGAATGGTGAACAAAGAAAAATTGAAACTTTTGTTGAACTTGTTACAAAACCTTATTCTGATGAAGATATTCCTTTAATGGTTAATAACGCAGATAAGTTTACATCATTAGCAAATAGTGAAAGTAATGAAATGAATGATTATATCTTAATGAATGATATTATTCTTGAAAATTATACACCTTTCAATACAGATTTTATTTCTAGTTTTGATGGCAATGGACATACAATTTACATTCGTTCATTTAATACTAATAATATTTCAAATTCGTCTCTTAATTTAGCTTTATTTAATAATGTTAATGCAAATACTACTTTAAAAAATATTAGAGTTAATCTCTACGAAGGTGGCTCAAATATTGAAGTGGACATAAGCAAAGTTTCTACCTTAAAAGTTGCTGGCTTAGCTATATCTAATAATGGAATAATTACAAATTGTGAAGTGGTTACTTATTATTCTGATCAAACAGCAATGAATTCACAAGGATTATTTACACAAGCGATAGCTGGCAAAAAATCAGGACCAAGTGGAATTAACATTGTTTACAACAGAGGAGAAGGAACATCAAATGAATATATGCAATATGCTTCTTCGTGGTCAAGTGAAGTAGCAGGATTTGTTGTTGAAAATTATGGAAATATCACAAACTCTCGAGTTGGTGGAGATGAAATTCTTGAACTTTCTGTATCAGCTCCTGAAACTAATTTAATTAAAGCTCAATATACACCACTTGAAACTTTTACTATTAAAGCACAAGGGCAGGTTGCTGGCTTCGTTTTACAAAACTCTGGTTCAATATCGGCTTCTTTTGTAAAAAATCTTTCTATGGTTAATGAAAGTAAAACTTCTGAGGATTCAAAGGCTTATGCTTCTGGTTTTGTTGGTAACAATAGTGGGAAAATTATAACCAGTTATGTAGAAGGCGTAAAACAATCTTCAACTTCAAGTGAAAAGGTTTATGCTAGATTGGGATCTAAAATTCAAGCACAGTGCATAATTTCAGGGTTTGTTCTTTCAAATACTGGTGAAAATTCTTTAATAGAAGATTGCTATTCTAATATATTAATATCTAGTTCAGATTCAGTAAGTGAAGTTTATCTTGCATCAGGTTTTGTATATGAAAACAATGGTAAAGTTAAAAATTGTTATTCTGCAAGTCAAGTAGAAAATCAAAAATTCTCACAAATGAACTTCTCGGGGCTTGATGCAGAAGGCAATTTGCTTGCTAATGGAGAGTATGAAAATTGCTATTATTATAATAAGGATTATGATCAATATAATGACACAAGTGGGTCAAGCACAGAAAGTAGCTTTGACACTAATGTAATTATGATAACAGACGCTGGAAATTCTGAATATTTTTATGGCTTTGCAATTGCTTCATTTGGCGGAGTTGATGGCGTTTGGGCTATGGACACAGGAGATGGTGTAACAGGAGTAGAAGGCTTAAAATTAATTGAGCCAGACTTAATTTCTCATTCTTATAGATATGTTACTTATGTTGGTAATACTGAGAACCAAAATCAATTATCTTATCAATTGCCTTATGGAGCAATCTATTTTGATGAAAATTCTGAGGATGTAATCAAGACTGATTATGGAACAGATACAAATCCTATAATAATTAGAAATGCAGAAGAGTTTGTTGAAGTCATGGGGGCTAGCAATTCAACTCCTATTCAGATGCAATATAATGATAATGTCATTTATGGAACATATAGAATAGTTGATGATATTGATATGACTGCTTTTAGTTCACAAGTAATAACATTACCTTCTACTCAAAAAGCATTTAGTGGAAAATTGTATGGAAATGGTTTTACTATTAACGGTTTAAGTCTTTCTTATGGTGGAAGCAATTTTTCATATGGGTTATACAAATCGATTGAACCTTTTACTGTAAGAAATGGTAATGGTTTAGTTACAGCTGAATATTATCCACAAATAATTAATCTTAACATAGAAACAGGTTCAAATTTACTTGCTGCAGATACAGTTTTTGTTGGAACCTTAGCTGGATATGTAAAAGATGCTCTTTTAATCAATCTAGATATCCAATATAACAACTCTGCTATGGTTCAAGGTAGAGATTTTGTCGGAGCTTTAGCTGGCTTGATTGTAGGAAATTCAGTTATTAAAAATATAAATGTTGAAAATCCAAATGTTCAAGCAACAAGGTTAGCTACAACAACAAGTAAGACATACTTTTCTCAATCTGATATTGTAAGTAACAGAAATAACATTTATCCTATACTAAACTATTTATACTCATTTACAGGAACGAATACGGACAGCTTATATACAGCTGTTGAAAAATATTCTTATGCGGGAGGGGTTGCTGGCTATGTTGATTTGTATACAAATGCAGAAGACTATTTTAAATTTACTATTTCACCAGTATTTAATGTTTCAAATATAAGAGTTAGTGGAATTGTAAATGTCACAGGGCAAGTTGTTGGTGGAGCATTTGGTCTTACTGCACACCAAACATATGTTCAAGATGTTGGTATTACTTTCACAGGTTCAATGAACTCAAATTCTTCTCATATTTTAAGCACGAAAGATTTTGCTGGTGGAGTGATTGGTCAATCATTTGGGTATTTATCTAAATTGTTTGCAACTCATGAAGAAGATATCCAATTAAATATTGAAAAGGATATCTCATCATTCTATTTGGGGAATACCAATGTAGAAAGAGGAATTTTAGATTTGTTTATGCCTGCAAATTCAAGCAGTGTTTCTTATTCACAACAAGCTATTGGAGGTTTGGTAGGGCAAGTAGGAGCCGGACTAATTGAAATATCTTATTCAAACATAAATGTTATTTCAACTACTACAAAAAGTGCAGGTGGGCTCATTGGAGAAGTCGATCTTTCAGGCGCAAGAAGTTATAACATAGATTTGCCAATCATTGCTGATGGAAATTATACCAAATTCTTATTGCATGAAACTTACGCAACAGGAGATGTAAGGGCTTATTATACTGATGATAGTGGAAAAACTGTTGCAGGGTATAGTGGTGGTTTAATTGGCTATATTGCTAATGCTACAGATAGGGTTGCATTACTTTCTACAAATGCAATTAACTTTTTCACTGATATCGACTATAGAACAGGCAACAAATACCAAACAAATGAATTGTATGAAAACGATGGAAGCGATAATATCGTTACTCAATATTATCAATTTGTAGGTGGTTTTAGTTCAGATGATAATATGAGCAGTGTTCTCAAATATTTAACTGCAAGATATGTTGAAATTGATTCAAGTTCTTCAGTAGATGAGCAACATCCTACGGTTGGATATGTTCAAAATTATGTATTTAATGGTAATACTTCTACAAAGATTAAGGTTAATTTATTTGAAGGTAATGAAATATTCGCAGAAACTGAAATGGAAAATAATCCATTATATCAAGTTGAAGGAATTTATACTTATGTAAGTGGAACTGCTGGTTATCAAGCTACTCAAAAATTATTCTTAAATAGTGGGGTTTGGGACACATCTAACTGGACACACTCAGCTGAAAGATTTTTCCCTGAAATTAGATACTCTCTTGCAGATCCATCAATTATTTATTTAGATGCTTATGAAGAAAGTATTA
The DNA here is from genome assembly GCA_944349375.1 of uncultured Clostridia bacterium. GTDB lineage: Bacteria > Bacillota > Clostridia > Christensenellales > UBA1242 > Caccovivens. The sequence goes on from CALVMV010000001.1 coordinate 19,810, forward strand.
TTTATGCGTTAAACAAAATGCAGGAAAACCCTACCATTACTGTCATAGTTAGAGGATTAACAGACAAAAATGCAGAAGGTACTTATAAAGATGTAAATTTGGCAGAGCCAGACTATTTGTCTTCATATAATATAAGTTCTTTTGCAGGGACTATTACAAGTAGCACAGAGTATCAAACTGATAATGATGAACAAGTTAGATTGATAATAGACCAATCTCTTTTAAAGAGCACTTCAGTAGGAGCATCTTTTACAAATTTGCATATTGAATATGAAAATTCTCAATTAAATAACATTATAACTGGTGGACTTTTGTCTTCTAGTGATATGGAAGGCGTTAGTATAGAAAATCTAACATTACATATTTCTTCTGGTGTTAATATTCAACCAAATGGAGAAAATGTAGGTTTGATCGCTCCATCCATTATTTCATCACAAATTAATGGAATAACTATTAAGGCACAAGCACAAGGGTCTTTTGATTCTGCAATGGCAGTGTCTTTGGCAGATGATCAACAAGGTTCGACAATAAATGTTGGTTTGATTGCTGGTTCAGCAATTCAGAATAGTTCTACTGCAGGAATGTATGTTCAAAATATTAAATTTGAAACAAACAAAAATCTTTTAACATTTGTAAACACAAAAACAATATCTGCAAATGTAGGTTTGATGTTCGGTAAAGTTGCAAAAGGGGAAGGTGCTTACCAAAGTAGTGTTTATTTAGGTAATATAACATTAAATAACTTTAGTAGTGCTTTAATCGATTTAAGTGGTAATAAATTTGAAACGCTGCAAGTTGGAGGATATATTGGCACTATAGAACAACTAAACAATTTAAGTTATGATGCTCAAAATGATGGTGCAACTATTTCAATCAACTTACCTAAAACGGCAACCACTGTATATGCAGGTGGAGTAGTTGGTTATATAGGAGAGGTTTCGGAAATAAGTTTAAATACTTCAAATTCAAGTTCTATTGCTCCAGAGAAGGAATATAATATCACAATTAATGGAAATGCTTCCACATTTGAAAGTTCTTATGTTGGAGGATTTGTGGGCTATAATAACTGTGAATTAACTCTTTCATCAATGAATTTTAACTTTAATTTATCAAATATAACAAATAAAGCAACAGGAACAGCATCAACACCGGATATGACTGTCGGTGGAATTGTAGGTTATACTACAAGCAAAGTTACTTTAAACACTATTGAAGTTAGTGGAGATAATGGTATAAGTGAAATAAAATCATATCAAAAAGATCAAGTTGCAATAGGTTCTGTCATTGGGTATGCTTCAGATGAAATTGATATGGATAGTGTTTATTCTTCATTAAATATTTCTTATTCTACTGCAAACGATACAACAAGCAGGGATAGCTCGGACAACGGTTTATATGTTGGTGGACTTGTGGGATATTATAGTGGCATTGCAACAGCTAGTGGATCAATAACTGACACAGCATATATCGGAACAATGAGTTTAGATTTAGCTAGCTCTAAAAACTTATATACAGCAGGAATAATTGGCCACATGAAATTAAACCAAACAATCTCAGAATCAGTCTTTGGTGGAACAATTATTATAAAAAATGTAAACAATAAAGATGTAACAGTCGGCGGAACAGTTGGACAATTAGAATCAAGTTCTATAATACAAAAAGCTAATAACTATGGCGAAGTATTTGTTGGTTATAATTCTGAAACAGCAACATTAAACAGTTATACTTTTGGTGGAGTAATTGGATATATTAATGGGAACCATACTGTAAGCCTTTCGGAGTCCAACAGTGCTGTAACAAATCATAATGCTCGTTTGGCAAACAATAATAAAGCAAATGCTTTAGTAGGTTCTAGTACACTTAGTGATAGTAGTAATAATTACTATAACTCTGCAGTTTGCCTTGCATTCGACACTCAAGGAACTGATATTGGATATAGTCAAGCAACAAACAAAGGTTTTGGCACTTCTTCAAATTCTTCTGATTATATAATAGATAAAATTAAAACTGGCATAAAAAAAACTACAAACCTTAAAAATTTTATAAAGAATTATTACAATCCTGACGATACTTATTGGTATTCTAGCATTAGTAAATTAAGTCCAATTTCTCAATTCAAAGAAAATGAAACAATTAACAAAGGATCTTTATATCAAATCAATTACTATGAATTAAATGATAATGTTTTATCTAAAGCACAATCAGGAAATTTATCAGATGTTGCAATTGTTGGCAATTTTGAAACACTTTCGTTGTCAAAACCTATATCTTCAATAAGTGGTTATACATCAATTTCTGGAATTAATTTTGAAATTAAATATAATGATGATAATGGTGGATCATATTTAGGTGGACTTGTAAACTCTATGAGTGGCAATTCTATAATTTATGGAGTTGGTGTAAATGGATCAATGTCTATCGGTGGCGAAACAGCCATCAATATTGCTGGAATTGCAGGACAAATGACAGGTGGATTGATTGCAGAAAGTTATACTTCACTTGATATGATTTATCGTGCAGGTAAAGGCGGAACAGTTTCTGCAATAGCTAATTATACATATGATAATGATAGTAATGGGAACTCTTCATTTATAAATTACACATATGCAACAGGTTCGGTTATAACCTATATTGATGCAAACATGTATGCTTTTGCTTCATCAAGTAGTAGCAACTTAAAAATATCAAATTGTTATACAATAACTAAACTTGATTGGAACGATTATACATCTGATGCGTTGCAAACCAGTTATACAATAAAAACAACTGATGGAGAAATATTAAATAATAGTTTTTATTACGATAAAAACGCATTAAATAATTCAAATACGATGAGTGGTAATGTTACTAGTGATTTTATAACACCTGATGACAGTGAGAATGGAGTTTTAAATGGAGATAATTGGAGTAGAGATATAGACTTTAATTATGGCTATCCAACCAGAGGATTTAATTATTTAAAACAATCATCTTGGGCAAACAAAACCAATGCGGGGGATTCAACTTACAAAGAGGAAAAATCAAGTTATGATGATTATGTAAAAACTTTCACTTATACTAGATTACCTAATGGAACAATTCCTTCAAATTATACTAATATTTCGTATATGATCCCTAATGTAGGCATTTTAAGCAAGTTGGTCGATATTGCAAATGCAAAGGCAGAGAATGTAGCATTAATGTATGATATTGATTTAAGTAATTCAGAATATGCAGCTTTAACAAGATCATTTACTTATGTTGTGTTAAATTTTGATGGACAAGACAAAACTATCACTGGTCTAAATACGAAGAGTTTATTTGGGACTATAGATGGAGGAGAGATAAGGAATTTGCGTTTAACTGAGGCAACTTCTTCAACAGCTTTATTAGCAAATGAGATATCCAATGGGGCTATATCAAATATAACTCTTGAAGGAGAAATAAGTGCTTCTGGAACAGTCGGAGCTTTAGTAAATACAATGTCAGGTGGCAAGATTGATACTGTTACTAGTATGGTAAAAATTACAGGTACATCAAGCATTGGTGGCATTGTTGGAGAAATAAAAAACACAGATGATACTTCAACTCCAGTTACTCTTTCAATTGATTTCTGCTCTAACTATGGACCTTTAAGTTCTACTGGTAATGGTGCTGCAGTTGGTGGTATCGTCGGGGATATAACTAGTGGAAAGGTAACAGTTAACTATTGCTTTAACGGTGGATCAATTTTAAGTGGTTATACAAACACTTCTAGTTTAGATAATGAATTTTATGCTGGTGGAATAGTAGGTCATAATAAATCTTCAAATATGACAGTTTCAAATTGTTATAATGCTGCAATGGTTAAGGCAGGGAATAAAAATAACGCTTCAATGTCATATGCTGCAGGTATAGTTGGGGATTCAGTAACAGCAACAATTAAAAATTGTTACAATGAAGGACCTATAGAAGCATTGGGAGTTGATCCTACAACTGAGTTTCGGGTTACTGGAATAACTAAAGGTACTGATGACAAAGTTAGTTCTATTTCAGATGATGCTAAAATATCTTTAATTCAAACTAATGACAAAAATGTTGAAGCAAATTACATAAGCAACATAAACAGCGAAAATTGTTTTTATGATGAGAGTTCAGAGCTTGTAAAAAATGGTGCTTCGTTAGACAAACAAAATGAATATTATAAAGTAGAATATCAGTGTAGATTAATTTACTTTAATGTTCTTTCTCATATACCACCAGGGTCGCAGACAGTTGTCAATTACGCATTTCGTTTTGAACAAGGACAGACGGGGAGATCCGAAAAAAGATTATCTATAGAATCTAGTCAGTATATTTCACAAAATATTATTAATGAAAATGATAGCCAAAAATATGGCATTTATATTTTAGAGAGACAATATTTAAATATTCCAACTGCTTTCACGGATTTCCAAGAAATTAGAGTATCAAGTTTTAAAGCATATAATATAGATGGCATGATCTCTATTAAAGAGAAAAGTCTCAATGATTCAATTTATCAAAAATATACTTATTACAGTGGTTCTGGAGAGAATGAAGACAAAAAACTTGAAGACTTAATAAATGAAAAAATTTATTCTGATAATTATAATGCAAAGCCTGGAAATACTGAACTTGATAAATCAATTTATGGCTCTAACAAGAAAGAAACAGGTTTAAATACTGTTAAAGTTAATGGAACAACTTATGCAATAATAAATAATTATAATAGTGTTTTGGAGAATAGCACTTTTAGTTATAGCTGGATTTATACATTAGGGGATGAAAATTATTCAACTGAATTAAATCATTGGATAATAAATGGAGCATCTATTTCTAATAAAGATGTGACAAAAGATTTATACATTAGCAAAATATTGAAAAATGAAAAAAATATTGAAATTTCTCTTGCATTATTCAGTGACACACAGCTGACTAATACAGACCTCACGCTGGATCTTAAATACAGTAAAGAAACTCAGATATCAATATCAAATTTAAATTCATCTCCATATATCTATTTAGATGAAAATAGTTTTGCTATAGATATAACAAAAATTTCAGGTGTAGAAGGGGCTGATTTGCTTGATTATGTGGAAGACAACAAACTAACAACTTCTAAGGGAATTGTGTGCAATAATGTTATAAAATTAACACATATAAAAGAATCAACGTCAGAAGAAGAAGCTTATTACTTTGTTTATGATAATTATAAAAAACAATTGATTTATCATTGCAATGCTGAAATAGGAGAAACTTTGGTTAATAATTATAAGGATACTGGATCGAGCATATATAATTATATATTAGTTTTTCCTACGGAATTTTCTGTTGAAAAGTTAACGAATAGTTCAGTAACACTAAGTTTGAATAGTTACTCAAGTTTAAATGCTAATGCGATAGAAAAGAGCACACAATCTTCTACATATAATGTCAAAAAAACCATTACGATATCAAGTGCTAAAGAGCAAGGATATATTGATGATTATACTGCTTCTACAACTCTAAATAAAGATGGAACTTATACAGCAACTTTAGATATAATATTTGAGAAGATCCCAGAAAGATTCCTAATTTACTCAACATTCTACGCTGAGCCATGGGTAGCAACTTATGGAGTTGAGAATGTAGAAAAAGGAAAGTTTAATTATTTCGAAGCAAGTGATTTTAAGGTAGAACTCGACAAAAATAAAGAAGAGATAAAAATAACTTTTAATACCAAAACGGAAAATGATGCAACTAATGCATTAACATTTTTACAAGCAGCAACTTATTGTTTTCAATATATGGGAGATGGCATAAAAAATATATCAGAGAATGAGGTAGAATTTTCGCCTTCGTTTAACTTTGATGATAAACCAAGCCAATCTCAAACAAATGAGAATGGAGTAAATATTGATGTAACTTATACTAAGAATGTTGATATTAATTCTAATCATGTTTTAGCCGGAGAGAGTTTGTTAGAATATAATACTAGTTTATTTGTTAAAGGGGTAACAACAACAGCTACTGCAACATACAGTTCGGTTGTAAAATTAACAAATAATAAAGATTTTAATGTCGCTTTTTCTTATGTCAACAATAATGGAGAAACAATTATTGATATTTTATCTAGCAAAGAAGAAAGAACTTTATATTCAGTTGGCAATATAAAAATTTATCAAACTATTTCAACTGCAGTTTCTAAAGGCCAATATCAAGTTGCCACTGATGAAAGCTTATATACGATAGAATTGATAGAGCCTGACGGAAAAGTTGCAATAAGTCAAGTTATAAAAACCACAACCACTAATGAAGGAACAGAGAACACGGATGTTACTGACCAAAATATATTTAAAGTGATTGAAAAAAATAACTTGTTTTATTTATATGTTGATGAAAACAAATTGAACAATATTACTAGCGTGGAAAGGAGAATAGAAAATTTATCTAAATTAACTTTGACATGGATAAGTAAAGAAGAAAGCACACAGATAAAATTAGATGAAGATAAAAACATTCTTTGGCAGATGAATAGCAACGATCCAGACTCAAGTTTCTCAAATAGCGTATATCGTTATGAAGAAGAAAATAATAAAATCTTATCTATTTTCCAAAATACAAATGATTTTGTTTTAAAGTTAATTGAAGAGAAGGAAGAAGTTGATCCTAACGATGCTTTAACTGGGAAGAAATTGACTGGCGGAACCATATATCCTGTTATATTAAAAAACGATATATTTATAACAAAATCTTTAGCATTGGGTTATGATATTATGGGTAATGGTTACGCAATAATTGTTTCTGGAAATGATAAAAACAATGATTTATTCTCAAGTTTTGGAAAAGATGGAAAAGATGACAAAGATGGCAATGTTTTGAAAGATTTTAAAGTTGCAGGGACATCAAATAATGCAAGAATTTCAGATAAAGATTCAAAAGGGACTTTATTAAATTTAAGTTTTTATGGCTCAATAATAAATTATAATTCAATAATTGATTATAATGGAACTACAGCTGATTTTACAGGGATTATTGCCGGGAATGTTAAAGTATATACAAGTATGATTTCTATAGAAAAGGAACTTACAACAAGAGTCTTTTCTGATAAACCAATTATAGGCACAGATGGCACTATAATAAGACCTCTTATAACAAAACGAAGATTAGTCGAAGCAAATCTTTTAATAACTAATAACAAAGCAAATTATTTAGGTGTAATAATTGCAGGAAATGGCATTCAACAAATAAAAGGAGGAACGATTGAAATCCCTTCAGAAAAAAGCATAACAAAAACTATTATTATAAAGGCTGGAGATGGAAGAAATGGTGAAGTAACTTATGTTTCAAGTGGGGCATATCTGACAACTTCAATGAGAAACGCAGGAGGATCTGCTGGAAAAGTTTTAGTTGATGAAGATGAAATCGTTAATCAATCAAATCAAATTGCTTCAAAGCCTGGTATTCATGGAGGAGTTGAAATTAGCAAAGATATATTAGATAGCACAAATATTTTTGGTGAGGTTTTGACATTTGAATATTGGAAAAATCATGTTACAACAGAGGGAGATCCTACTTATAATGGTGTAACTGGAACTTTGGGGGGAAGGTCCTATAAAGATATAGTTCTTTCCATCACATCTCCTAATTCTGAAAAAACTAGAGTAGATGGAAAAACTAACGGTTATGTTGTATTTCATAAAGATGGAAATAAAAATGAAAGTTATTCAAACAATCTTATATTCTCAGATGAAAGAGATCAGATAGTGGATAACATAGAATATTTCAGATATTATTACCTAGATCAAAATGGAAAACCTGTTCATCAAGCACCTATTTCATGCGATGGTGGAATAAATTATGATATTACTGTTGATGATGTTAGTTCGGATTATTATATAACTAAAATTCAAGGGCTTAGTCTAAAAGACCTTTGCTATTACGACATTGTATTTAAAAATTCTATTCAATATTCAGGTGATAAAGGAAATGATGCGTTTAAGGCATGGCTGGAATCAATTGATTTAAAAGATGGCGAAGTATCGGTAACCAAAACAAGCATCTTAGGAAACCCAACAAATTTAACATGGGAAGAATTTAAATCTGAAGATTTATCTGGAATTTCCGCATTTCTTCAAATTGTAGGAAAGTATAAATAAAAGGTGGCAATATGATAAAAATCAATGATAAAAAAGATGCGGTGGAGACTATGAAGAGGCTGAGGTTGAATTACTTCCCTCTTGATGTCTTTGCTGTTGATAATTTGGAAGGGATTAAAAGTTTCTTTGAAAAATATCCTGCAAAGGAATATGTGATGAGAAATACTGATAGACCAGACGGAGAATTTTTCTTCGTCTCCTCTTTTGAGGAAGCTGTGCCTCTTTTATCTAAATTTGAAAAACATGTTACTATTGATGTATCTTATAATGAATACAAAGAAGATATTGTGCTTGTTGGAGATATTAAAGTAACAAGGGACGGCGGATATGAAATGGTCGATTTGATTGCTCGTGATGATGAAGATGGGACCAACCGAAATGTTTATGAAAATCCAAAATACAATCTCCATTGTTCTTTAGATGATGACAACCTTTGGAAAATTCCTGGAATTTCAAAATTAATGGATTATATAAATTCTCATGAGTTATATAATATGATTGTTGAATTTATTGTTTACGATTGTAAAGTCGGTGTGCGTAAAGAAAATGTTGTTATAGTTGAATTAAGGTCAAATTATTAACAATAAGAAAAAACGCAAACAAATATTATTTTGACAATTTTAGACATACTTTTTTATTAGAAATCTCTTAGTCAAAAAATAAATTATTTTTATCAGTTAATTTTGAAAAAAAACATTGAAAATAGGCAGAATTTATTTGCCTATTTTTTATATTTTGTATATAATTGTTTTTGTCAAAAAGGAGAAGTATTTATGAAGAAATTTGTTTACTTGTTTAAAGAAGCTGATGGGAAAAATAAAGCATTATTTGGAGGGAAAGGAGCTAACCTTGCCGAAATGACAAATTTAGGTATGCCTGTACCTCAAGGGTTTACTGTTACGACAGAAGCTTGTACTCAATATTATGCTGATGGAAGAAAAATTAACAATGATATTTTAAAGCAAATAAAGAGCAAAATGGCAGAACTTGAAAAAATCACTGGTAAGAAATTCAGAGATGAAAAAAATCCTCTTCTTGTTTCAGTTCGTTCTGGGGCTAGAGTTTCAATGCCTGGTATGATGGATACAATTTTAAATCTTGGGCTTAATGATGTTTCAGTAGAAGCTATGGCTAAAAATACTGGCAATGCTAGATTTGCTTATGATTGCTACAGAAGATTTATTCAAATGTTTAGTGATGTTGTTATGCAACAAGAAAAATCTAAGTACGAAAAAATTTTAGACAAGGTTAAAGAAAAGAAAGGGGTTAAATTTGATAAAGATTTAAGTGCAGATGATCTTAAAGAAATTATCAAAATGTTTAAGGATTTATACAAAAAATCTCAAGGGGAAGAGTTTCCTCAAAATCCTGAAGTTCAACTTGTAGAAGCTATCAAGGCTGTTTTCCGTTCTTGGGATAATGATAGAGCTAATGTTTATAGAAGAATGCATGATATCCCTTATGAATGGGGAACTGCAGTAAATGTTCAGTCAATGGTTTTTGGTAACATGGGTGATACTTCTGGAACAGGGGTTGCTTTCTCTCGTAACCCTGCTACTGGAGAAAATAAACTTTATGGTGAATATTTAATGAATGCACAAGGTGAAGATGTTGTTGCTGGTATTAGAACTCCTATGCCTATTTCTGAACTTGAAAAACAAAATCCTGAAGTTTACAAACAATTTGCTGACATTGCAAAGAAACTTGAAAAACACAACAAAGATATGCAAGATATGGAATTTACTATTGAAAATGGTAAACTTTATATGCTTCAAACAAGAAATGGTAAAAGAACAGCCAAAGCTGCTTTAAAAGTAGCTGTTGACCTTGTTAAAGAGGGTATGATTAATGAAAAAGAAGCTGTTATGATGATTGACCCTAAACAACTTGATGCACTTTTGCACCCTCAATTTGATAATGCAGCTCTTAAAAAAGCTGTTGTTATTGGGCAAGCTTTACCTGCTTCTCCTGGCGCAGCTTCTGGTAAAATTTGCTTTACTGCTGACAAGGCAAAAGAAATGGCTGCAAACAAAGAAAAAGTTGTTTTAGTTCGTCTTGAAACTTCTCCTGAAGATATTGAAGGTATGGCAGCAAGTCAAGGAGTTTTGACTGCTCGTGGAGGTATGACATCACATGCCGCAGTTGTTGCTCGTGGTATGGGAACTGCTTGTGTTGCTGGATGTTCAGCAATAAAATTCGCTGCTGATGAAAAATCATTTACTTTAGGCGGGAAAACTTATAAAGAAGGAGATATTATCTCTTTTGATGGCTCTACAGGTAAAATTTATGATGGGGCAGTTAAAACTGAACCTGCTACAATATCTGGAGAGTTTGCAACAATTATGCAATGGGCAGATAAATATCGTGTTCTTGAGGTTAGAACTAATGCTGATAATCCTGCTGATGCTAAAAATGCGTTCAACTTTGGAGCTCAAGGTGTAGGACTTTGCAGAACAGAGCATATGTTCTTTGATGCTGACAGAATCCCTGCAGTAAGAGAAATGATTGTATCTTCAACTGTTGAAGAAAGAAAGAGAGCTTTGGCTAAACTTTTACCTATGCAAAAGAAAGATTTTAAAGGTATTTATAAATCAATGCAAGGCCATCCTGTTACAATTCGTTTCCTTGATCCACCACTTCACGAATTTTTGCCTCATGAAGATAGCGAAATCAAAGCTTTGGCTAAAGAAATGGGGATTACTTTTGATAAGTTAAAAGCAACTGTGGCTGACCTTCATGAATTTAATCCAATGATGGGACATAGAGGTTTAAGACTTGCAGTAACTTATCCAGAAATTGCACAGATGCAAACACAAGCTGTTATTGAAGCTGCAATTGAAGTTAACAAAGAAAAAGGATACAATATTGTTCCAGAAATCATGATACCTTTAACATGTGATTGGAAAGAGTTTAAATATGTTAGAGATATTGTAGCTGCAAAAGCAGATGAAATCATAGCTAAAAAAGGTGTTAAATTAACTTATAAAATTGGAACTATGATAGAAATTCCTCGTGCAGCACTTACTGCTGATAAAATCGCTAAATATGCAGAATTCTTCTCTTTTGGAACTAACGACTTAACTCAAATGACTTACGGATTCTCTAGAGATGACGCTGGCAAGTTCTTAGATGTATATTATGCTAAGAAAATATTTGAAAGCGACCCATTTGCAAGACTTGATCAAAATGGAGTTGGCAAACTTGTTAAAATGGCTGCCGATTTAGGAAAATCAACAAGGCCTGAAATTAAACTTGGTATTTGTGGAGAACATGGTGGGGATCCATCTTCAGTTGAATTCTGTCATAACGCAGGATTAACTTATGTTTCATGTTCACCATTTAGAGTTCCTATTGCAAGACTTGCAGCAGCTCAAGCAAATATTAAAAATCCTAGAAAAAAATAAATAAATATTAATACAAAAGCGCATTGAAAACAATGCGTTTTTTGTAAGTAATAATGTAATTTTAAATACAAAAGATAAAAACATAAAAAAATGTTTACAAAATTGTATTAATGTGTTATAATAATTCAAATTTTGAGGTGAGTATTATGATGATTGAACCATCTATTGATGAACTTTTAAAGAAAACTGACGGAAATCGTTATGTTCTTTGTACTCTTATAGCAAAAAGAGCTAAAGAGATTGAGTCTATCAATCGTTTAGAGCTTATTGGACAAGACAAAAAAGCAATTTCAATCGCCTGTGAAGAAATTGTTGCTGGTAAAGTTAAACCAAGTTCTTATTAACAAATATTATTTCAATTGTTTTATTGATTATTTTGTGTTATAATTCTATTGAAGCTTTAAAATGTTTCAATAGGATTTTTTATGTTTGCACAAGTTATAATAGATCAAGATGTAAAAGCTATAGATAAAATTTTTGAATATAATATACCTTCTAATATGTCAATTTTAGTGGGCATGCGTGTTTATGTTCCTTTTGGTAAAAGAGTTTTACAAGGTTATGTTATTTCAATTAGTGAAGATTGTTCTTATGATAAAAATAAAGTTAAAGATATAATAAGTCCTATTGATCAGTTTCCTGCAATAAAAAAACAAATGTTAGAGGTAATGCAATTTATGGTTAAAAAAAATCATTTAACCATGGCTTCTACTTTAAGACTTTTTTTACCTAGCCAAATGAGAGAAGGTAAAGTCAAAGAAATATTTGAAACTTTTTATTATTTAAGGCAACACGATTTTGTGCCTAAAAGTAATGCGATAAAACAAAAATTATTAATAGATTTTTTAAAAAAAGAAGGCAAAGTTTCTTCTAGCAAATTAGGAGAAATGTTTGGATATCAAACAATAAAAACTTTATATGATAAAAAAGTTCTAGAAAAAGAAAAGGAAAAAATTGAAAGAATACCTTATTTTATTCCTAAACAAGACAAAAAAGTTGTATTAAACTATATGCAGAATGAAGCTATCAAGAAAATTTCAAGTGAAGGAGTATATCTTCTTCATGGAGTTACAGGTAGTGGAAAAACAGAAGTATATATGCATTTAATAGAAAGAGAGCTGGCAAAAGGGAAAAATGCAATTATGCTTGTTCCAGAGATTTCACTGACTCCACAAATGGTGTCCAACTTTAAAGCAAGGTTTGGGGATTTTGTAGCGCTTTTACATAGTGGATTATCTGCAGGAGAAAAGTTTGATGAATGGAAAAGAATTTTCTCTGGTCAAGCTAAAATTGTAATCGGAGCAAGATCAGCAATATTTGCACCAATCGAAAATTTAGGAATAATAATTATCGACGAGGAACATGAGCAAAGTTACATATCTGAGTCAAATCCTAGATATTTTACTCACGATATTGCCAAATTTAGAGCTAAGCAGAACAATTGTCCTTTAGTTTTAGGTAGTGCAACTCCTTCAATTGAAAGTTATAAAAAAGCTATTGATGGGGATTATAATTTAGTTGAGCTACCAGTGCGAGCAAATGGAAAAGAATTACCCGCAATTCAGATTGTAGATATGATTGGCGAATTGCGTAGGGGGAATAGTGGTATATTTTCTGCACAATTAATTGCTGACTTAAACGAGGTTGTAACACAAAAAAAGCAGGCAATGATGTTTATAAATAGAAGGGGATTTTCTTCTTTTATGCGTTGTCGTGATTGTGGATATATTGCAAAATGCAGTGATTGTGATGTAAGTTTAGTCTACCACAAAGAAGATAATAGATTGAAATGCCATTATTGTGGCAAACAATATAAAGTCTTAACAAGGTGTCCTAATTGCAAAAGTGAAAATATAAAACATGGTGCAGTAGGGACAGAACAAGTTGTTTCTAAACTTAAAGAACTTTTCCCTGATATAAAAATTCTAAGAATGGATAATGATACTACTTCCACTAAAAATTCGCATCAAAAAATTCTAAACGAGTTTAAAAATTCTTTGCCAGGAGTTTTAGTGGGGACGCAAATGATTGCGAAAGGGCATGACTTTGAAAATGTAACCCTTGTTGGAATTATAGATGCTGACCAAAGTTTATTTCAAGCAGATTACCGTAGTACAGAAAGAACATTTCAACTTATTACACAAGTTGCAGGGAGAGCAGGAAGAAGCAAAGATGAAGGGAAAGTGATTTTGCAGACTTATGCACCAAGGCATTATGTATATAAATTTGCTTCTAATTATGATTATAAAGGATTTTTCAAAAAAGAATCAAATATCAGACAAACAGCACAATTCCCTCCTTACACAAGAATAATTAGGGCTCTTTTTGCTGATTGTGATGAAAATAATGCTAGAGAATTATTAAAAATATGTTATACTAATATTGAAAATTTAAAAGATGAATTTTCAAATGAGATTCTATATTTAGATGCGATGAAATCGCCAATTAAAAAAATTCAAAATAAATTTAGATTTCAAATTTTAATGAGATTAAAATTGGAAAAAGCTGATGAGATAGAGAAGAAAGTTTTTGATATTGTTAATAATGCAACAAAAACTAATGTTTTTATTGAAATAAATCCAACAAATATGTCATAGGAGGTTAAAATGGCTACAAGGAAAGTTGTTTTAATAGGAGATAATTCTTTAAGAAAAATTTCAAAGCCGGTCAAAGATTTTGATGAAGATCTTTGGCAGCTTTTAGACGACATGAAAAGCACCATGTACTGCAATGACGGAATGGGGCTGGCTGCTCCTCAAGTGGGAGTTTTGCGCAGAGCTATTGTAATTGATGTAAACAATATGTTTGTGGAGCTTATTAATCCTGAAATTATAGAGCAAGAAGGAAAAGATGTTGAGCAAGAGGGATGTTTGTCTGTTAGAACCTTTAGGGGTAGAGTGGAAAGGCCTTATAAAATTACAGTAAAAGCAGTTGATAGATTTGGTTATCCATTTGTTTTAACAGGTGAGAAATGGTTGGCTAGATGTATTTGCCATGAGATTGACCATTTAAATGGGGTTTTGTTCGTAGATAAATGTTTGGATAAAGAAAAATATTTAAAGCAAGGTGGGAAGTTATGAAAATACTGTTTTTAGGTTCTTCTCATTTTTCCAAAATAGTTTTAAAAACGATGTTGGAGCAAGGGTTGGAAGTGGTGAGTGTTGTAACTTCCCCTGATAAAGAAATGGGAAGGGGCCATAAATTACAAGCGAATGAAGTTAAAGTTTATGCTCTTGAAAAAAATATTAAGGTGATATGTTGTTCTAGAATAAAAAATATTTTAGATGAGTTAAAAAACATTGAATTTGATTTGTCTGTAGTTGCTTCTTTCGGTCAAATTTTACCAGATGAATTTTTGAATTTGAAACTATGTATTAATGTTCATCCTTCAAAGCTTCCAATTTATAGGGGAGCATCTCCTATTCAAAATACTCTTTTGAATGGCGATAAAGAAACAGCAGTTACAATAATGAAAGTTGCTCGTGAAGTTGATGCTGGAGATATAATTTTGCAAAAGCCTGTAAAAATTTTGGAAGGTGAATATTATTCTTCTTTAGAAGAAAGGCTTGCGAAAATTGGGGGAGAACTTATTGCAGAAACAGTTAATTTGTTAAAAAAAGATGAAATAAAATTTAAAAAGCAAGATGACAAATTCGCAACTTATGTTAAAAAGTTTGAAAAAGAGGATGGACTATTACATTTTAATAGTGAAAATGATAAATTATACAATCAAGTTAGAGCTTTGAGTGATAATTTGGGGGTTTATTTTAATTTAAAAAATCAGAAAATCAAAGTTTTTTCTGCTATTCCATGCGAAATTAATTTGCCAATTGGACAAGTAGCCAATGACAAAAAAAGATTTATAATAGGTTGCAACAAAGGATCATTAGAGATTTTATCTTGTCAATCACCATCAGGGAAAAAAATGTCTGGAACAGATTTTTTAAATGGTTTTAAACCTCAGGGAGAATTTGTTAATGAACTATGCTGATTTGACAGAAAATGAAATTTCACAAGAAATTGTAAAATTGGGTTTGCCTAAGTTTAGAGGCAAACAGATTTTTGATGCTATTATAAACGGTCAATCTTTGCAAGAAATCTCTGTTTTGTCTGAAAGTCTTAAATTGAAAATTCAAGATTTTTATCCAAAATACGAGATATTTAAAAAATTTGTATCAAAAGATGGAACAAAAAAATATCTTATAAAGTTCGAAGATGAAAGCATTGTTGAATGCGTTTTGATGAGTTATAAATATGGAAATACTATCTGCGTTTCTACTCAAGTAGGTTGTCGTATGGGTTGTGCATTTTGTGCATCTACTTTGCAAGGATTAAAAAGAAATTTATCATCAGGAGAAATTTTAGGACAAATATATTTAGTTAATAGGGATAATGATGGCTCTAAAAAAAACAGGCAAATAACTAATATTGTTTTAATGGGTAGTGGAGAGCCTCTTGATAACTTTGATAATGTATGTAAATTTATTGAGTTAATCTCTGCTCCTGAAGGACTAAATATTAGTAAGAGAAACATATCTCTTTCTACTTGTGGTTTAGTAGATAAGATTTATCAATTAGCAGATAAAGGGTTAGATATTTCCTTAACAATTTCTTTACATGCTACTACTGACGACGAAAGAAAAAAAATTATGCCTATAGCTAATAAATATTCTATTAAAGAAATTGTTGATGCTTGCGATTATTATTTTGATAAAACAAAAAGAAGGTTTTACATAGAATACACATTGATTAAAGATGTGAATGATTCTGAAGATGATATCAACAGGTTAGTAGAACTTTTTGCGCATAAAGTTTGTCATATTAATTTAATAATGCTAAATCCTGTTAAGGAAAGGAAATTAGAGTCTATTGATAAAAAACAAGCAGAAATGTTCTGTAAAAAACTTAATGCTTTAGGAGTGTCTGCGACAATAAGAAGGAGTATGGGACAAGATATTTCTGGTGCATGTGGACAGTTAAGAAATAAGTTTGTAAGGGATAAAGTATGAAAGGATTAGTAGTGAAAAAGAATGCAAATCTTTTTTCAGTAGAAGATTCGCTTTCTGGAAAAATTGTTGAATTAGTTGCCCAAGGAAAGACTCAAGATGAAGGCATTTATGTAGGAGATTATGTAGAATTTTCTGATGCAATTTTAAAAGTTTGTAAAAGAAAAAACTTATTAATTCGACCTCCTATGGCAAACTTAGATAATTTGTTTATTGTTATAGCCCAAACTCCTAAACCGGATTTTTTATTGTTAGACAAGTTGATTGTTTATTGTTTTGTAAATAATATTAAACCTTTTCTTGTCGTCAATAAAATGGATAAAAATGATGATATGTTTGTTAAAACTATAAAAAACATTTATAATAATATCGTGGATATTCTTTTTGTTAGTGCAAAAGAAAATAAATTAGAAGATTTAAAAAACGAAATAAAGGGGATATCAGCTTTTGCAGGACAAAGTGCAGTTGGAAAATCTTCTTTAATAAATTCTTTGTTTAATGCTAACATTACGCAAACAGGAGATCTTTCATGGAAGATTGCTAGAGGAAAGCAAACTACAAGAATGGTTCAATTATATAAATTTAACAATGGATACATTGCTGATACTGCAGGTTTTTCAATGTTATCGTTAGATATAGTTACAAACTTAGAAGCTAAAGAATTATCCCTATATTATCCAGATTTTTCTAAGGCAAGAGAGAAATGTAAATATAGAACTTGCTTACATGAAAAAAATGAAAATTGCGGAGTAATTGAAGATGTAACTGATAACAAAATATCGAAAATTAGATACGAAAATTATTTAAAATTATTAAAAGAATTGAAAAATAAAAGGAAATATTAAAAAAAGAGGTAAGTATGAAAAAAGATGTTCTTATTTCAGTTTCAACAGATCCAGTTCAAGACTATCAATCTCTTATAGATTATGTCAAAGATATCCAAGGGAAAGTAGATTTTTTACATTGTGATGTTATGGACGGAATTTTTGTAGATAGAAAAACCATATCTGCGCAAATGATAAACAATATAAATGCTAACAGCTCAATTATGCTAGATGTTCATTTGATGTGCAATGAACCATTAAAAAGTATTAAAGAGTTTGCAAAAGCAGGAGCTAATATTATTACTGTTCATTATGAGGCATTTTCTGAAAAAGACAAACTAAATAAATGTATAGATGAAATTCATAAAAGTGATTGTCTTGCTGGTTTAGCCTTTAATCCTTCAACTTCTATCAAGGACATAAAAGTTTATTTGCATAAATTAGATTTAGTGTTAGCAATGAGTGTAGTGCCAGGGAAAAGTGGTCAAAAATTCATGACTGATGTTTTAGAAAAAATTAAAGAATTAGATAAAATCCGTAGAGAAAATAGTTTTAAATATAAAATTGAAGTTGATGGAGGAATAAATCCTGAAACAGCACCTCAAGCTGTAGAAGCTGGAGTTGATATTTTAGTTAGTGGAAGTTATATTTATCAGGCTAAAGATAGAGAACTAGCAATAAAAACTCTTAAAGGTTTATAAAATATATATTGCATACTTTGTAATTTTGTTATATAATATACATAGGAGAAATGGTATGTGGTTTGGGAAAAAGAAAAAAGATGAAAAAACTAATGAAAAAAAATCAGTAACAAAAGAAAAAAGAAAGGTGGAAGAAAAGAAGGACAGCAAGGCAGGTTCTGAAAAAATAGCAAAAGAGAAAAAAGCTATTTACAGAGTTGTCTTTTCTAGGAAAGAAAATGTTTGGCAAATAAAAAAAGATGGAGCTAGAAGAGTTATTGATAGTAAGGTAACTAAAGATGAAGCTTTAGCACGCGTAAAAGAACTTAGTGAAAGCCAAGACACAAAGTTTGTAGTGCATAAAAAAGATGGAAAATTTCAAAAGAAAGCAAATTTAAAATAAAAAAGACACTTCAATATTAGTGTCTTTTTATTTTTGCAACTATCAATTTTTCAATAGAAGAAACTATTTCGTTATGAATATTAGAAATAGTATCGGTAGCATTAATAATATGATATCTTTTGGCCTCTGTTTCTGCTAGGTATTCATATCCTTTATATACTTTTTTGAAGAAACTTAATGGGGCTTTTTCGAATCGGTCTAAGTTAGAAGACAACATTTTTCTAGAATAAGATATTTCTGGTTTAATTTTTAGATAAAAAGTCAAATCTGGTTGTAAGTTTTCAGTAGCTAAAGCATTCAAATGTTTGATTTCTTCGATTGGTAAAACATCTCTTCCAAAAGCTTGATATGCAACAGTTGAATCAATATATCTGTCTGCTATTACAATTTTCCCTTGCTCTAAGGAAGGTTTAACTAATTTGTCATATAATTGAGCTCTACTTGATAACATTAAAAATAGCTCAGTTTTTGGAGAAGGAGAATCTTCTTCATAGTTTTGAAAAAGAAATCTTATTTTTTCACCTAATTTAGTTCCACCAGGTTCTTTAACAAAAACAAAATTTTGGTTATCAGTTCTATTATTAATATATTTTTTTAATAATTCTATTTGAGTACTTTTTCCGCAAGCATCCAACCCTTCAAACGTTATTAATAATCCTTTGTGCATATTGCCTCTCTTTATACTTTATTCTCCACAGTGTCCATCGCAGTCATGACAACCATAGTCACACCCAACAAACTCTATATATTTATCTAAATTTTGAGATTTATAAAAATTTTCGCACATTTTGTCTGTTGTTGTATAGCCAGGTTCGGCACATAGAAGTTCAGGAATGCGATTAATTACCGTTGCGCATGTTAATTCTACAGTGGAAGGGCGTTCAATAACTACTCTAGTATTTGGTTCGCCTTCGATTGTCCAATCGTTGCAATCAAATTCATTTTTGTCGTACACCTTTCCTATGCACTCACTTTCAATTATTATTCCTTCTTTGGTAGTTGTAGTAACAACAGCGCTCATACCTGTGCAATCGCCTTTTTTGATTTTCATGCCTAAAGTCGAACTATTTATATCTCTTTGCGCAATTTGAGGAACACATCTTTGCGTTTGATTTACAACTTTTAAACCTAATTTAGAACAAAGCCAGCCATTTACATTCCACATGTAAGAAGGAGAGAATTTACCTGCTGAAATTGATTTGTTCCTTTCTTCGGGAGTGATATTATCTGCAGAGGCAATTTCTTTTTCAAAAGTTTTTACATCTAAGCCTGCTCCATGAACTTTTGCAAGAGATATTCCATAATCTTCGACATTGTAGCTAGATTTTCCTTTAATTTTTGTGATTTTGTGAGTCGCTCCTGCTAAAACACTTATAAGATTTCCCCAAAATACATCTTGGTATCCACTTCCACAAATTGTGCAATAATTCTCTTTAGCTATTTTATCTAGTTTTTTTGCGAGTTTTGGGTTTGAATTTTGAGCATAAAAAGCTTCTTCACAAGTAGAAATAGCATTTACTCCATATTTTGCACAAAGTTCATAAATAGGATAATTTTCTTCGAAAATACTTGTAGTAGTAATAACAACCACATCAACTTCATGTGTTTGCAAAAATTTTTCGAACTCACCAGCATTTTGAATTAAAATTTTTGTTTTTTTGTCGCTTCCAATTATTTGTGCAATATCTTTTCCTATGATTGATGGATTTATATCAAATGCGCCAACAATTTTAACTCCTTTTTCGAGAGCATATCTCATTGTGTAAGCACTCATTTTGCCACAACCATATTGGACCATATTTATTTTTTTCATTTTACCTCCTAATTTTGACAATCTTATTATAGCTTAAATTGTCAAATCTTAAAAATATTTTTGCTTTATTTGTGTTCATTGTGAAAATAATTATAAATATTTGTTGCTAAATTATGATTTATTCCCTTAACGCTTTCTAGCTCAGGGATATCGGCCTGAGATATTTTATCGCTAGTTCCAAAGACTTTTAGCAATAAATCTCTTGTTTTAGGACCAACGCCAATAATATTTTCTAATTCACTTGTTGTCTGAGCTTTTGTTCTTATTTGTCTATGAAAAGTAATTGCAAATCTATGAGCTTCATCTCTGATTCTTTGTAAAAGTTTTAATTCGGCAGAGCCTGGTTTTAGAAGGGTAGGAGTTGAAGAATTTGGATGAAATACTTCCTCAATCCTTTTTGCAAGAGAAACAATATCAATATTGAAGTCAAATTCTTTTAATACTTCGTATGTTGAAGATAGTTGTCCTTTACCGCCATCAATAATGATTAAATCTGGTTTTTCTTTAAAACTCTCGAGTTTGCCTTCAACTAATCTGTTCAGTCTTCTTAGCAAAGCTTCTTTTAAAGAGGCGAAATCATTTGCCCCTTTAACAGTTTTAATTTTAAATTTTCTGTAATCCTTTTTGCTAGGTTGCCCATTTTGAAAAACAACCATAGAACAAACTTTGTTTGTGCCACTTATATTTGAAATATCATAACATTCGATTCTAATCGGTGTATTTTTTAAATTCAATTTTTCCTTTAATAGTTTAATTGCTCCAACTGTGTTATTATATAAAAGTTTTTCTTTTTCTAAGTGTTTTTCTAAGTATTCTGAGGCGTTTTCTTTAGCCATTTCGAGAAGCTTTTTATTGATACCATGTGGGTTTGTAATAAAATTGATTTTTTTCTTCAAAAAATTTTGTAATAATGATTGGTCTGGAATATCATGAGAGGTAATAATTTCAGATGCTGGTTCCATGTTCTGGTAATATTGAATTAAAAAATTAAATAGGGTTTGTTCTTCACTTAATTCTGCGTTTAAACAAGGATAGTTTAGAACTCCTAAAATTTTTCCGCCTCTTACAATCATTACGCATATAACACTGCTCAATCCATCACTATTAAAGCAAAAGATATCTTTATCAACATTTTTTGGCAAATTAGCAATAACTCTTTGCTTTAATTTTTCAATCATCTTCAATCTATCTCGAAAAATGATTGCTTGTTCAAAATTTTCATTTTTTGAAGCGTTTTCCATTTTTTTTGTTAAAATTTCTTCAATTTCTTCATCGTTTCCATTTAGAAAATTAATTACTTTATCTAATTCTCTTTTGTATTCATCGCGTGTTATTTTTCCAGTGCAAGGTGCAGAACAAAGACCTAAAGCATAATTTAAACATTCTCTTTTTGCAGGTTTGTTTTCATTAATTTTAACTGAACAAGTTCTTATTTTAAATGCTGAATTTATTGTTTTTAAAATTTCGTGCGCATCTAGTCCTGCAAAATAGGGGCCGAAATATTTTGCTCCATCTTTTTTTACTTTTCTAACTATTTCTAAGTATGGAAACGGATTTTTTAGATCTATTTTTATATAAGGGAATTGTTTACCGTCTTTTAATAAAATATTATAAAAAGGTTGATATCTTTTTATCAAATTGCTTTCTAATGCTAAGGCATCCATTTCTGAAGATGCTATAAAATATTCAAAATCATCTATGCTATCAACCATTGCTTGTACTTTTACAGGCTTTTGTGTAGCTCTAAAATATTGACTGACACGATTTTTTAAATTTTTTGCTTTTCCCACATAAATTACAATTCCATCTTTGTCTTTCATTATATAAACACCTGGTTTTGTGGTTAGCAATTTAAGTTTATTTCTTATATTTGCATTCATACATAATTATTATAGACAAATTTTTAATAAAAACAAAATAAAAGGCAACTAGTTTTGCCTTTTATTAAATAGTTTGTTATTGATTTTTTATAAATTTTACACATTCTTCTTTGGAGAAATTATATTGAGTGGAATTTTTCATATCTTTTAGTGAATAAAGATTTGATTTGACTTCATCTTCTCCAACGATTAATACATAAGGAATCTCTTGTTTGTTGGCATCTTTCATCTTAGATTTGAATGAACGATTATCAAAAGAAACTTCAGTTATAAAATAATTTGAAAAGTAGTTTTTTAAAGAAAGACATTCTGTCATCGTATTACCTAAAGGTATTATTTGCAGTTTAATGTTTGATGTTGATAATTCTTTAATCATATTATTTGATAAAAGAAGATCAAATAACCTAGTAAATCCAATACTTAAACCAACTCCTGGGAATTTTTTATCGCTAAAGTAAGAAGTAAGATTGTCATATCTGCCACCACCACAAACAGTCCCAAATTCTTTATGCTCTGGAATGATTGCTTCAAAAACAGTACCTGTATAGTAATCTTGTCCTCTTATAATGCTTAAATTTAGTTCAATTTTATCTTCATTAATGTCCATAGCTTTTAGATATTGATAAACTTCTTTAAGTTGGGATATTCCTTTTTGAAAAGTTTGATTAATAGAAATATTTTCGATTTCTGATAAAATTTGACTAAAATTTCCTCTTTTTTCTATAATTTTAATTAATTTTTCAATATTTTCATCTGAAACATCTAAATTTTTAAGTTCTAATTTTGCATTTTCTCTACCGATTTTATTTATCTTGTCAAGAATAGTTAAAATTTGTTTAACTTTATCAATATATCCGAGACCTTCAATAAAACCAAAAAGAATGTTTCTATTTGAAATTTGATTTATGATATTTATGTTTAAATTTTTAAAAACTTCTTCAACCATTTTTAAGCATTCAGCATCAGCTACTAATGATAATTCTTCATTTCCTATAATATCAGCATCACATTGGACAAACTCTCTGAATCTTCCTTTTTGAGCTCTTTCCCCACGATATACTTTTCCTACTTGGAATCTTTTAAAAGGGAAATGCAGGATTTCGCTGTTCATAGCGACAAATCTAGCAAGGGGAACAGTAAGGTCATAACGCATGCAAATATCGGTATCGCCTTTTTTAAATCGGTAAACTTCTTTATCAATTTCGCCACCGCTTTTTGCAAGTAAAATTTCGCTTAACTCTAAAACAGGTGTGTCCAAAGGAAGAAAAGCATGTTTTAAATAAACTTCTTTGATTTTATTAATCATATTATCAAAAAGAAGTTGTTGATTGGGCAATAATTCCATGAAACCAGACAATTTTCGAGGTTTTATTATTGTTGTTTCTTTCATTTTTTTCTTTTTCCTTTCATTAAATATTTTTGTAATTTCGCAATAAGAATAACAAATAAAGAATAAACTGAAAACTTAGATTTGTCAATTATATTTGAATAAAAGTTGATGAATAAGTATTCAGCAAGTTATCCACATTTCCACATTTAAATAATTATACAAAACTGCTTATTTTTATACATTTTGTAAAAAAATGAAGGTAAATAGTGTGTTTTTTGGCAAGTTATCCACATTTCCACACTATTTTTTGCATGAACAAAGTAAAAATTATGTTTTTTAACCTATTTTAAGTCTATATTCTTTTAATTATTTTTTTTGCTTTACAAATTAGTTTGAAATAGGATAAATCTTTATCCATAAATACACAAAATTTTTGCATAAATTTTCGCTTTAAATTTATATTTATACTTTTGCTGTTTCAACATTTTTTAAGAAACTTGATGGAGCAGAAACTGTAGTAAAGAACAATTTATGTAAAGCTCTTGTTGAAGATATGTATAATATATTCTTTTCTAAATTATTATTGTAATTTTCTTGACTTGCGTTTGGAATTATAACAGCATCAAATTCAATTCCTTTTGCTGTAGCACAAGTTGTTACTAATACTTTGTTCTTATAATCATCAGGCTCTTTCATTAAAACATAATCAACTAAGCCGTTCAATTCTTTACATATTTCTTTTGCTTCTTTATTGCATTTACAAATTATAGCAATATGTTCAAAATCAGAACAATTTTCATTAATAATCTTAGCTATAGTTTTTCCTTGGTTTGTTGTGTTAAATATTTTTGGAGTTTCACCTTTTCTATTTACATATTCTATATTTTTTATTCCTATCATGCTATTAGCAAAAGTTGCAATCTCCTGTGTCGAACGATAAGTTTTATTTAAGTTATACACTTTACAACCTAAAAAGTCTGCAGTTAAGCCCAGGTATTCTTTTGATAGTGTTTTTTCAATACATTGATTAACATCTCCAACTATCATATAAGGGCATGACCATATTTTTTTGAACATATAGATGTCAACAGGAGTAAAATCTTGCATTTCATCAATTATAAGAAATTTTGCTGAAAAATCGTGATCTAAACCATACAAATAATGTTTTATAGCTAAATAAGTGCCTTTATCCATATACTTAATGGTATTTGAGTGTTTACAAGTCAATTTTTCTCTTGCCATAAAGATTTGATAAATTTGTTCTATATCTGTTATTGGCATAAATTTATATAAAATATTCTTAAATCTTTCTTTCAAGCCACGATGTTGCATTTTATTATAATGTCTTTTTTCGGTAAATACCATTGCATATTGCCATGCAATTTTATTTATTCTTTCATAAAAATCATATCCTTTAAATGTTTTAAAAAATAAATTTCGTGTTTGTTCTTCTGTAAAAACAATTTCTTCTTTCTCTCCATTTAAATTCTCTTTAATAGTATATTTTAAAGTTTTAGGTGTAAATATGTCTGTCAAAGGACCTTTTAAAAATCTTAATAAACTATCTAAAAATTCATAGGAAGATTTGTAAGAAATTTCATTTAATTCATCTTGTTTTGGATTTGTGGCAATTTCATCTAGCATTTCTTCTCGGGCTTGAATAGGGCGTTTTAACTCTGTTTTTACTATTTGCGCAAAGGTTGTTTCTATTAAATTGTCTTCTCCAAGTTGTGGCAAAACTTCACTGATATAACTTGAGAAAATGTTGTTTGGCGATAAAACTAAAATATCACAACTTTTTAAAGACTTTCTATGTTTAAATAATAGATAGGCTGCTTTATGTAAAGCTATTGATGTTTTGCCTGAACCAGCAATCCCTTGAACCAGAATGTTCTCATTTTTTTCTGTTCGTATGATTTCATTTTGCTCTTTTTGAATAGTCGAAACAATTTGACGCATTTTGTCTGATGCGTGTTTTGATAAAATTTGCTGTAAAATTTCATCATTTATTGTTAAATTTGTATCAAAATATGAAATAAGTTGTTGATTTTCTATTTTATATTGTCTTTTTAAAGTCATTTGTCCTTTAATTATTTTATCTTTTGTCTCAAATTGAGCAGGACCTAATTCATATTCATAATACATTGAAGCAATAGGACTTCGCCAATCAACTACATATGCTTTGTTTCCATATATAATTGAGGCTAGACCAATATATATTTTTTGAGAGGAAGATTTGTTTTGAAAATCTATTCGTGCAAAATAAGGGGAGTTATTTTGAAGTTTTAATTTCTTTATATCCTTTTCTAATTTATTTTGCCTTTCTTCTATTTGTGATAAATTCGTAAAAGTGTTCGCTAGGTCTTGTCCCTGTTTATATTCATAAAAATTATTGCCGAGTTCTAATCTTTTTTCTTCAAATAATTTTTTAATATCAACAAGTTCAATTTGTGCTTTTTCAATTTTTTTATTTATCACTTTTATAGTGCTATTTAAATATTTTTTTTCAAAATCTTCCATATCCTCTCCTTATTCTTCAGATGAATTGTTTTCTAAATCAGTTGCTATGTTATCATTTTCTTCTACTGAAGAGTTTTCATCATTTTCTTCTTCTTTGCTTGTAATTGCAACCCCAACGATCTTGCTGTCTTCTTTTAGTTTCATGATTTTTACACCTTGACTAACTCTAGAAAGGGAACTTATTTGTTTTATAGGGGTTCTTATGATAACGCCATTATCAGCAATTAGTAAAATATCATCTTCTTCATTAGTTTGTTTTAATGCTACAAGTTTTCCTGTTTTGTTGTTGAATATTCCAGCTTTTACGCCTTTTCCTCCTCTTGATTGTAAACGGTATTCATCAGTAGAGGAGCGTTTTCCATATCCATTTTCAGAAATTGTTATTATTTCTGTTCCTGGTTTAATAATAGCCATATCAACTACATAGTCTTCTTTAGATAAAGACAAACTCTTTACTCCTTGACTATCTCTGCCAACAGCTCTGACATCTTTTTCATTAAATCGGATTGCTTTGCCATCATGTGAAGCAATTAAAATATCATCATCACCACTAGAAACTTCAACACCTATTAGTTCATCATTATCAAGTAATTTAATAGCTATTTTTCCTACTTTTCTGATAGATGAGTATTCTTCTAGTTTTGTTTTCTTAATTAATCCTTGTTTTGTTGCCATGATAAGATAGCCAGATGTTTCTTCTTTTCTAGGAATAATTGTAGTAACCTTTTCACCCTCGCTAAGCATCAAAAGGTTAATCATTGCTCTGCCTTTTGCAGTTCTTTGAGCTTCAGGAATTTCATAAGCTCTAAGGGCATAAACTTTGCCTTTATTAGTAAAGAACAATAATTCATCATGAGATGATGTTGCAAAAATATCTTTTACAAAATCTTCTTCTTTTGTTTTGTGTGCAGTAACTCCTACACCTCCACGCTTTTGAGCTTTATATTCACTTGAGCTTATTCTCTTAATATAACCTTGATTTGTCATTGAAATAACAACTTCTTCTTGAGGTATAAGGTCTGCAATGTCTATGCCGCCAGCATCAAGACTAATTTCTGTCTTTCTTTCATCTCCAAAATCATTTTTAATTTGTTCAAAATTATCTCTTAAAATTTTTAAAATTCTTTGAGGGTTTGCGAGTATATCTTCTAAGTCAGTTATTGTAGCTTCGAGTGATGCAAGTTCTTCATTTAATTTTTCTACTTCAAGGGAGGTAAGCCTTGACAATTTCATCTCAAGTATTGCGTTTGCTTGAATTTCATCAAGTTCAAAATTTTCAATAAGTTTATTGCAAGCATCTTGTTTGTCATCAGAGGATTTAATTATTTTGATTACCTCATCAATATTTGCTAAAGCTATAACTAAACCTTTAACAATATGTTCTCTTTCACGAGCTTTCGCCAAATCAAACTGTGTTTTTCGAGATAAAACTTCTTTTTGATGCTCTAAGTAATAATAAAGCATTTCTTTAAGATTTAAAACTCTAGGTTGATTATTTACAAGAGCTAGCATTATAATTCCAGAGCCTTTTTGAAGTTGAGTGTTTTTATAAAGAGCATTTAATACTACTTGTGCATTTGCATCTTTTTTAACATCTATAACAATTCTCATTCCTTCACGGTCGGATAAATCGTTGATGTCGCTAATGCCCTCTAAACGCTTATTTTTTACTTGCTCTGCTATTTGAATGATTAATTGAGCTTTATTTACTTGATAAGGGAGCTCGGTTATTATAATTCTGCTTCTGCCATTGGCCATTTCTTCAATTTCTGCTTTTCCACGGACAACTATTCCGCCTCTACCTGTTTTGTATGCCATTTTGACAGCAGCTCTGCCCATAATAATTCCACCTGTTGGGAAGTCTGGGGCAGGAATGTATTTTATTAATTCATCAATATCAATTTCAGGATTGTCTATCATTGCTTGCAGACCAGTTAAAACTTCAGTTAAATTGTGAGGAGGAATATTTGTTGCCATACCAACAGCGATCCCGTCAGCACCATTAATCAAAAGATTTGGTATTTTTGCAGGCAAAACAGATGGTTGCATTAATGTATTATCAAAATTTGGATAAAAATTTACTGTGTCTTTATCTATATCTTCTAGCATTAAGGAAGCAATTTTTGAAAGTCTTGCTTCTGTATATCTTGAAGCAGCAGGAGGATCCCCATCAACTGTTCCAAAGTTTCCTTGTCCATCAACTAAAGGATATCTAATAGAAAAGTCTTGTGCAAGTCTAACCATTGCATCATATACAGAACTATCACCATGTGGGTGATATTTACCCATAACATCACCGACAATACGAGCTGATTTTTTTGTAGGCTTGTCATAAAAATTGTTCATTTCACCCATACCATAAAGAATACGGCGGTGAACTGGTTTTAAACCATCTCTGACATCAGGAATTGCACGAGAAACATTGACAGCCATGGCATAAGATATAAAACTATGCTTTAAGTTGTCAACAGTATCTACTTTTTCAATTTTAGAATTAGCTAAAATTTCTTGTAATGATTTTTTATTGTCGTTTTTATCCATATTTCCTCCTACGCATCAATCTCATCAGGATTGATAAGAGTAGCATTTTCTTGAATGAATTTTTTTCTTAATTCAACATCTTCACCCATAAGGTCATTGAACATTTTTTCAGCTTCAATTCCATCTTCAATAGTCAATTGAATCAATGTTCTAGATTCAGGATTCATAGTAGTTTCCCAAAGCTGAGTAGCATTCATTTCACCCAAACCTTTATATCTTTGTTGAGCACAACCTTTGCGCCCATTAGTTTGATACCATTCTTCAAGTTCTTGATCCGAATAGAAATAATAATCTTCTTTATTTTTTGTTACTTTGTATAGTGGAGGTTTTGCTGCATATACATGTCCTTGTTCAAGCAGTGGGCGCATAAATCTGAAAAAGAAAGTTAAAAGCAAAATTCTGATATGAGCCCCATCAACATCGGCATCGGACATACAAATAATTTTGTCATATCTAAGCTTGTCCATATTAAAATCTTGTCCGATTCCTGTACCAAAGGCAGTAATCATCATCTTAATTTCTTGATTTTCTAGTATTTTATTAAGTCTTGCTTTTTCTACATTTAAAATTTTACCACGCAAAGGCAAAACTGCTTGAAATCTTCTATCTCTACCAGTTTTAGCAGTTCCACCAGCAGAATCTCCCTCAACAAGATATATTTCGCAAAATCTTCTATCTTTTTCGCTACAGTCGGCAAGTTTTCCTGGCAAAGTGCTACTTTCTAGAACGCTTTTTCTTCTTGTAAGTTCTCTTGCATTTCTAGCAGCATCTCTAGCCCTTTGAGCAGTGATTGATTTAAGTATTAAATTTTTAGCTTCACTAGGGTGTTGTTCAAGATAATCTCCAAATTCTTCAACCATTGCTTTATACACAATAGTTCTCATTTCGCTATTGCCAAGTTTTGTCTTAGTTTGGCCCTCAAATTGTGGGTTGCGAAGCTTTACGCTTATGACGGCGGTTATTCCTTCTCGGCAATCTTCACCAGATAATTTTTCGCTTTCTTTTATGATTTTGTTTTTTATAGCATAGTCGTTAATAATTTTAGTCAAACCAGCTTTAAAGCCATCTAAATGCGTTCCGCCTTCTTCAGTGTTAATATTGTTAGCATAAGCATTTATGATTTCGCTATAGCCTTCATTAAATTGAAAACAAACTTCTATTTCGTTTTCTAGTTCGCCTTTGCTATTTCTGTTAAACTTGTTAAAGTAAACAGGGTAGGCAAGCAATGTTTCTCTGTTTTTATTAAGGTAGTCAACAAATTCAACTATTCCACCTTTAAATTCAAATTCTTCTTTTCTTTCTTTGCCTTCTCGGCGATCTTCTATAGATATTATCAAACCTTTATTTAAAAAAGCTATTTCTCTAAATCTATTTTTCATGATATCGAAATTGAAATCAACAGTTTCAAAAATTTCATCATCAGGCAAAAATGTTATTGTAGTCCCTCTTTTATCTGTGGCGCCAACAACAGTTAAAGGGGATATAACTTTTCCTCTCGAAAATTCAATTTGGTAATGTTGCCCATTTTGATAAACATCTGCTTTCATATATTTAGAAAGAGCATTAACGCAGGATACACCAACGCCATGCAATCCACCAGAAATTTTATAACCTTCGCCACCAAATTTACCACCAGCATGAAGTTTTGTTAAAACAACCTCAACAGCACTTTTCCCTTCTTTTGGAATTATTCCAGTAGGGATCCCTCTACCATTATCTGAAACTGAGCAGGAGCCGTCAAAATTAAGGGTTACTTCAATTTTAGTGCAGTAACCAGCCAAAGCTTCGTCAATAGAATTATCGACTACTTCTGTAACTAAATGATGAAGACCATGTTCATCTGTGGAACCAATATACATACCAGGTCTTTTTCTAACAGGTTCTAGGCCTTCTAAGACTTGAATATCACTAGCATCATATTTATTTGATTTTCCGATTTCTTTTTCTTCTAACCCAAGATTTTCTTTGTTTTCCATTTAATACCCCTATATATATAATATATATTATATTATAATATATTATAGGGAAAAACTCAAGTAAAAAGTTGATTTTTCGGCTTTAACAATCGTTTATTTAATAAAGCATTCGACAAATTTATTAAGAAAATTTAAACAATAATTTTGATATAAATAAATAATATGATATATTATCTAGCGAGGAATAAAATGGAAGAAAAAATAGATGACATTAATTTAAAATCAAACAAGGAAAATGAGAAAAAATTATCTAGGAAACAAGAGCTAGCTAGAGCCATTAAGTTTTTAGGCTTTTCACTATCTGCTGGACTTATTCAGTTAGGAAGCTTTGAAATCATGTATACACTTATAGGTTGGAATAATTGGTGGGCTACATACTTAATTTCTATAACTCTTTCTGTTATTTGGAATTTTACATTCAATAGAAAATTTACATTTAAGTCTGCAAATAATGTACCAATAGCAATGCTTTTAGTTCTCGCTTATTATGCTGTTTTTACACCAGCATCTATTTTTGGTGGACAAGCACTTGAAAATATTGGTTGGGATGGGACTTTAGTTACTATTTTAATGATGATTATTAATTTCATAACTGAGTTTTTATATGATAGATTTGTCGTGTTTGGAAAAAGTTTAAATACTAATTCTTTAGCAAAGAAGCAAGAAAAAGAAATTAAAGAATAGTTTTTAATGAAAAACATTTTGAAAAATTGATTGTTTAGGTTAAAATAGAGCTATGAATTTAGCTCTATTTATTATTTTGGCAAGTTCATGTTTTGCGCTTGCAGTATTAAATGGTTTTTATCAAAATAGAGAAAAAGTTTCTGGTGTTATATTTTGTATTGTAACTCCACTAGCTTTTTTTACATTTGCACTATTAAGTGGGCATCTATCTTCTGTATATAATGCTCTTTATATGTCTGTCTGTCTTGCTATCGCTTTTTATTTGTCAACTGAAGCTTGTTCTTCTAAAACAAAAGAGGGGGTAATACTAAGCTCAATATTCAGAGTCGCAAGTTTGGTTATGCTTGTGCTAGGTAGTATATCTCTTGCTCCTTTTACAATTTTTGGACTTTTAGGTGGGTTTATGTTGGGCGCAGGATTTGGTTTTACTGTTTTTATAGCTTGTAAAAATCAAACATTATTCAAAAAATGTGTTTATTTTATAGAACTTTTAATGGGTGGCGCATTATTTGGTTGTTCTATTTCAAGTGTCGCATTAAGTACACATCTGCTTGCATCTATTTTATATTTAGTTGGAGCTAGTTTAATATTTATTAGATACATCTTAAGAACATATTTTGAACATTCAGGTGTTTTTAGGGTAATAACACGAATTTTATTTGGAATTGCAATGATTTCAATTATAAGTTCAATATTTTTTTATTAAAAATTTTCAAAAAGTGTTGACTTTTTATTAGTTATTGCATATAATAGTTCTTGTCGTAAGGCAGGATAGTTATCGCGGGGTAGAGCAGCTCGGAAGCTCGTCGGGCTCATAACCCGAAGGTCATTGGTTCAAATCCAATCCCCGCAACCATTATAAATAAAGGGATATAACGATTTTACCACCTTCAAAAATTGTGTTTTGACACCAATTTTGACACCAGAAAGGAGGTATAAAAATAGGTAATAGTATTGTTATTTTCTTTAAAGACCAACAAATGTTGGTCTTTTTTATTTAACCTTCTTCTTAAGCTTCTCATATTCAGTTTGTAATTGCCAAACAATATTTAACAACTGCGCTTTTGTTTTGTCTTCAAAATAACTAAAATCATAATGTTGTCTTGGATCGTATGCTGGTGGTATAGCTTCCTCATTAATAACTTCTTTTTGATCTTCTTCCTCATTCTCAAATAATTTCTTTTTTTGTTTTTGCTGTGCTTTATAATTTTTTACATAATCTCGAATTGATAATACTGACATATCAAAACGAAGAACGTTATTTTTTATATCAACTTTAAGCTGATTTGTATCTACAGTTAAAAGTTCAAAAAGTTTTGACTTTGAAAAACCGAAAAACTCAGCAAGTATTACAGGTTTATCAGTTTCTTGTGATATAAATTTTTCATAGCAACTACAAAGCCGACTTACATCTTTATCACTTAATCCTAAATCTTGCATAATGTTATCAAAAAAGATATATTCATTCTTTTTAGTAACAAATCGATTAAAATATGTAACCTTATAATCTTTAAAAAGCTCCCGAACTTTATATACATAATAACAAAGCTCAGCGAAGTTGTTTTGTTCTTTCAAAAAAATTTTATTTAAATTTTTTAAATAATCATTCAATAATTTAATACCTTCAGAACAATCATGGCCAGAAGGATTTATATCAAAATCATATTTTTCAATCATCTTAAAATTTTCCATTTATTGTTTTCTCCCTCTATTTTTACTTTTATATTCAGGTGTGTTTTTATACAATAAAGCATATTCATAACAACCATGCTCTTGCATTGCAGAACTTAATAATTTCTCATTGCCAGTCAATGATGCTATTTTTAATTTGGCTTCACTTTTATGATAAGCTTTCTCAAGCTGTTCTTTAGATGAACTCAAAGCAAGTTTTTTATGTATCTTTTTAAAAAATGCCATTTATAACCTTCCTTTTAAATTTTATATAAACTATTGACTTTTTATAAAAAAAACATTATAATGATATTGTTCTTATTGAACACACATTAATGTGTCAGGCTTATAACTCTTGTTTATAAGCACCAGTCGAGATTTTATAATCATATCGACATTGGGCTGGGTGGTTAATCCCAGTCATTTTTTTTGTTTTTAAATTTATTAAACAATTTTCTGTTTCGAATATTTTGTTTCGAATGATTAAAAATTGTTTCTTTTATATCTACAACCTTTTTATATGGAATATCCATATTCTTATGATTTTCTCTGAACTTTTCATTTATAACAATAGGATTCCCTTCATTGTCTTCAATTTCTAAAAAGTGCTTATAATATGTTTTTTGTTTTGTTTTAGGATTATGATAACCTTCTAATTCAGTTCTATTTGAACCTTTCTTTGAAGAAAGGGGAACAACAGCAAGCTCATTTCTGATATTATTATCTATAACAACTACTGGTCGAGTCTTCTTTGATCCAGTTTTTTGTTTCCCTAAATAATTATCTTTGGTTGTTAAAGTTCTTCCCCAGGGAACATATTTATTTTTACGTTTCAAATCTTACTCCTTTTAATCAAACATTGAAGTTTGATTTTTAAAAATTTCACTTAAATCAATATCTAAAGGAATTAAGCCTTTATCAAGGTTCTTTTTGAGAGAATTATCTATCTTAATCTGTAGAACATTATAATCTGATATGTAGGGCTGACCCTTTGCATGCTCAATATAAGAACTATTGTCAACTGCATCAATAAAATCATATTTAAAATTTAATGGCTGTTCAAAATCAGTTCCAATAAGTGTTTTAACAACATCTGGAACATTTAAATTTGCAGAATAATAGAAACGTTTTTTAAATTTTTCAGTAGAACCTAAAGCTTTTTCAACATATTTTTTAACATAAGAATTACAACGTTCACGACTACATATACGAGATACAGTTGTAAAACCATAAGCAAAAGATGTTGCATTATATATCGGTTCTCCATCTGTCTCTTTAAGTTCATGCAAATGTTTTGTTTTTTCGAAATATTCTTTTGAACAATAACCTAAACCTTCCAATATACCATATTTATTTTTCTTTTTAGCCCAATGGCAACAAACCTTTCCAGAATTTACAAGCCCCATTTGTTTTGGAGTAAGACCAGTTATAAGCATATGCAAATGAAAACATCCATCTTCATGTCTTTCAGGAAAAGTCATATATGCGAAAGTAGGGAATTGCTTTTTTAAATTATTAATATATTTAACATAACAATCAAATACTGCAGTTTCATTTGTTCTATCAATTTTTTGTTTATCAAAAGTCAAAGTGGCAAACCAATCAAAATCATTCATATTCAAAAGCATATTCATTAAAATAACTGTTCGTTTTAAACTTGCATTATGTGATGCTAAAATAGAACGTTTCTTATAATAACGAATTTCACTCGTTTCAATATTCCTTTGAACAATTTCTCCAGAACTTAAAGTATATGGAACCCACTTTTTTATAATTTTTCTATTCGGTTGAAAGTAATAACTCATAAGAGTTTCATGTTTATATATCCTTTCTTTCGAATATAAATTATAACCTAAAATTCCTCCCATAAAAACAACTCCTTTTAAGTTATAATTTTAGAATAATATTATTTTTTCTTATGTGTATCTTTATAGAAATCTATATACCCCATATCAAAAATAATATGATAATTACCACCACTATATGGATCAGATAAAATTTCTTTTTGCTTTTGTTTTGGTAATTTTTTAAATTTATTTACACGAGAAAATGCTCTGTTTAAATTATCTTTATAATCTAACAAAGATGTCGACCTGTCAAAATTCGCACCAGTATAACCATTATAATAATTCCACCTATGTTTAAATTTGTAGTCAAAATCTTTTCCAGACATATCATTCAGTTTATTTTCATATTCTCTTGTTTTTTTAGTTTTAAATGGATAATACATTTTATCTCCTTTTTACAATATTTTCCGATGAGTGTTATTATTGTCAAGTAAACACTCAATCGCGAAAACCGGGCAAAGCCTCGGTTTTTCGCGAATTTTACTTTGTCAAAAAAAGTTTTTAAAAGCCTGTCCTTCGAAGAAAAAAAACAATCAAAACAGATTTTCTGTATCTAATACATTTAAATTTTTGTCTTTGTTTATTGTTATTCCTCGTTATGTCATATTTATTAGGGCAATCATTAAGGGGTTTACCCCTTAATAATTCCACTTTTTAAATATTAATCCTCCTCACTCTCATCAACTTCTTGAAGAGATACAGGCTTGACAACTTCAGGATATTGCATAAACAATTTATCTTTTTTCTTCTTAATAGCTTTCGCTTTCGTTTTCTGTTTCTCTGCATATTGCAAAGCTTTTATCTTTTGCCAAAGTGACCAATGAAAAATCTTCCAGAAAAAGCCATGTGGCATTGTTTCTAAAGCTTCTCGCAAAACTAACTCTCTTTTCTCTCGTCTATACAAAGGGCGATCATAAAGCTTGACATATTTCATCAAATTTTCTTCTATAAATTTTAACATTTTAGGCGAAACTTTAGCTACGCCAAAATTTTCCTGAAATTTTATTTGTTCATCAGCAATAAACTCAGTTAAGTCCTTATAATCTTTAATTTCCATTAAACAACAGCTCCTAAATTTTTCATAATTTGTTTATCATATTCTGCGTTCTTATAATAGCCTCGTGGTGCAACAAAATAATGTTTATTATTAAACTCAACATAACTTTCAAGCGTAAATTGATAGCCATCTTCTGTGAAATAATCAAAGCCCTGACTGTACTTACCAGCATAAAATGCAGGACGACAGCCCTTGCTGTCATAGTAGTTAAAAATAGGTAAATCTGTTTCAAATTCAACAGCCGTGCCAATTTCTATATTTTCTTTCTTTTCACGAGCCAACATATAACTTTCAGCTGTGTCGCAAGAAAAAAATTGTCTAGCAGTCCATTTGAGTTTAACAATACGACCATAAAAATCTTCTTTTACAACAAGATCATTAATAACAATAAAACACTCAGCAATACTACGTATATTTAAATCTATATTCCCCAAACGTTGACAAGCAAGAAAAACATTATAATCATTATGCCGATGTAATTGAAACCAACGATAAACATCTTCACGAATATACTTAGACATTCTACTGTCAAAATATTTTTGGGCCTCATCCAAGAATATAGTTGAATATGGGGGAATATTCGCAGTCTCAAAATATGGATTAGGTAAAGCTAACTGAAACCCATCAACATAATAAGTTTGCAAACGATTATTAATTCGAACAGAATAGTCTGCATAGCATAAATGTCTTTGAGGTGGCAATTCTAAATTTAGAAATCCACCTTTAGACAATTTATTAATTTCGCATTTTAATTTTAAATAATCCTCAAAACCATATTCAAGCATTCTTTCAACAATAAAATGTGTCAGCTTGCAAGTCTTACCAGCGCCAGGAAGACCACAAATAATTGTTATCATTTACACCTTCCGAGTATAAACGTTATAATCTCCCTCAATCGTTTTAACATAATTTTCATTAAGCCAAGAATTTGAACCATCATCTACTGATGACTTAAATTTAACAACTGAAGGATTCTTAAATAAGTCATAATCAATATAACCAGGGAGAAAAAGAGAATAAAAACTAGTATCATTAAAAACTACAGTATTTATAGAATAAGAAAACATTGAAGTTGGCAAGGCTCCAGGCCTATGTGATATTTCAACATAAGACAAAGATTCACAAAAAAGAAAAGCATTTTTTCCCCAAGATCGAACAGATGCAGGAATAACAATTGAACTTAAAGAAGAACATCTATAAAAACAAGCTTCACCAAAAGATGTTAAAGCAGAAGGGAGTATTATAGAATTTAAAGAAGAACAAGTATCAAAACATTGATCTCCAAGTGAGATTACAGATTCAGGAATAATAATTGAACTTAAAGAAAAACAACGATAAAAACACATATCAGGCAAAGATGTAATTAAATCATTTAATACAACTTTAGTTAAAAGTTCATTACTCCCAAAACAATCTTCTCCCAAAGTTTCAATTTGAGTATCAGATAAATCAATTTCAACAAAATTACAAGCACCAAAACAACCATAAGGCAAACTAGTTAAACTATCAGGAAAGTTGATACTTGAAATAGAAGAGCTCCCAAAACAATTTTCTCCCAATGAACTAATAGTTTCAGGTAATACAATTGTAGTTAATGAAGAACACATAGAAAAACAACCATAAGGCAAACTTTGCAAACTATTTGATAAGGTTACAGAATTTAAAGCTGAACACCAAAAAAACGCACTTTTTCCTATTTCGATAACAGAATCAGGAAGATCTATTGTTTCAATTGCACTTTCAGAAAAACATCCAATTCCAATTGTTGTTAAACAATTAGATAATATCACAGTTTTTAATGACAATGCACCAACAAAACAAGAATTTCCTAATTTTAAAATTAATGAACTTGACATGTCTATTTTTTCAATAGATGAGAACTTAAAAACATTATCTCCGATTTCTGTTATTGTATAATCTGAACCTTCGATAGCCTGTCCATCTGAAGATAAAGAATAAGTAGAAGGAATAACAAGGTCAGTTGCAGAACCAGTATATGCAGTTATAACTCCATCTTCAATTACATAAGGCAAATACTTTTCTTCAGGAACTTCATATCCTATAGGGAATATATGATCAGCAGATTGAGGATAAGTTGTCTTATATTCTTCTAACAATTCTGCCTTTACATAAACATTTGTTCCTACATTTATATCTTCTGGATCATTCCCACTAGATACTGATGTAAATTTAACAACTTCATTACAATTTATAACTACTTTATTTATATATTCGCTTCTTCCTTTAGCAAAAGCATTAACATCTATGTTTTTAATATTTTCAGGTATAATCAATTCGGAAACATTGTTCTCATAAAAATCTTTTGAAAATACTTGAGATTGCAAAGAATCTACTTCAAAATCATTACCTTCATAATATTTGACTTCTCCTAATTGAATTTTAGCAGGGAAAATTGTTGAAATATCCCCACTACCTACAAATAAGAAAACATACTCCGAAAAAGAAGGTAGAGAAAAATATTTTTCTTCTAAACCATTAAATGTTATTTTGTAAAAACTTTCTATGTTTTGAGAATAGATATATTCATATAAAGAGTCTAAATCTTCAAATTGAACTTCCTCGCTTGAAGGAATAAACTCCATTGAATAACTAGAAGGAATATTATTAACAACCTCAGCTGTTCCTTTATATGAAGAAACAGAGTTTTCAAAAAAAGTCCAATCTGTTATTTCAACTTTTTGCTCAGGTTCAGGTTCATTATCAGTATCGCCTCCTGGTTCAACTACAGGGGGATCTGAATTAGAATCTTCTATTTCAGAAGTGCTAAATAAAATATCCCAATCTTTAATTATATACGCAGATCCAAAAGCTAAACATAAAGTCATAGCTAAAATAAATATGCTAAAAAATATTTTCTTCATAATTCACCTCATATATTAATGTTGTAAACAGCATAAAGATTAAATGTTTGTGTATCTGGATCAAAATTATTTCCCCAATCATAATCAATACCATTAAATTCAAGAGCATTTAATGTAATAGAAGAAAGCGAATTTAAATTGCGATCAAAATATTTAAAGCCCTGTCCATCAATTTGTTTAGATGAAAGACCATTAAATTTTGCCCCAGAAGAACGTGCAGAAGTCAAAGCTTCTTTTTGAGAAGTATTCAACAAAGTATTTAAATCCAAAATGCAACCATAATAATAAACATCTTTTAAAACAATTTCACTATAATTATTATTTTTATCGTAATATTTAAGTGCTAAATCATAAACTTTTGGCTCTGATTTAATAAC
The DNA here is from genome assembly GCA_944349375.1 of uncultured Clostridia bacterium. Lineage (GTDB taxonomy): Bacteria > Bacillota > Clostridia > Christensenellales > UBA1242 > Caccovivens. The sequence continues at coordinate 58,822 of CALVMV010000001.1, forward strand.
TATTGTTGCATCATGATTAATATTTGGAATTTCAAATTGAACAAAGTAACTAAAACCAGTAGTCATAGGATCTCTTGTACCAGCGCTCTTTAGCTTAATTTGATCTTTAATGTATCCTTCATCGTTATATACATATATACTTTCAATAAAATCAGTAAACTCGAACATATACCTAAAATTAGCTTCAACAATCAAACCATTATATCTTTTAGCTTGAACAGTCATTTCCGATGAACTTTCTCCATCAATATAACCAATATCTTGAGAAACAACATTAAATTTTACAGCTAAATTCTGCTGTTCTATTGTTCCATCAGAAGAAGAAACAAATTTAATAGTATTCCATGATTCTTCAATTTCGCCAACATACAAATTTAAATCTTCGATTATTTTATTTGAAAAATCAAAAATAGAACCATCTGCTGTAAGCCATGTTTCAACAGAAGTTCCTACCTCTATACCAGGAACACGAACAGGAGGAGTAATTGTAGATCCAACTTTATATACTTGTTTAAAAACGAGTTCATTTTCATAATAATAATTCACAATTCTGAAATCGCTAAGATCACCACTCCCTTCTTCAATAGAACTATCGACAACAATGTCAGTTTTTTCAATAGAAACTAACATTGTATTTCTTGAAAAATATTTATTCCAATAATCTACAGCTTTTTGTCCACCATTAGTATAAAGTTTAAGTTCTGCACCTTTATCATAAAAAGCAAATTCAAAATGCAAAGTATCACTTAAAAGTTCATCCAAATTATTATCTAAAAAAGTATATGAATAACTAGCAAGAACAAAATCAGAAGAAATTGTTGCAAAACAATAATTTTGATTAACAAACAAGCCATAATTTACTGCTTCATCCAATTTTATTGTATCATCAAGGTAAATCGTTGTTGAATATTTATCGTTTAACTCTTGCTGAAGAACTAAATTATTTAATGTTAAAGAAAACTTATCATCTATATCAACTTTTTGATCAGGCAAAATTAAACCTGAAATATATCCATAAATTCCACCTTCAGCATTATAATACTTATTCAATTCAACACCACAATAACCTGTAATTAGAAGCAAACAAATACCTAACACAGAAAAAGCAAAAATTCGTGCTTCTTTAACTTTCACACAAAAAATAATTAAACCAATAATACAAATAATAAGAAATACATCATACCAAAATTGTGTATCAAACAATAATGACAACATTTAAGCCACCTCCAACTCAATCAATCCACTAGAGCTTTCAGCAGAAAGAACCATAAAATCTGATAACCCAGAATCAGAAGTAAAACCAACAAAAGTCATCCCTAATTCAGAAAGAACTTCTTCGTCAATAAAAATTGATAAAATAATAGAATCTGATTTTGATAAATAAATATCTCTAAATTCTTGTTTAAGCTTTAAAGCATATTGATTGTCAACAACTTTAATATAATCAAAATCGTATATATCAACATTAACTAATTGTCGGCCAACAAAATAATCACCAGAAGAAGAACTTGAGCCATCAAGTGAATATGTAGAACTACCATGAAGAACACCAAACATACTATCTTGAGCATTTTTTGCTCCATTTGCTGAGATAGTAACTTTTATCGAATAATAAGACCTCATATTTTGTTGAACTTTCAAACTATCTTCTTGGTTAAGTTGAATACCAGCTGTCATATCATCTTCCGATCCATAATAATTAAATATATCTGCAAATTCAAAAACATAAGTTCCATTAGTTCCAGCAGGAAGTGCTTGAATTTGTTCATATAGAACATAAGCTAAATAATCCACATTATAATTATTATAGATATTACTGCGTCCCGAATTAATAACTGCATTTTTATCATTTTCAAATTCTTCAGGCCCTGAAAAATCAGAAGCTGAAACATAATCTGCACCTTTAAATTGAATATAGACAGAATTTTCTTCACCACCAAAATTAGCAACAATATAAGAATCTTCTGTTAAAGGATTTGATGAACCTGTTGATCCATCATTAGCAAATTGTTGATAAGAATATCTAGAAGCGCCATCAAGAATAGTTGGACTCATATAATTAGCAGTCCATTCTTTATACCAAAGCCATGCTCCAGTTTTCCACAAACAAGAACTAACAAAATTTGTTTTTTCCAAAATTGAAACAAATTCGTCCATATTAGAAAAATCAAAATTTGACCCCATTTTAACTAAAGTATCGGAATAATCTTGCAAAGTAAACCATTCTATTTTATCAGTAGGAGAATCAGCAACATATTGAACACCTTGTGAATAAAAGTCAGTTTGAGATCCATCTGTAAAACCATTTAATTTGATTTCAAACATTTCAAGACCTTGACCATCTGCATTTTGGTTATACTGAACTTCAATTATATTTCGAGTTTCACCAGAAGCATTTTCAAGTTCACCAACATAAAAAGTATTAGTAACAAATTTTTCTTTACCAAAAACAGCTACATAAGCATACCAAAATATAACACCAAAACAAATAGTCAAAACTAATACAAGCGCAAATATTCCGACAATTTTTCCTTTACTCATATTTAACCTCAAATAACACCTTTTATGAATACTCCTAAACTTGCAAGCAATATTATAAAGATCAAAATTTTAAAAATTATTTTTATCATAAAAAATGTTTCCTTTTCGACTTTTAAAAAAATAAAGGGAAGGGGAATAACCCCACACCCCTTTAAAATTAACTATTTAATAAAATGTAACATGGTTGTTGTCTGCTCAACAGCTTCAGCACCTTCTTGCACTTTATCTGGTGTAAACCAAATTTTCAAAGTTTCAACAAAAGTAGTACCTTCACATCCACCATAGATTAAAACTGCAAGACAAAAAAGTGCGGCCAAAACAAAAATAGACAAAATAACATAACCTATAACTTTCAACCATGTTGGTGAACCATAACTATATCTAGCCATCTATTTTTTCTCCTTATTTATTTTTTTTCAATCAAAACACATGATTCAGGTTTTGGTGTTATAGTTTGGCCATACTGAGCAAGAAGATATTTAACTTTAGCCCAATCGCCAAATTTTGCTTTATCATATATTTCTTTATCAACTTTATAATTTAAACGAGTTCCATTCAAAATACCAGTGTTCTTATCAAAATCTTCTTCATCACAAGATACAATATCTAAATAATATTCCTCAGGTTTTGAATCCCATTTTCGAGTTCCATCAAAACTTTCTCCAGCTTCTCTAGCTTTAACAAATTTCTTTGAAATTATCATTCCAATTTCACGCATAGGTTTATTTTCTAACATATTTAAATTCCTCACTTTTAACTTTTAAATTTAATTATTCAATATCATTCAATCACTTAAAAAAATCAACTTTAACTATTGATTATGTGCAAGGACTCTTTGCCTTGACTTACAGTTTATTAAGTTATAGAAGAAAAGACGTCTTTTATTTTTTTTCCGACGTCGGAAATTTTATTTGCCATAAATAACTATTTATGTTTTTTCTTTGTTCCCCAAGAGTTCAAAGTATAAGTCTTTTTTCTATCAATTTGAACTGCAAAATTTTGAGCATCCCTAAAAGTATCAAAAGACTTAATACCATTTTCTTTGCCAAAACCTGATTTATGTGAATATGACACAAAATAAGGTTTTGTTTTTCGACCTTTAATAATCTCCACATCCTTTTAATTAAATTTTTGTAAACTAGTTATCGACTTTTAATCTAGTAATAATGGACTATGGCTTTGGGACTTCAACCCAAAGAAGAACAATGACAGCACATATCAGTTCAGGGTAGGAGGGATGTCTTGTGAAAAATTTATCAAAACAAAATATCAAAGATTTATTTTGTGCTTAACCCCGTGTTTGTCTGAGAATTTCACCACCATAGCAATTTAATAAGGTAATGAATTATCTACCTTTAAAAGCCTTTCCTTTAAATGCGCATTTTCTTTAAGCAATTTCTCATTCTCTTTCTTCAAAGAATCGCATTCCATTAATAAATTTTTTATTGCTCCCATATCAACCTCAAATTCCTTGAACTTGATATTCAATGCCAGCAATCTTAAAAGCTGTAACTTTTTTGAGCATAGTTTGTAAATCAGAACATTCATAAACAGAGTTTTTTGTCTTAACTAAATACTTTTTCACTTTCCCATTTCTCCTTTTTTTTCGTTAAATTTAATCTGTGCCATAAATCGACTATAACTTACCTGTCTTCTACCTATGTAAAACTTAGCATTATGTAATATCATTTAATCCTCCTTTAAAAATAGTTACTTTTTAACTATTTTTAAAGATTATAGTCCAAATATGAATAATAGTCAACTATTTTTAGTTATAAATTGAATAAAATTTAAAAATTTTATATATTTTTATTAGGAGGGTATATGAAAATTAGAGAATTTAGATTAAAAAATAACTTTTCACAACAAGAAATCGCAAAATTGTTAAATACTTCACAAAGTAACTACAGTAAATACGAAAGAAATGAAATCGAACCTGATTTACAAACATTAAAAAAACTAGCAGATTATTTTCATACAACTATTGATAGTTTATTAGAACATGAAGTTCCTTATTTAATTGATAAAAGCATTTTAAATGATGAACAAAACAATCTAATAAATAAAATAATAAATTTAAATAAAGAACAATGTATGCTTGTAGATGCTTACATAGAAGGCTTAAAAGTCGGACAAAAGAAACAAGAAGATATAATAAAGAGATTAAAAGGAGAATAAACTAAACTATGACAGGAAAGACGTGCCAAATATGTGGCAAAAATTCTGGAATTTATCCTTTATGCAAAGAACATTTAGAAATGAAAGCAGAAGGATTAGTATTTAAAAATGAAAAAACAGGAAAATGGGAATTAACAAAGTTACAAAATACAAAAAAAGAAATAGAAAGTGAAGAATTGATAGAATATCAAAACATTAATGAAACATGTTGTATATGTGGAGAATATGCTCCATTTGGAAAACAGTGTAAAGATTGTTATTATGAAACTTTAGATTACAAAGATAATATAGACAAAAACAGGAAAGCAACTGAGTTAAGAGAATGGTATTATAATTTAAGACGATCAACTTTTAAACAAAATGATATTTACATAAAACAATCATATTGCAACAAACTTATAGCATTAGCAATTTTATGTAGAGATTTGCATAACGATGATTCTCTTATTTCACGAGTTTATATAGATATTGAAGAAATTTTAAAAAATAATGAAAATAATAAAAAATTGATAACTGAAAACAAATTAAATGATTTTGATTTACAAAAAAATGAAACAAGTGGACAAGTTAAATGTCTTGATGGACATTGGGTTGAAAATGATTTAGAAAGAGAAATAGATGATATGCTATATCAACTAAGAAAACCACACGTTTATGCAAAAAAAGTAAATGAAATTACATCGCGTGGTGTAAAAAGTGATTGGTTTATTCCAATATTAAGTGATACAAAAGGAATTTACATTGAATTATGGGGGATGGAAACAGAAGATTACAAAAGAAATAAACAAGAAAAAATAAAATTATATAAAGAAGAAGAATTGCCTTTAATTGAAATATATAGAAAAGATGTTATTTCAGATAAAGCATTATTAAGAGATAACTTGGAAAGTGATATTAATAAATTAGAAAAAGAGCTAAAAAAGAAAAAATAAGAAGGTGAACTATGGAAGAATATATAAAAACTATTTAATGAAATTGAAGAACACAACAAAGAAATTGCTTTAAGAATCAACATGTTTTATGCGTTTCTTAAAGGCGAAAATGAATACAACAAACCTTTTTTGTTAATTGATAATACTAAAAATGAAAAATCGTCAACTGAAATAAAAGGAGTTTACGAAGAATACGAAAAAGGTAAAAAAGAAGAAACAATAAACTTTAAAACAGAAAATAACAATATTATTCCTAAAAATGAAGATATGAATTATAACATTTATAGAGGAATAAAAATAACCAAACGAAAAGACAATCGCTGGCAAGCTAGATTTTCAATTAATGGCGAAAGAAAATATATTTATGGCAATACACAAAAAGAATGTTTTGAAAACTTAAAACAGGTTTTTGAAATCAAACAAATAAAATTAGAGAAAACTATAAGCTTTTATGAATATTGGGATTGGTGGTATAAAAATCACAAAGAACCTTTTTACAAAGAAGGAACTTTGAAAAATTACAGAAGTGTTTTTAATAACCAAATAAAACCAAAGTTTCCAGATAAAAATATAAAACAAATTACAGCTCTTGAAATCAACAACTTTTTAAACAAAATGCAGAATACTAGAATGAAAGAATATACTTATCAATTTTTAAAAGAATGTTTTAAACAAGCATATAAAGACAAAAAAGTAAAATTTGATATATCTGATGATATAAAAAAATATCATCATAAACGAAAAGAAGGCACAGCTCTTTCAGTTGAACAAAGAAAAACAATTATTGAAAAAGCAGAAAACAGTATTTACGACATTTTTATCTTTTATCTATTTACTGGATGCAGACCAAAAGAAGCTTTAAATATAAAAGTAAATGATTTTGAAAATGAACTATTACACATAAAGGGAACAAAAACAGCAGGCTCTGATAGATGGATTCCAATTTTCGAACCAATAAAAAAGTTGTATGAAAAATATAAAAATTCACATACAGAAACTCTTTTTGGAATATCTGATACAACACTAAAAAGAAGACTTGGAGATTTCAAAAAAATTTGCGGATTTGATTTCAAAACAAAAGATTTAAGAACAACCTTTGCAACAATGTGTGCAGAAAAAGGAATTGCGCCAAGAATAATTGCAAAATGGTTAGGGCATACAACAACTCAAACAACTAATAAATACTATATAAAAGTGCTAGACAATTTTGAAAAAGAACAAATAAAACTACTTGACACCACTTTTGACACCACAAAAAAGGTATAAATTTAGGTAAATAAAAAGTGCAACACAATACATTGTGCTACACTTTAAACCAAATACAATATATATTGTTAAAACACATCAGAGAAAATATTTCGCATTTCTCATAACCCGAAGGTCATTGGTTCAAATCCAATCCCCGCAACCAAAATAAATCGAAGGGATACCTTCGATTTTTGTTTATAATAAATTAATTTAACTAAATCAAAAATGCAAAAAAAGAGCAATTTTAATGCTCTTTTTTAAATGTTTTCAACTAAAAACATAGCTTTAAAGTTTTTGTTTCTTTTAAATAATTCTTCAAAAGTACCACTGTCTTGTATAACACCATTGTCTAAGAAGAAAATTTTATCTACATTTTTTATTGTTGACAATCTATGTGCAACAATAACTATTGTACTATGGCCCTTTAAAGCATCAATAGATTTTTTTACTTCTTCTTGAGCAAAGTTGTCTAATGAGCTGGTGCTTTCGTCAAAGATAATTATAGGGGAGTTACGAAGTAATGCCCTCGCAATAGCAAGTCTTTGTTTCTGCCCTCCAGAAAGTTTTATTCCACTTTCGCCTACTTTTGTATCTATTCCTTTTGGCAATGTGTCAATAAATTCTTTTAATGAAGATTTTTTTATAGCATTCATTATCTGTTTGTCTGAAGCATTCTCTTTTGCTAGCAAAAGATTTTCTTTAATTGTCATATCAAAAATATAAGGAAACTGATTTACTAATGAAATGGCTTTTCGAAGTGAAGTTTTGTCTAAATCATTTATATTTACATTGTCTATTAAAACTTCTCCACTATCTGCTTCATACATTTTTGACATTAAATTTAAAATTGTTGATTTGCCACTTCCACTTTTACCAACAAAAGCAACTGTTGTATTTGGTTCAATACTAAAAGATAAATTTTTAAAAATTTGATTGCTCGAAACAATTTTCTTTTTTGGAGTATCAGTCTTTTTCTTGTCTTTAGTGTTTTGAGAGTACTCGTATTCATAAAAAGTGTAACAAACATTTTTGAACTCAATTTTGCCTTTAATTTTTTTTAAAGATTTGTTACCAAATTTTTCGCAAACAAACTCTTCATTATCAAAAAGTGCGTACATTCTTTCTTTGCTAATTTTTATATAAGTAAAACAATCTAAAAGTTGACCTACAGCCTGAGAGAAATAAGAAATATTACCTTTATAGGAATTAATAATTATAAAAGTTGCTAAGGTGATAAACCCTAAATTTATCAAATAAATACCCAAAATAAGTATGCCTACACCAAAGATTTCAATTATCAAATTTCGAATTGTTGACAAACTCTGATTAGTTAAGCCTGATTTAAAAAATATATTTTTATATTCATCATAATATTTTGAAGATTCATCTGCTAAAGAATTTTCTAAGCCTAAAGACTTAATATCTTTTTCACTTCTTACTATTTCTGTTGTTAAGGAATTTATTTTGTCGTATGAGTTTCGTACTTTCCTATAGTTTGTTCTTCGCACTTTTATTCTTTTCATTTCAACGATCATTGACAGAATAATGACTAAGACTATAGATAAGCCAATGTAAAAATTTAAAAATGAAATGTAAACTATAATGATAAAAGAATAAACTAATTGAAATATAATATCAACAATACTGGTTAATTGATTAGTTATAGAACTTGGATCACTTACAATTCTTTGAACAAAAGATCCTGTGCCATGGTCAGAATAAGTTTTAGAATTTAATTTAAAAGCCTGTTTGGCTAAATCTTTACTTAAATCAGACATAATCATGGTTGAATATTTTAAATAGATATAGTTTAATAAATAATTTAAAAATCTTCTTAATAATGTAATGCCTAAAGTAATTAAAAGCAAATAAGTTGCTATTTGATAAGAGGAGAGAGTTATATTTTCTATTGCTTGAGCCATTAAAATTGTCGTAAACACACTACAGCCACAAGTAATTAAAGAAAATAAAAAGTAAAAGAAGATAGGTGTTTTATAATTTTTTAAATAATTCCCTATTTTAAATTCTTTTTGATTTGTAATTTTTTCTTTATTTTCCATTTTTTAAATTCTACAAAAAAACATAAATTTTGTCAATAAAAAAAAGGAAACAAGTTCCTTTTTTAAATCTTAAAACCATCTTTTAAAGATATTGTGCTGTTAAAGATATAATTATCTTTGGTGCTGTCTTTATCCATACAGTAATAGCCTTTTCTGATAAATTGAAATTTATCTTCAACTTTTGCATTTTTTAAAAAGTTTTCTGCTAATGCTTTTTTCTCAATTAAGGAATTAGGCTCCAATATATCTTCAATTTTTGCGCCTTCGCTTAATGCTTTTGCTGGGTTTGTAATTTCCCTTTTTATTAAATTTTTAAACTCTCTTATTGTAATTTCAAAACAATTATTTTTTGATACAAAATGGATAGTTCCTTTGCATTTAATTCCGCTAGTATCGTTTCCACTTTTACTTTCAGGGATATATTCGCACTCTAAATGGTCGATTTCGCCATTTTCTTTATATATAACTTTATTGCATTTGATAATATAAGCACCCTTAAGTCGAACAATTCCTCCTTCAACTAATCTGTTGTATTTAGGTGGTGGGTTTAATGAAAAATCTTCCTTTTCGATATAAATAACTTTTCCAAATTTGGACTTATGAGATCCAGCATTTTCATCATTAGGGTTGTTTTGTACATCAAATTCTTCATCTTCGCCATTATAATTTGTAATAACAACTTTTAGTGGATCTAAAACGACCATTGCTCTAGTTGCAATTTGGTTTAAATCGTTTCTTACATAATATTCAAGTGCGCTGTATGGAACTGTAACTTCAAGAACATTGCCCCAGCCAACAGATTTCACAAAATCTTTTAATGCTTTTGCAGTATATCCTCTTCTTCTTACACCAACTAGGGTAGGGAAACGAGGATCATCCCAACCTGAAACAATACCATCATTTACAAATTGTTTTAAATATCTTTTTCCAATTAAAACATTTTCTATTGTAAGTCTAGAGAACTCCCTTTGCTTTGGTGCATAAGGTTTTTTCCAACCGTTTTCAATAAACCATTCATATAAAGGTCTATGCTCGTGAAATTCCATTGAGCAAAGGCTATAAGTTACTCCTTCTAAAGCATCTTCAAGAGGGTGAGCAAAGTCATACATTGGATAGATGCACCATTTGTTTCCGAGTCGATAATGTTTTGCTCTTAGCACTCGATACATAACAGGATCTCTCATGTTCATGTTAGGATGTGCCATGTCTATTTTTGCTCTTAATGTTGCTTTTCCATCTTCAAATTTTCCGTCTCTCATTTCTCTGAAAAGTCTTAAATTTTCTTCAGGAGAAGTGTTGCGATATGGACTTTCTTTTCCAGGTTGAGTTAATGTACCTCTGTTTTGTGATACTTCTTCAGCTGATAAAAAACAAACATAAGCTTTACCATCTAATATCATCTGCTCTGCTATTTTGTATATGTCATCAAAATATGCTTCGCTTGCGTAAATTAATTTATCAGGTTTGTATCCTAACCATGCTAAATCTTCAAGGTAGCTTTCTGCAAACTCTCCTTCTTCTTTTAATGGATTTGTGTCATCCATTCTAAGATAAGTTTTTCCACCAAACTTTTTTGCAGTTTCAAAATCAATAGTCCATGCTTTGACATGAGCGATATGCCAATAGCCACTTGGTTCAGGAGGGCAACGGGTAATAACCTCTTTGTTTCGACCAGATTTTAAATCTTCAATAATTTCTTCTTCCAAATCATTCTCTGGGATGATTTCATCTAAATTAATATTGTTAATTTTCATAAATTCTCCATGTCAGTATTTTAGCATATTTTTTTATATATTAAAAACTAAAAATCATTATTATTTCTATTTTTTAAAAACAAAAGTTTGTTTTTTATTCTGCTCAAAGCATTATCTACACTTTTTTTAGAAATTTGGTTTTGAGATGCAATTTCAGAGTAATTGTAACCTTTCAAATAAGAAATTAAAATTTTAAGTTCCAATTTTGATAAAACGCTTATAATTTTTTTTGCTGTATTTTTAAACATTTCTTGATTTTCAATTTTTTCATCTGGTTTTGGCAGAGGTGAGGGAAAAACTATTTCTATTTCATCATCATCTTCATCAAAAGGATCTTGTTGTTCGATAGGTAGGGCAGTAGAAAGAACCATATTTTTTTCAGAACTTGCAACTCTTACGGCTGTTTGGATTTGATTTTTTATGCAAGTGGTAGCAAAGGTTTTAAAAGAGGTATTTTTATCATCTTGAAAATTTTTTATTGCTTTAAATAAACCTATCATTCCTTCTTGAACTAAATCTTCCATATCTCCACCTGTCAAAAAATAACTTCTTGCAATTTTATTAACAAGAGGCTTATATTCAGTTAAAAGTTTTTCAATTGAATTTTCATCTCCAAACTTGGCTTTTTCTAAAAGGTTAGTATCCATTTATTCCTCTCTTTGTTTAAGAATTTCAAAAACAATAATTCCACATGCAACTGAAGCATTTAACGAATTGACACTACCCCTAAGTGGCAGAGAAATTATACCATCGCAGTGTGATTTAACGGTAGGGCGGACACCATGACCTTCAGAGCCAATAACTATGGCAATATTTGTATTTAGGTTTTGTTTATAGATATTTGTTCCTTCGGCTTCTGCAGCATAAACCCAAATGTCCTTTTCTTTTAAAAATGTTATGGCATCTTTTATATTAGTAACTTTTGCAATAAGCATATTAGCTATAGCACCAGCACTTGTTTTAATGACAGTTTCGTTAACTTGAACATTTCTATTCTTTGGAATAATAATGCCGTGAACCCCTGCGCATTCGCAAGAACGAATTATCGCACCAAAATTATGAGGATCTTCTATCCCATCTAATATAACAATAAAAGGCTTTTCATTTTTATTTTGCGCTTTTTCTATTATTTCTTCTACGGTTGAATAATTAAAATCAACAGCATCTGCAATAAATCCTTGATGCTTTTGTGTTTTAGACTTTTTATCTAAAATTGTTTTTGGCAAAAATTCAACTTTAATTTTTTTGTTAAAAGCTTCGTTTATAATATCATCTTTGCGTGAAGAAAAACTTTTATCAATGTATAATTTATTTATTGTAATATTGTTTTTTATTGCTTCACGAACAGAGTTTTTTCCTTCAATTAACATGTTTACTCCTCTTGAATAGAATAATTTAATATTGCAAAAAGTCTTTGCTTGTTTTCTTCAAGGTATAAATAACCAACTAGTGCTTCAAAAGCAGTTGCCATCATATAATCTTTGCTAGAAGAATTTTTTGCTGTATGTTTAGGTTTTGCGTTTCTTGCTCTTTTTACAATTTCTTTTTCTTTGTCTGTTAAATCATTGAAAATTTTTTCTAAAACTTTGCTTTGATGTGATGCTTTGCAAAATTGAGATGCTTTTTTATGAAAATTTTGCATTTTTTCATTGTAATGTTCTAAAACATGTTCTCTGACAAATTGAGTGTGGACGCTGTCGCCCAAAAAAGCAAGGGGAAGCAAATTAGTTTTTTCTAATTTAGATAACAAATCTTTCATATAACACCTTAAACATTAAATCTGAATAAGATTACATCTCCATCGCAAACAACATAATCTTTTCCTTCAATTCTAACTTTACCTTTTTCTTTTGCTTTTAAAAAAGAGCCTGCGTCAATTAAGTCTTGATAAGATACAACTTCAGCTTTAATAAAACCTTTTTCAAAATCTGAATGGATTTTACCAGCTGCTTGAGGAGCTTTTGTTCCTTTTTTTATTGTCCAAGCGCGGACTTCTTTTTCGCCTGCGGTAAGATAACTCATAAGACCTAGTAAATCATAACTAGCAACAACAAGCTTTTCTAATCCACTCGTAGTTATTCCTAATTCTTGCTTGTATAATTCTCTTTCATCTTTTGGCAAACTAGCTAATTCTTCCTCAATTTTTGCACACAAACTTATACATTTAGCATTATCTTTAATAGCAAATTCTTTAACTTCTTTAACTAATTCGTTGTCCTCTTTACCTAAATCGTCTTCCCCAAAATTTGCGACATAGATAACAGGTTTTGCTGTTAAAAGTTGCAAACTCTTTAAAATAGGTTCTTCTTCACTATCAACTTGAACTGAACGAGCGGGGAGATTGTTTTCAAGAGCAGTTTTAATTCTTTTCATTAAATCTACAGAGGCTATTAAGGATTTGTCTCCAGTTTTTACAAGTTTTTCATCTTTTTCAAGTTTTTTAGTCAATTGCTCAAGGTCGGCTAGTTCTAGTTCCAAATTTATAATTTCAATATCTCTAAGAGGAGATACAGAGCCATTGACATGAATTATTTTTTCATTTTTAAAACAACGAACGACATGCACGATTGCATCAACTTCTCTAATATGGCTTAAAAATTTATTGCCTAAACCTTCTCCATGGCTGGCTCCTGCAACTAAGCCTGCAATATCCACAAATTCTATGGAAGCAGGAGTTATTTTTTGAGTTTTATACATTTCTCCTAAGATCTTTAATCTTTGGTCAGGGACATCAACAACACCAACATTAGGTTCGATTGTGCAAAAAGGGTAGTTTGCACTTTCTGCTCCTGCTTCTGTAATTGCATTAAATAATGTGCTTTTGCCAACATTTGGCAAGCCAACGACTCCAATTTTCATAAATTATTTCCTTTTTATATGTTTTTTTTAATTATTTGAATTAATTTTTTTTTATTAAGATTCAACTTATCTAAAAGATTAAAGTGCATTTTTCAATGCACTTTATTGAAGCAAAAGAATATTTTTGTTTTCTAAGCTGTGGATTTCATATTTTTTTAAGATCTTTCTACAGGGACTTCAGTGCTTTCTGGCGCAGTAGGTAGTGCACCACGATCCATGCTCCTATCATCCTCTCTTTCTGATTCTGTTATGCGTCGGTCTTCTTCTCTTTTTGCTTCCTGCTGTTCTTTAATTTTGTTTGCTCTTTGCTTAATGTGTTTTAATTTTAAATCCTTTTTATAGGAACTTGCTTCTTGAGTTTTTTCAACTCTTTTATCCATTTTTTTAGTTGAAGTATTTTTTGCTTTTGACATAATTTCTTTTATGGAATTTTGAACTTTATCCCAAGCTTTTTTTATGGAAATAGCATTTTTACCCTTAGCATTTTTGATAAATTTTTGAATTTTTGAAAGAATTTTTTTGTCTTTAACAAATAAAACAAAAGATTGTAATTCTTCGTCAGTTATATCTAAAGATTCCGAAGTTATTCCGATAGAAGCCAAAGCATCAATGCTTAAATCGTTTAATCTTGATATAAGATTTAAAAATTCTTCATAATTATTAATTTCTTCTCTATTACCAAGCATTTCTTGAAGTTTAGTAATTAATTTGTTATAAATTTCTTCTATTTTTTTGATTTTTATTAAATCTTTTTCGTTATCTGAATATTTTTTATCGGATTCATTATCTTCTTCTTGTCTCACTTCTTTTTTTCTAGCATTTTCTACTGCGGACTTTATTACATCAGTAGATAAAATTCTCTCTTCTGCACTAAGTCTTAAATTTGTTTCTTCTTTTAGTTTAGCCATATCTGTATCTAAAGATTTTATCAACTTTTTATTTTTATCAGTGTTGTATAAGTCTTCTATTGATTCAGATTCGATCCTTGATAATAAAATATTTTTTATCAAAATTCCATCTAGATCAAAAGTTGTGATTAATGTTTCAATTATTTCTTTTGTAGTTTTCCCTGCACGAGCCAAAGTTTTATATAAATTGATATGATTAGTTGGAAGATTTTTAATCAACGAGCTTGCTTTTTCAATATTTTTAAAAATTTCTGCATAGATTTTTAAAATATTAAGAGAATCTTCTTTAGAAACTGATTCCGATAATATATTCTCTACTTGTTGTGCAGAATTTTCTATTTCTTCACATTTTGCAATAATTAAAGAGCGTGCTCTATCTCTCATATATTTTGGTAAGAATTTAAGAAATTCATTTAATGGGAGTTTTGAATTGGATTTTTGCATTATGAATCTTTGGGTTAAGACATCTGCATATTCATCTATATATAATCTACTAATTTCTTCATCCTCAGTGTTTCCAAAGATTTGTGTCAAAAATGTAATGTTTTCTTCTCTAACTAACTTTGCTAAAAGTTCCTTAGTTACTATTAATTTACTACCAGAAGAATGTAAAGATGTTAATTGTTGTTTAAACGATCTAATTTGTTCTGGGGAATCAGGGCTATCGAATAAATCTTTTCTGAAATATTCATAAGCTCCATCAATATCTTTTTTATAATTGACAGATAATAAATATTTGTTTATTACATTTTGTTTCCCTTCTAGAGTGTCTTCACTTGTGTAAGAAGATTTTAAAGAATCGAAAAAGGTTCTTTTGTTAGTTTTCTCTTCGTCTGTTAATGTGGCGAAAGCCTTGCTTTCCATTATGTCATCTAAAGTAATTCTGCCTTCTAAGAATGAGATCAATTTCGATTGAAATGAAGATTCAATTCCAGGAAGAAAGGTTTTTACAAAGTCTAATTCGAGTTGGTATTTTTTGTCTGCCAAAGATTCATCGTTTATCTCATCTAAAGAATGAGCCGCTTTTTTATGAATATTGTTATAATCCAAATCCAAAAAGTCAGAACTTTCATCATAAAGATTGTCAATTACTTCGCTGTCTTCTCCTAATTCTGTTTTTAATTTGTCGATTTCTGTTGCTCTTTCAGCAGGGTCTGTTATTTTTTCAATCATTGAAAATCTTTCTAAAAGTTCAGAACTTGGAGCATGGCCTGTTGCTAGGATGTATTTATCAGCTAAATTTCTGGAAGATTTTTCAAGACCATATTCAGAGAAATAATCCATGAACTTTTTGCCGAAGGAACCTTCTTCTCTTTCCAATAAAGATTCCATATTTTTCAAATTTTCTTTGTAATTTTCTTTTGCTTTTTCATATTCCGTATCCAATTGCCTAAACATTGAATATTTGTTGTTTTCTAATCGCCTTATTGAATGTTTTATATTAAGTTCGGTACCATTAACCAATGTCAATACTGAACTACTTACGGCTCCTAAAACAGCAAACACTAGGAAACCTATTCCTCCTGTAAGTGCTGCGCCAATAAACATAAAGAATGAGAACAAAGGCATAAATGTTTCTGCAAAAGACTTTACATCTATTTTAAGTTTTGTATCTTGTCTATGTGGGATTGAAGATGTTGTTTTAGGGCTTTTTTTGTTAGAATTAGCAGCTTTTCCACTAGATGTAGGGGGAGTAGGAGGGGTGCTTCGTGTAGTGCTTTCTTCGCTAGAAGCAGATGGTTCATCGGTTCTCTCTTCGCTGGAAGCAGGTGGTTCATCGGTTCTCTCTTCGCTAGAAGCAGATGGTTCATCGGTTCTCTCTTCGCTGGAAGCAGGTGGTTCATCGGTTCTCTCTTCGCTGGAAGTAGGTGGTTCATCGGTTCGTTCTTCGCTAGGGGATCTTTCATCACCAAAGCTGGCAGCTCCAAATGATTCATATAAAGTAAATTTTGGCGAAGCTATTTCTTCAATGTATTCTTCCGTTGTTGTAGAATCTTTGACTTCAACGTATTTTCTTTCTCCATTATAAATAAAATCTTCAGCTGAGGCATTCTCTGGTTTTTCTCTTGGGAAGTCTATTTTTTTTACATTTGCTTCAAATTCATTTAAAAAGAGATCTCTAGCGGAAGAATCTTCAGGGAGAGGTAATTTTATATATTTATTTGTTCTATTAATCTTTGCAAGTAAGAAATAATGATCCCCTTGTTTAAAGATTTTTAATTCACTTATTTGTTTGAAAATGCCTTTATGATAAATATAAGGTAGCTGTTTCCCTTTATCATTTTTAATTAAAGCAAAAGAATATCTTACATGCGAAAAATCATAACTCAATAATTTATATTGGCCTATTTCTTTGGAAAAAAATTTTAAATCGGATTCTTGTTCTATCAAATCAAAATATTTACCGAAAAGATATGGTGGTATTTTTTCTCCTGAAATAACAGTATTGTTCCCATTATCAATCATACTTTCGAAAAAAGAGGTGGATAATTCAAAATTTTGTGCGATTTTTTTGTCATCTATTCCTGGGTTTATTCTTCTTAATTCTTCTTTATTGATAAATCCCACATAACTTTTTCCCTCGTATTCAATAGTAATTGATACTGCATTAAATGTAATCTTTATAGGGGAGCTAAGACTTCGTATATTAAGAGTTAAGACTAATTGCTGCGTACTATCTTCTGCAAGAGAAATGGTGTAATCTCCTGACCAAGAGAAACCTGTTGATTCAATTAAATGAAAAATTTCAGAAGATTTAAAATCTTCTTCAAAAGATAACAAAGATAATTTTCTTCTATTAAACCTTAAGAAAAAATTTCTAGAACCTCTTTTTGACAAAGTAGCAATTGGTTGGTCTGCTATTCTTATTGAAAAAAAAGATGCAGAACTTGAACTATTCATCGTTACTTCTTGAATTTTGTGTTCTATTGTTCCATCACTTTTGATCAGTTCGATTTTATTTTTAATAGAACTTTTTTTATCAGCCATTTTAAGCTTTCCCTCCATTTGATAATTACTTATTTAAATTATAATATATTTAATACAATAAGTCAAGGGATAGATTGTTTTGTGCGTGGTTTTATTTGATTGTGAAAAGTGTCGAATTAATTATTAAAAACATAAAAAGATAATTTTAATTTTTTTATTGATTGTTTTTTTCTTGAAAAATATCAAGATTTTTGATATTATATAGTTAAAAATATTTGAAGGAGATAAAATGGGATTTTTTGGCAGTGATAAATCGCAGGTAAAAAAGTTAAAGAAAATTGCTGACAAGGTTTGTTTGTTAGAAGAAAAATATAAAAATTTTACAAATGAAGAATTAAAAGCCTGCACAGAGGAATTTAAAAATAGATACAAAACAGGAACAAGTTTAAATGATTTGTTGCCTGAAGCTTATGCTGTTGTAAGAGAGGCAAGTGCTAGAGTATTAAACATGCGACATTTTTATGTACAAATTTTAGGCGGTATAGCATTGCATCAAGGCAGAATTGCAGAAATGGGAACAGGTGAAGGTAAAACATTGGTTGAGACTTTGCCTGCTTATTTAAACGCACTAACAGGTAAAGGAGTTCATATCGTAACAGTAAACGAGTATCTTGCAAAAAGAGATGCTGAGTGGATGGGAAAAGTTTATAAATTTTTAGGCTTGACAGTAGGTGTAACATTGAATAATCAATCGCCAGAACAAAAGAAAGTTGCTTATTCATGTGACATTACTTATTGTACAAACAATGAACTCGGTTTCGACTACTTGAGGGATAATATGGTTACAAATGCTTCTCAAAGGGTTCAAAGAGGACTTAATTTTGCGATAGTTGATGAAGTTGACTCAATTTTGATTGACGAGGCAAGAACTCCTCTTATTATTAGCGGAATGGGAACTAAGTCCAGTGAAGGATATCATAACGCTAATAAATTTGTGAAGACCTTGAAAAAAGATGAAGATGTTGAGATTGATATTAAAACTAAGCAAATCAATCTTACTGAAACCGGGATTGAAAAAGCAGAAAAGTTTTTCAAAATTGAAAATTTGTCAGACATAGAAAACTTAGAGCTAAATCATTATATAAACAATGCTTTAAAAGCAAATTTTATCATGCATCTTGATGAAAATTATATTGTAAAAGATGGAGAAGTAGTTATTGTAGATGAATTTACAGGAAGATTGTCCCCAGGTAGAAGGTATAGCAATGGTTTACATCAAGCGATAGAGGCTAAAGAAGGTGTTGAAGTTAAAGATGAAAATCAAACTTTAGCTACAATCACATTCCAAAACTTTTTCAGATTATACACAAAATTATCAGGAATGACAGGTACAGCAAAAACAGAAGAAGGGGAATTTAGGACAATTTACAACTTAGATGTTGTTACTATACCACCTAACATTCCTAAGAAAAGAATTGATGAGCCAGATATTATTTATGTGAGTGAACAAGGGAAAATCAAAGCAATAATTGAAGAAATCAAAAGATGCTCTGAAAATGGGCAACCTGTTTTAGTGGGTACAATTAATATTGATAAAAGTGAAATAATCTCAAAAGCATTAAAAGAGAATGGGATAAAACATCAAGTATTAAATGCTAAGAACCATGAAAAAGAAAGTGAAATTGTTGCTCAGGCGGGGAGAAAAAATGCCGTAACTATTGCGACTAATATGGCAGGAAGAGGAACAGATATTCTATTAGGTGGAAATCCTGAATTTATGGCGACAAAGAAAATGCGTGACAAAGGCTATTCAGAAGAAGAGATTTCTTATGCAACAGCATTTAATACAATTAATGATGATAAATTAAATAAAGCAAGAGAAGTATATCAAAAATTTTATCAGGAATTTAAGGAAACAACTGATAAAGAAAAAGATGAAGTTCGCAGGTTAGGTGGCTTGCATATAATCGGAACTGAAAGGCATGAGTCTAGAAGAATTGATAATCAGCTTAGGGGAAGAGCTGGCCGTCAGGGCGATCCAGGTTCGAGTGTATTTTTCCTCTCTCTTGAAGATGATTTAATAAGAAGATTTGGTGGCGATAGAATGAAAAGGATTGCTTTAATGTTTAGATTAGACGATTCTACTCCAATTCAACTTAAAATATTGTCAAGACAAATTGAAAATGCACAAAAGAAAATCGAACTTCAAAATTTTGGTCAAAGAAAATCAGTTTTGAAATTCGATGATGTTATGAATAAACAAAGAGAAATAATTTATAAAGAACGAAATATGGTTATAGACGGCGAGCCTGTCCATGACAAAATTTATGATATGATACCAGATGTAGTAAATAAGGCTGTTGATAAATGTGTTGACGACAACAAACCTTTTTATGAATGGGATTTGGATAAAATTAATTCAGAACTTGAAAAAGGATTGTTGCCAAAAGATAGCCATATGATTGATAGCGACTTTGTTGAAGGTTGTGACCAATTAGAGTTTACTGATAAGATTATTAAAATTGTTGAAAAAAGATATCAAGAACAAGAAAATCATGTTAAGAAATTAGGTTTTGATTTTGGACAAATAGAAAGATTTGTTCTTTTAAGAATGGTAGATTTTAACTGGATAGGGCATATAGAAGATATGCAAATGATGAAAGATGAAATCATATCAAGACAATTTGGGCAACAGGACCCTGTATTAGCTTACAAAAAAGAAGGTTTTGATTTGTTTGATAAAATGGTCGACAGAATAAGAGAAAATACTGTTAAAGTTTTGATAAACACAAAAATTGAAGCAAAACAGAAAGAAGAGCCACAACGACCTCAATACCAAGTTTATGTAACAGGAAAAGAATTAACGCCTGAAGAAAAAGCCCAAAAAGCAGAAAAAGAGAAACAAAAAAGATTTATTCAAAAAACAGTTGTGAATGAAACTCCAAAAATAGGTAGAAATGATCCATGTCCATGTGGAAGTGGTAAAAAATATAAAAATTGTTGCTGGGGTAAAGAACATAAATGAGAAACAAAATAACTTACAAAACAATTTTAAAAGATAAAGAAATTAAAAACATTTATATGGCAAAATATCTAATGAAGACATTTCTATTATTTGTGATGCGATAGCTCACCACTCAACAGAAGATTTTGATTTTAATTCTTCGAACGATGTAGCTTGGGTTTTGCTTATGGCAGACAAAATGGATAATGTTAGAAGCAGATATATTAAAAAATTGATTAGCGAAAAAGATAAGTCAAAAGTAAGTTATTTTATAAATAAAATCGTTTTAAAAAAAGTAAAAGATGAAATAATTATAAAAGTATATGTTTATAATAAAGATATTGTTTATGATGAAAAATTACAAAAGACTTTTGACCTTTACAAAACAATCATAAGCCATTTTGGTAAGGAAAGTTTGTTTAAAATTATAAAAGTATAAAAACAAAAAAAACTGAGCGATTTTGCTCAGTTTTTTTTACACAATATTCTTTATTTGACTTATTTTAATTTAACAGTTGCGCCAGCTTCTTTGAGTTTAGCTTCAATATCTTTAGCTTCGTTTGTAGGTACGTTTTCTTTAATTACTTTTGGAGCGCTTTCTACAAGAGCTTTAGCTTCGCCAAGTCCAAGTCCTGTGATTTCTCTTACAACTTTGATTACAGCGATTTTGTTAGCTCCGATTTCAGAAAGTTCTACATTGAATTCTGTTTTTTCTTCTGCAGGAGCAGCAGCGCCAGCAACTGGAGCAGCAGCAACAGCTACAGGAGCAGCAGCACTAACACCAAAAGTTTCTTCAAGTTCTTTTACAAGTTCACTAACTTCAAGAACGCTCATAGTTTTGATTTCTTCAACTAATTTTTTAATATCAGCCATTTTTATTTTCCTCCTTAATTTTTATGCGATTACTTTGATGCAATAGCATTCAAAGCGATAGTTAACCCTTGAACAGGGGCATTGAGAACTCTTGCAAGAGCAGAAATAGGTCCATTGAGAGTTCCAAGTAATTTGGCAATAAGAACTTCTTTTGTAGGAAGTTTTGCCAAAGCTTCAATTTCCTTGCTTTCAACGAAGTTGCCATTTAATAAACCAAATTTTACGGTTAATTTCTTTGTTTTTTCAGCAGTTTCACAAACAATTTTTGCTCCACTGACTTCGTCATCATAACTGAAAGCAACCGCGCTAGTGCCATGTAAATAATCTTCGGCACCCTTGATTCCGAGTTCGTTGAGTGCAAGGAGCATAAGTTTATTTTTGTAAACTTTATATTCTGCGCCGTTTTTCTTGAAATTTCTTCTCATTTCAGTATCTTCGGCAACAGTGAGCTTATTGTAATCAACAAAAGTTACAGACTTTGCTTTAGAAAGTTTGTCTTTTATTTCTTCAACAATAAGTTTTTTTGCTTCTAAATTAGCACTCATTGTTCTTTTCCTCCTTTTTAAGAATATTGTGTAATAAAAACAAAATCTCTACGCCTTAGGAAAAAAGCGTAGAGTATAATAAATCTCAATATTTGCTTCTTTCCTCGGCAAGCACGCCAATAGCGTTTATGTTTTCACGCTTGCTGTCTATGGATAAGATTTTATTTTCGTATGCTATTATATACAAAAATAATATTGTTGTCAACTATTTTTTCAAAAAAAAGAGCTAAATTTTTAGCTCTTATTCTTCATCATCTTTTTTGTCTGATTTCTTTTTAGTGTCTTCTTGGAAATCATCAATAATATCATCTGCTAAATCATCTAAAGTATCTTCATCAGATATCACTGTTTCTTTTTTTAGCATTTCAAGAAGTTCATCAAATCTTTTGTCTAAATCATCTTCTTCATCTTTTGTATCTATTTCTTCATCATCAATATCTTCGGCAGGTTGATCTTCTTCCTTTTCTTCAACTGTTGCATTATCTTCTACAGCTTCTTCAGTTTCTTTTTCAGATTCTTCTTCAGTTTCATTTTCTTGTGCGACATAATCTTCTACAACAGGTTCTTCAAGAGTAATGTTTTGTTCTATGTCGCTTTGTTCAGAAACTTCATCTTCACTTTTTTCTTCACTTGTGTCGTCTTCAACTTTTTCTTCAACAGGCGTTTCTTCTATAGCAATTTCGTTTTTAGATAAGTTTTCTGTTTCAGGAAGAGCTAAAACTTCCTTCTCAACTCTTTCTTCGTTTTTTTCGTTTTTAACTTCTTTTTCTTCCTTTAAAGTGTTGTTAAAAGCTTCTTCTTCTGCAGCACTTTCATTTACAAGTTCATTTATCTCGTCATTAGTCATAAATTTTTTGCTTCTTTTATAAAGAGCAAACGTAAGAACTACAATCATTACACAAACAACTAAAGCGATTATTAATGCTACGATTAATGCATAAAATTCACTAAATCCTTGAATAAAAGAGAAGATTAAGAAGAACCAACTAGTGAAAGCGACAAAAGGCATTGCCATAATTAGTAAAATGTTAGTTGTGTTTAATTTAATAGCCTTTTTAAAAGCAATAATAACTGATACAACTGCACATATAGAAAATATTATTCCTAAGATAAATGCAGAAACTTGACCAGATGTAAGATTTTCAAAATTCATATTTCCCTCCAAACTTACCTTAATTTTATCATACAAAAATCAGTTTGTCAATATTGTTTTGTAAAATTATTTTATAAGTTTGAAATATTTATTCATTCCTTATTTTGACAAAAAGTTAAAAATATTTTGAAAATAGATTGAATTAGGTTATACTACTATAAATGGAAAGTCAAAACGGAGCAGAAAAAAACAAACTGAGCAAAAAAAATCTTTGGTTAATAATTGTCGGCAGTGTTATAGGAGTTGCTATAATAGTTGGGATACTGCTAGCATTTTTATTAAACTATAATGTAAATGCACCGGATAAAGTTGTGGTAGATAAGCAAGAAAAGACTTATTTTTCTGTTACTGCAAATGATAGTTATGTTGGATACAGATTTAAGTTTAAATCAGAAAATACTGAACTTGTTTTTGATAGCAAAAGTAATGTTATTACTATGGAAGAGCTGGAAGGCCTTGTTGCTGGTGAAAAATATGAAATCACTGCATGTTACTTAGCAGAAACAGAAGGGGCAAACAGCGATTACAGTCAGCCAATAACTTGGATATGTTATTTCAGATTATCTACCCCTAATGTAAGTTATCAACAGGATGGAGTCCTGTCTTGGGATAAAATAGAAAACGCGGATTATTATACAATTATGATTTTTACATCCACAGGTTTAATTCAAAAAGAAACAACCTCGTTAAGTTTTGATTTAAATGACATTAACGGTGGAGTTTATCAAATATATGTTTGTGCAAATTCAAATAATAAATATTATGAACAAAGCATTTTAGCAGAAAAGATAGAAGTAAGTTTTATAAAAAATTTTAAACCTTTTGAATCTGCCACTTTAGATACAAAAACAAAAATTTTAACTATAATAGGCTCACAATTAATTACTAATATTGATATTAAAATAGATTACAAAGTGTCCAAAAACTATTCAGTAACCTATAAAAAGATAGGGGATAAATATCAATATGAAATTAACTTAAATTCTAGCCCATTTGTTGTTACAGAAGAAAGTAAAATAGAAGTAAATCCTTCTACCCTTGATTCTTATAATATATATAACGGGCAACCAACAACAGTGGTTATGAATTAAAAATTTAAATAAATTGATAAAATTATTTTGATTAATTAACAAATTATGATAAAATCATCATAGGAGCTATTAAAATGAAATATGTTTACCCTGCTATTTTTGTTAAAGATGAAAATGAAGAGTATAAAGTTTTTTTCCCAGACCTTGAATTAACAACAGATGGAAAAATAATGGAAGAGGCATTCTTATACGCAAAAGGATTTTTAAAATCATTTTTTGTTTATGTTGAAAAATACGATATGGCTTATAATGAACCAACTGATTATGAAACAATAAAAAAACAAAACGAATTTGCAAATGAAATTATGCTCATTGATGCTCAAGTCGACAAAAACGACCTTAAAAACCCAACAAAATATTTCAAAAATTAATAATTATAGTTGACAAATCTTCTGCTTTATGTTATTATTTGACTAACACTTCCTAAAGAGGGGTGTTAGTTTTTTGTTAGGAGATGAAAAAATATGGCAACACCAAAACGAAAAAATATTACACTTGCTTGCACAGAATGTCAAGAAAGAAACTATGCTACAAGCAAAAATACTGCTGCAAATGCAGAGAGAATTGAAATTAAAAAATTTTGCCCAAAATGTGGAAAAAGAACTGTTCACAAAGAAACAAAATAATTGGGGGATTCTATGTCTAAAAAGAAAAAGTCGTCAAAAAATAAATCTAAAACAGTTAACCAAAAACCTAATTTGGCTATTGAAAACCAAGCTGAAGTTGTTAATGAAAGCAAAAACGATGATTTAAATGTTGAAAAAACAGAAAATGTTGTAGAAACAAAATTAGGTAATAATGCTGTTAAAGATAATGCTAATGCTAATGCTAAAAAGAGCAAAATAGAATCTAAAGATAAAGACAAAAAGAAATCAACAAAATCGAAAGAACCTAAAGAAAAAGGTAAGTTAAAGAGAAAAGCTAAAGAAACCATTTCTGAAATCAAAAAAGTAACTTGGCCAACTTTCGGAGAAGTTGTTAGAAAAACAGGAGTCGTATTGGCTGTTGTAATCATTTTTGCTGTTGTTATTTTTGGAATAGATACTTTGCTTGGATATTTGACAGGTCTAATTAGATAAGGGGTGAATATGGACGAAAAAGAAGTTCAAAATGAACAAATGAATCAAAATGAGTTAGAAAAACAAGATGATGTAAAAGAATCAAAGAAACAAATTGATGCTGAATCAATCCCTACACAATGGTATGTTTTGCACACTTTTTCGGGATATGAAAATGTTGCAAAAAAGAACCTTGAAACAGTGATTGAAAAGTTCAATCTTCAAAACAGGATATTCGAAATTGTAATTCCTATGGAAGATGTTGTTGAAGAAAAGAAAGGGAAAAAAGTTCTTGTTCAAAGAAAATCTATGCCTTGCTACATTTTTGTAAAAATGAAATATGCAGATGATTTATGGCACAATGTGGTTGCAACTAGAGGTATTACAGGATTTGCTGGACCAAAAGGAAGACCTTTACCATTGCCAGAAGAAGATGTAATTAAAATGAAACTTGAGAAAATTAAAGTTGAAGTTGATGTTGAAGTTGATGACTTAATTGAAGTTGTAGATGGACCTTTAAGCGGAATGGTTGGAAAAGTGTCAAAGGTTAATAGCGAAGAAGGCGTTGTAACTGCAATTATTGAAATGTTCGGAAGGGAAACATCTGTTGAACTTCAGTTCTCTCAGATTAGAAAGGCAAACAAATAATTTAATAATGTTTTTAATAATGCTTGACAATTTATTTGTTCTTGATTATAATTAAAATGTTAAAACTGAGGTTTTAGCATTTTTTTGTGGGAGATGGGAACTGCAACCCGTCAAATATACCACTATATAAGGAGGAAAAAATGGCAGAAAAGAAAGTTGCAGCAATGGTTAAACTCCAATTGCCTGCTGGTAAAGCCACACCGGGACCTCCAGTTGGTTCAACATTAGGACCACATGGAATCAATATTGCTGGATTTACCAAAGAATTTAATGAGAAGACTGCTTCTCAAGCTGGACTTATAATTCCAGTAGTGATTACTATCTATGCTGATAGATCATTCACATTTGTGCTTAAGACTCCACCTGCAGTCGTTTTAATCAAAAAAGCGATTGGACTTGAAAAGGGATCTGCTGCACCAAACAAAACAAAAGTCGGAACAATTACAAAAGCTCAAATTAAACAAATAGCAGAAACAAAAATGCCTGACCTTAACTGTACAACAATTGAGTCAGCTATGAGCATGATTGAAGGCGCCGCAAAGAGTATGGGCGTTAAAGTTGTTGACTAAGGAGGGCTATTATGAAAACTGGAAAAAGATATGCGCAAGCTCTTGAGATTGTAAAACAAAAAGCTTTTGATGTTAATAACGCATTTGAAACTTTATTAAGTCTTCCAAAAGCAAAATTTGATGAAACTGTTGAATTGCATGTAAGACTTGGTGTTGATGGAAGAAACGCAGACCAACAAGTTCGTGGTGTTTGTATCCTTCCAAATGGAACAGGAAAAAGTTTAAAAGTTTTAGTTATTGCTAAAGGTGATAAAGCTGATGCTGCTGTAAAAGCAGGTGCAGATTATGTTGGAGCAGAAGAAATCGTAGCTAAAATTCAAGGTGGATGGCTAGATTTTGATGTCTGCATTACTACACCAGATATGATGGGTGTTGTTGGTAGAGTGGCTAGAGTTTTAGGGCCTAAAGGTTTAATGCCAAATCCTAAGAGCGGAACAGTTACAATGGATGTTGTAAAAGCTATCAACGATGCTAAAGCTGGTAAAGTTGAATATAGACTTGACAAAACAAATAATGTCCATGTTATCATTGGAAAAGTAAGTTTTGGAAAAGAAAAATTAATTGAAAACTTCAATACAATCATTGAAGCATTACAAAAAGCAAAACCTGCAGCAGCAAAAGGTGTTTACTTTAAAAATGTTTCAATTGCAACAACAATGGGACCTGGACTTAAAGTAATTGTTAATGCACAATAATAAAAACAAGAGTTTAACTCTTGTTTTTTTAATAACAAAAATATTTTTGCAAATAATATTGACATGAAAGATGTTTTATTGTTTTTAAGTGCTTTTATTCCCATGTATTGTCTAGTTTTGTTGAAAGAGTTGACTGAAATAATTGTTCAAAATTATTCTTTAAATTTTTTAAACATTTTAGTTATAATTTTTTTAATTTGTTTAATTGTTTTAGGAATTGTTGGGATTTATTTGCAGATCAATAATAAAAAGCAGAAATCTTTAAAAGTAAAAATTATTTCGGCAGAAAATATAACAGATAGACATTTTTTGGGATACTTTTCTTTATTTGTTTTGTTTGCAATAACATTTGATTTGTCTAGAATTTCCATGTTTTTGGTGTTTATACTAATTTTAACGATGATAGGAATAGTTTATGTAAAAAATAATCTATTTTATATTAATCCCTTTTTAAATATTTTAGGTTTTAATTTTTATAGTATTGAGTATAAGGACTCGGAAGGTGGGGAGCAAAAAGCAACCAGAATATTTTATAAGGGGCAGTTAATAATTGATAAATACTATTTTATAAAAATAAAAGATGAAAATTTTAGTTTCATTGATCGTTCAAGAAGTGAATAATTGTAATATAAAAAAAGATAATGTGTTTAATTGTTGCACATTATCTTTTTTGTTTAAAAATTTATTATTAAATCAAATAGAAAGAAAATTAAAACTTTTTTATTCAATTTTTATGTCATCAATATTTTCTTTAATTTGTTCAAGCTTGTCTGTACAAGTCTAATTGTTTTTTCCTATATCATTATATTCGAACCAATTCTTTTCTTCTTAAGAAGACTCTTTAGTTCTTTAATTAATCCTTTATTTTCTTCACAAAAATCTTGCGCATGATCTATTATAATAACATATGTGTTGTATTTTTTGCAAACTCGTGATTTGATTTTAAAAATTTTTTAATTATCAAATAAAAAGGAGATCAATGCATACTTCTTTTTCTTCTTCTTCTTTAACAAGCTCATAATTTAATTTGGTATTTTTGTTGCCAATAATCATTTGATCATTTTTCTCGACTTGAGAACCTTCAACCCAGCTAAAAAACTCATCAATTATTTTAGTATTCTTACTTTCAATTATTACTCGCTCATGAGGTTTAATATCCGCACCATTAACAAATGCAGCAAATCTAAAATTTAATCTAGGGTCTTTGCTTTTAACAACTACTTGAGCATGCTTTTCTATATCAGCACCACAAACTTCTTCTGCAAATTTCAAATTTAGTTCAGGATCGTTACTATTGAAAACCACCTCTCCATGAGCTTTTACATCGGACCCTTTAAATTTTGCAAACTCAAGATTCCATTCTGGATCTTGGCTGTCAATAATTACTTGTCCGTGTGCTCTTACATCAGCCCCTCTAACATATTCATAAAAATCATAATTTAATTCAAGGTCTTTGCTATCAATAATCACTAGTCCATGAGCTCTAACATCAGACCCTTTAACATCTCTTGCAAACTTATAATTCCATTCAAGATCTTTGCTATCAATAATCACTTGTCCATGAGCTCTAACATCAGCCCCTCCAATATTTCTTGCAAACAAATAATTAATTTTAAGATCTTTGCTGTTTATGATTACTTTAGCATGCTCCATTACATCGGACTCGTCAATATTTCTTGAAAACAAATAATTCAATTTAAGATTTTTGCTAGCAATAATCACTTTACCATGCTCTCTTACATCAGCACCCTTAACATATCTTGCAAACCAACAATTCAATTTAAGATTTTTGCTAGCAATAATCACTTTACCATGCTCTCTTACATTAGCACCACTAATTTCTTTTGCAAATTTGCAATTCCAATAAAGATTTTGACTTCTAATTACTGCTTTTCCTAACTTCTCTATATTAGTTGATTTTAAGCCTAATTTCGCAATTTCATAAATTTGCTCAGGCGAACATTCTTGACACACAAAATTTTCTAGTTCTATAAATCTTTTTGTTGGTTTAATTTTATGATTTTCTTTTGTTATATATTGTGAACTCTCTTCTCTAAGTAATTCTACCAATTTATCGAATGTTATTTTCATATTTCCATCTCCTTTCTTGAAACAATTGTAACATAAAAAAAGTTAACTGTCAATACCTAATTTTTAAAAAATACACCTTTTTAAGCTTCTTTTAAAGCTACTAATTCACTCTTTTCTATTTGAAAAAAAATTTTAAATTACTATAAAAAAAGATAATGTGTTTAATTGTTGCACATTATCTTTTTTGTTTAAAAAGGCAAGCTTGTTTTTTATTTTACTTTTTGTCTTTTTCTAAGTTTAATAGTTATAATTATTATTACAACTAATACGATAGCCCCTATTATTATTGCGATAATCGAGAAAGCATTTAAAGGTTCAGTTTTATATACTTTATAAGAATATAATAAATCTCCACTTGCAGTATAAACCTGAATGTACCAAGTGCCTGCTGCATTTAAAGTAAATGTTTGAACTTCACTATAATTAGGCAATGTTTCAGAGTTTATATAATATATGTTAGGTCCAACAACGATATAACTATCTCCAATTGCGTTATAGAAATTTTGTGTATTTATTGTAACAGTTATTGGATTTGATGTGCTTTCGCCTTCTGCGATAGAAACTGAGATAGGTGGGGTAGTGCTATTTATCCAAACATCAAAAGTAAAGTCTTCTTTCAAAATAGAAGCATAATTTTCTTGGTTTGAAGAAATAGTTATAGTGTATCTTCCACTGCCAGTTTTTTCATCGCCGTAACTTAGCAACAATTCAGACAAATAAGTTTTATTGTTAATAGCTACTGTATCTAAGTTTGAAATTGCAATTAAACTTTCAGTAATATCAATACCATCTTTAATAACTTGTTTTACATAATAATTTTTGTAATTAGCAAACGAGTAAGCATATCTAGATTCTTGAGAATTTATTATTGTAAAATTATATTCGCTTTCTCTTACCTGAACTCCGCTTAAAGTTGTAGCCGAGAATTTGATGCTATAATAACCCGGATCAGAGAAAGTATAAGATGAAGCTGTTGGATTGCTAATTTGTAAAGGTTCTCCATTTTTTAATACTGTTATTTTAGGGTAACCGCTAGCTTGGAAATATGTTGAAACATTGTATAAGTTTATAGTAATAGGTTGATTATAAACAGCTTTTTGAACTTTTTCTCCATTATAAGTTTCTAAGACTGGATTGCCATTTTCATCTACCTCTCCACTATCTATTTGGTATGAAATAGTGAAAGGAACTTCATTTAAGAAAGTGATTGTCAAATATTCATTGTTACCAAATTTATGAACATTTACAGGGGAGCAAGAGTCGATAAATTTCAATCTATAACTACCACTTAAATTTAAATAGATATAACTTTGTTCATCATTAGTTTTGTAAATGTTTGTTTCAACTTTATTGTATGATCCATTTGTATATTTATAAACTTCAACTTGTATTTTGTTTTCAGTTATACCGTAATATGATTTAAAATTAATTTTTAATTTTTCAAAACTTGTTTCAGCATTTGAAGCATAAATATTTGCAGAATTTCCTGTAATTTGAGTTGAAGAACCTGTAGAATCTTCATAATTTAAAATTGATACAAATGAAGAACTTGGTGTAATGTAAATTATTGCAAACGATCCAGAAGATGTTGTGCAATTATATGAATATTCTTCAACATATACGCCATCGCCAACAGAGTAGCCTTGTCCATCGTTATGGGAGAGATTTAATTCTTCATCTTCGTTCCAATCAATTCTTAATCTAGCATTTTTATCATTATAGTTTACAGCTACGATATATGTAGATTCAAAAGTTTTGTTGTTTTGATTAGTATAGAATACTTCTGATTTTTCTATAGGTAATCCATCAACAGAAATATGATAGTAAATTGTAGATGAGTCGAGTATTGTTAGGTAGAAAAGTTTGCATGATTTAGTAAAATAATTGTTTGAATCATATTTTACAAGAATTTGATAATATCCTGCTCCTGAAATTGCATATCCTTCGTAACTGTCATTAATTAATTCCCAAGTCGAACCATTATCTCTGGAGATATAAACACTATAGTTTAATTTACTATTATGGTCTATACTATCTTGATTGCTATTTGAGATTTGACCATTTGAGAATCTTAAAGTAGTATTCTCAGAATAGGTTGTAAAAGCAAGGGCATTAGCAGTTAATTGAGTTCCATTAAAGTTTATTGTTTGGTTATTTAAAACATAATTTTCTTGTTCTAAAGGTTCACCATTTTTATCTAAAATTTGAAGATAATATTGATCTGAAGGATTTTTATTATCGTTATATTCAGGTAAAGAATTATATAATTTGATATAAACAGTTTTTAATACATCAGTTGGATTTTCCTCGTCAAAAAGTTGAATTCGATATATTAAATCATAATGTTTTGAAGAAGATGTAAATGTTGCCGATAATACCCCGTTTGAGTCTAGACTTTGTTTATAATCAATATTTTGAGTAGTTTTAATCCAATCAGAGCCATTCCATTTTTCTATATTTGCAGAATAAAGTTTTGTATTATATGAGTAGGTCAGTGTTTTGTCTGCTAAATAAGTAGTTGCATTTCCGCTCTCAGCAATAGTATAAACATAATCTCCACCTACAATTTCATTAAATGAAGCTTCGTTTGCAATTTGAATTATAGTACTTACATTTCCAAAATTATCAGTAATTGTATATTTTAACTTGCTATTTGCAGAAATTGAAATGGTTATTCGCAATATTGTGTTATTTGTAGCAAAATTTATATTGTTTTGTATCAATCCATTGTAATCAATATCCCAAGTTCCATAATTTTCTTCTGTTTGATAAGCAGTTGCTATTTCTTGCCATTCATTATTAAATTGCTCAATAACAATTTTTGTTGGATATACATGCCCTAAAGTTTCTGAAGCAATTTGAGATGCAGTAGGAACTGTAATTTCAATTACTGCTGTATTTGACTCGCTATTTTTAATAGGAGTAACAATAAGGTTTGTATCCATTATTGTAACAAAAACTTTAATCTGCTTACCATTTAGGCTATCACCAAAAGTCATGCTGTGTTTCTGCGATGAAGATGTTAAATTAGAAGGGAAAATTTGACTTAACAAAGAACTATTAAAAGAAGTTTCGTTAGAAGTAAGTTTAGTAATTCTATATACATAGTCTTGTTGCAGATTAGGACTAGTCATAAACCAGTATATAGAGCCATCGTTTAATTCTATTTTATAAACAGCCCAAGGGTTGTTTTGATAATTTAAAGAGGTTGCTCTTAACCCAGTGTTTGAATAAATATTTGCTTTGTCTTTTATCTGAGAATTGCTTATTGAATAAGAAATGTTTTTATTTTCTTCATTGAGGTTATTGTTTTCAAAAGTAAATGCACTATCTTCTTCATAATTATTTATATAGTTTACAAGATAGGTAACCATATTCCCAGCACTATCTATTTCTACTATTTCGTAAACGCCAGCATTGTCTAAGTCGCTTTGTTGGAAGGCCTTATCTATTTCTGTAAAAGCAGAAGAAACAAATGTTTCTTTAGTCGTTGCAGAAATATAATTATCTAAATAGTTTTCTGATGAGCCGATATATCTATAATGAACTTCTTGAGTTTTTGTTCTGTCAATAGATGCATTCAACACACTATTTTTTAAAGTATCAAAATATGAAGAGTCAACTGTATAAGCAAATCCTTTAAACATGCCACTATCAGGAGTGTAGCTATAAGAATAATAATCTCCATAAACTGAATTGCCTAAATAGTTGTAAGTTGCTCGCATGTTTTCTTTTATATAACTAATTGATAAATAGTTTGAAGTAGAGTTAGAAAATTTATTTATAAGTGAGTTTAAGTTCTCATCTGGAGCTTGAGTATCAAAAATTATATTTAAAATAATAGGGTTATAATAAGCTTCATTATAGCCTTCATATTGCATTGTCACAGATAATCTTGCGCCATTTGCAGTTACTAAGTTTTCAGCGAGATTTATTATAAAGTAAGATGAACCTTGTGTTTCAACTATAGAATAAACATTTCCTGTTTGATGCTGATCATCTTTTTGATTGAATACAATATTTGAACCAGTAGAATCGGTATATACTACAGAAATTTTATTCGTATCAATTTGAGCAAGGTATTCGCTAACTGGAATTTCCCATTCAAATTTTAACGAACTTGAATTTGAATAATAAGTTTTTGTATTTGCATTGCTTTCAATTTCTGACAAAATCAAACCTGAATTATTATCAACAACATCAACTTCTGGTTCTTGTGAGGTTATTTCAAAAGCAAATTTGTAGAATTTTTTAAATGTAGAGCCAGTTTCATTCTGTGCTTGCCATAAAGTTACAGTATAAGTTCCAGGTAAGTAAAAAGCGTTTACTTCACTTCCTTGTGCATCATAAAATTGTAAATATCCACTATTTGTTCCTATTTCTATACCATTAGTATGATAAATTACGGCAGGGTCAGTAGGAGAAGCGTTTACTGATTTAAATGAAATTTCAGCATATGTTTTATATTCAGTAATAGAAGTATTTTCAAGATAGCTAAGAGCTTCTTCTTGAGTAGGGAAAGTAGAAACAGGGATATCTTCAACATAAACGGTGTAATTTATAACTTGCCCATTAGAATTTTTGTTTTCTTCTATATGACTATTTCCATAATAAGAAAGGTTATTGTTTTCTTTAACATTATAAATGTTGTTGTCTTCATTATAAGATGCTGTTTGTGTAAATTTATATTTAGGAATATACAACATCATTGGCAATTTATTTCCTGAAACAGAAATTGTATTTATTATTGAATTTGATGTACCATCTTCATTGTTAAAACTATCATTTTTTGGACCATCTTTGTCAAAAGGGAAAGAAACTTGAATTGAAGATTGATTTGAACCACTATACATACTTAGCACTATTTCTCCACCAACAAGACTTTCATACCAACTTTCAGTTTTCGTTTCTGTTCCATCAGAGACAGTATTGCTAACTGGTTCCAAAGAAGAAATTAAATCAAATGGGTCAACATCAATAGTTATAATTCTTTCATAATAATCATAATTGCTTGCAATTGTCCCTTCTTTGTAAGTTCTGGTTATAACATATCTTCCACTTGTAGGTAAATCACTAGAGCCTAATGCTAATTCGAAATATTCTGTTTGACCAGCAATAGCTCCAGTTTTGGAACTATCATAGATAGTAATTGTATTAGAAGGCGTTGATGAAACATCATAATAAGCTACATAACCACTTTCAGGTTTTGTGATGTAAGGGTAATACTTTACAATTAAAGTATCTATCTCAGAGCCATCTTCAGCTAATGGTATATACGAAATTCGTAAAGGGTAACTTGTGCTAACAGGTGTGAAGTAGGCATATTTGTAAGCATTGTCTGTTTCTTCGGTAAAGGTGTCATCTTTATATTTTTGCGTATTTCCATCGCTATCTTTATAAATTTTCCCATCAAGTGAAAAACCTGCGATTTTTGAAGTTTTATAATCAGTATCTACTTTTTGTTCTATCATTACTGCAGATGAGTCTGAAGATATTGTAACAGAAAGTTTTGAACTAGGATAATTTGTAAGATTGTCAAGAGTTAAATTTGAATAAGATGTTGAAACGGTATTATTGTTTGAGCCATCTCTTAATAAAAATTGATATGTTGCTTCATTTGCTTTGTCTTCATCAGTTATAAGTTCTAATTTATAAGAGTTTCCATTTGCTAAAGAGAAAGTGTCTTTTGATGGAACTTTAACTGCAAATTCATCATCAATTTCAATTACTAAATATTTACCATTACGAATAGTATCTCCAGAAAGGGGGTTGAGTGATTGAATATAAGAATTGCTATCTTGAACAAAAGAATTAAAAAGCGATTGAATTTTGTTATTTGCTGTAGTGCTGTCAACCATATAAGCATAATCATATGCCGTTATGTCCTCAAAATTATCACTATCATCATTTCGTAAAAGTATTGCTTTGTAATCTCCCCATTTTATAGTTACATCAATATTTTCGCTTACTGCAACAATGCTTGAAGATTGAACTATTTCAAAAGAAGTTAAAGAAGCTATTGTTTCTTTTATAAAAGTAGGTTGTGTATTATCTAACATATAAAGACCGAAGCTAACATTTCCAGCTATATCATAAACTTCAATAAGGTATAACCCTGCATTTGTCTTTACACTTGTTGCATCAGCTGTAGATAAAAATTTTGAGTTTGCGACAGGACTCCAATTTGAAAAGTTTGTGCTAGTTAAATCAAGAGTATAAGAAACAGGAAGAACTCCAGACATAAGCAAGTTGTTAATTAAAGATTGATTAGAAGGAACATCATAATAATCAAATTCTGTTAAAGGCAAATACTTTACATAAGCATAAGTTGTTGCTTGGCTTGCCTTTTCATCCCATTGAAAAGCAAAAGAAGTATTAGTTGTTCCAAAAATTGAATTATTATCTAAAGATTTTAAATCATCATAAAGAGAATATTGCCCATTACTTGTTTCGCTTGCTCTTTTAGGTGTTAATAATTTAATTTCGCTTGTGTCTATTGTGAAAGTATAAGTGTTTTCTTTGGTCATTGTAGAACTGTATTTTATAGTAAAAGTTCTGTTAGCGCTTAAACCTTCTTTATTAATAAGAACAACTTCTTTTCCATTGTGCTGACTGAGAGCTTCAGAACTAAAAGAGTCACTATAATTAAAGGTAGTCGAATCGTATGCTGATAAAGATTGCAAATCTCTTGTTACAATAAGATTGTTGTTATTATAATCTTTCATTTCAACATTAATAGTTACATCAGCATTGTATGGACTATCAGTTGATTCATTAATAATGTAAACGCTTTTATTTGTATATCTAGTTATAGCAAAAGATTCGCCATTTTCATCAACAACTGTTACGGCAGGCACTTCATTTGTAACTTTAAAGTAAAATACTTGATAATGATAATATGCGCTTTGTTGAATACCGCCTTCACCCATATAATCTTCAAAATTATATTCGATAATGTAAACATACTCGCCAGGTTTATTTTGATTTTCGTTTGTAAAATCTTCAAGTTTTGTTAAAGCAAATTTCTTCGTTTCAGAATCTTGGCTAACAGTATAAATTTGGCTAACAGCATTAGAATCAGATGACAAAGAAACATTTGATATAAATTTTATAGGAACTTGATTTGTAGTAATAGGGGTATTATTATTTACATAAGTCGTAACGGTGTTTTTTATATCAGAAATTGCTATAGGATTTGCAATGTGTTGTGCAACATTTATTTGAGACGTGATATCAGCCGATAAAGAGAAAGACAATTTATCATCACTTATTGTTTTAAGTTCTTTAGTTGTGAGTTGATTTGTTGAAGGATCAACAGGATCATTATAATTTGTGTATAATGCTTGATATCCATAAACGAAAAGTCTTTGAGATTTGTTATATTGCAAATTTGTTTGTGTGCTTGTTAAATCTTCAAATGGCAATTCAAAAATTTTAGATGTTTGAGTCTCTTCATCAACAATTCTATACAAGTATTCAAAAGATATTGTGTAAGAGCCTATTTCGTTAAATGTTATGTAAGCGTTTTTCAAGTCATCTGCATTTTCATTGTATCCAACATTAATATAATTTTTATCAACAGCATTACCATTTTCATCTTTGACAGTGAAAGTTTTGTTTCCATTATATTCTATTTTTTGATAGTGAGTGATTTGGTTGTAATCAGTGAAATTAACAGTTATTTGATAAACATAAGGATTATAAGAAAATTTTGGTAAATTTGATGTTGTATAATTGTAGTAGTAATATTTTGAATAAGCAACATTATTAGGAATAGTGATATCTTCTACATTTTGCATGGTGATATTTTGTAGTCCGGTTGTAGTATTAAAGTAAGTGCTAGAATTGAAAACCATAAAAGTGTATTCAATTTGAACTGAATTAGATGAATCAGTGTCATATGTTTCACCACCATCGTAAGTATAATATCTAGTCATAGGGATAACTAAAGTGTATAAACCTTCTTCAAGTGTTATTGTGTCAGTATCTGCCAATAAACTATTAAGAGTAAAAGATATCTTCAATTTTTCTGGTGTTTTAGTCAAACCTTCAACTGTGTAACCATTTTGGTTGGGATGAGCGAAATCACTTATTGGTTTTGATTGGAGAAGGTTAGTTGGCTTTTCATCTTGGGAGAGAGAAGCAAGTTCTGTGTTTGTAATGTCTTTGTATAAAGATAATGATGCTGTGAAATTAAACAAATAATATTCTTTTAAATTAGATTGATTTGGTATGTAAGCACAATTTGATTTACTACCATCTGTGTTTGAAATAATGGTGCCCTTTGTTGCTATAGATAATGTAAAAGTTTGATTTGATGCGTTATCAAGCAAAATAATGCTCTTGTTTTCAGTTGCAACTAAATTTTTATTAAATTCTAAATATTGTGGTAAATTATTTGTAATTTGATTGTATTGAGTAAAAGCAGCAAAAGAATTATTCTGCTTTGTATTTGTTAAAAAAATACCGCAAACAAACATGCTTGCTAAAACAAAAATTAAACTGATTGAATTTATAAGTTTTTTAACTTTCATAACAACACCTCAAATTCGACATATTTATACAATTTGATTTTATCACAATGATTAAAAAATTCAAAATAATTTATTAATTTTTATTTTTAATATATTATATTAAAATATAAATTAAACTCATAAAAATTGTTTGCAAATTTGCAATAAAAATACGAATAGAAAATAATTTATTAAAAATTATTAAAAAATCACAAAAAAATTCAAAAAAAACTATAAAAAATTGAAAAATAATATAAAAAACTCAAAAATAAATAAAAAAAGTGTAAAAAACAATTACACTTTTTTAAAATTATTTAATTTAAATTTATTAAATTTTTTCATATTTTTTAACATTATTTTTAAGAATTTTTTTCTTTTAATTGCAACAGCTATTTTTACATGCCCTTTATCGGTAAAATTTACAAAAGTTTTACCCGGTTCCATGTCGCAATCTACTGCTATTTCACAAGGTCTAAGATCAAAAAGTTCTGGGTGCTGAAGTAATAAATAAACGCAAGTATCATTAGTTGCAATTCTTTTATCTTCAAAACCTGGTTCCCAATATTTTGAATACATTTGGTAGAAAAAGTTGCCCATTTCATTTATGTTTTTTATTTTATAAACAAATTCTTCTGTTAAGTGAGCTTTTCTTCTTCCCATGTCAGAAGGAATCATATAAAGAGGTATTTTGCTGTCTAGCAAAATTTTAAAAGCTTCAGGATCGGAAGATATATTAAATGAAATATGGTCTGGGAAACCAGGAACGCCATAAGGAGAACCACCTTCAAAATAGACACATGGTATTTTCGATACAATGTCGGGGTGCAACAAAATCAATTTTGCTATATTTGTGTGAGGACCTAAAACGATAGGAATAATGTCGCCTTCTCCTTCTTTTAAAATTTTATACATTGCTTCAATAGCATCATCTTTAATAAGTTTATGCGATGTTGATTTAGGTGGATTATATCCTCCTAAGCCTTCTTTTTGATGTATAAATTCAGCAGTAGGTGAATTTCTATATAAAGCTTTAGGCTCTCCTTTTGCAACGGGAACATCTTTCCCAAACAAATCTAAAAGATGCAAAGCATTTCTTGTTGCTTTTTCAATAGGGACATTACCTCTTAGTGTAGTGATTAATTTTGTATCTATATTATTATCGAACAACATAAAAGCTAAGCAAGCGGCATCATCAACACCTGGCTCAGTTATAATTATTACTTTTTTCTTTTTTGTTTTTTTACTATTCCACATATCAGTTTTTATTATAATATAATTTACTTTTTTTGCAAAATAATTTATCTTTCTTTATGTATTTTCATCGAAT
Organism: uncultured Clostridia bacterium; assembly: GCA_944349375.1. GTDB lineage: Bacteria > Bacillota > Clostridia > Christensenellales > UBA1242 > Caccovivens. Next base: position 97,797 of record CALVMV010000001.1, read on the forward strand.
ATTTTTTTAATTTTAACTTAAATATTCATATGAATAAAAAAATGTTTTGTGAAAGATTATTAAAATTTTTTAGTAATCCATAATTTTGTATTTGATGATTTTGTTTTTGAATTAAAAAATGTCGTTTTTTGTTTGTTTTTATTTAAAATTTAATGTAAAATATCTATAGAGGTATTTATGAGTGACAAGATACAAAAGCTGGAAAAATTTTTAGAAGAAAAAAACAAAAAACCAAGAGTTTTAGTTACATATATAGAAAGTGGTATGGGGCATATTATGAGTGCAACTGCTATTGCTAATAAATTGAAAGAAAAATATGGTAATGAACTTGAAATAATTGAAGAACACATTATGAAATGTGATAACAACAAAAAACAAATAAAATTTGAAAAATTTATGAGTGGTCAAGTTAAAATCACAAATAAAGTCAAAGGTTATGGTGCTTTCATGTTTTGGCTTTTGGAAAAACTAGGGCAACAAAGGTCTTTGGAATTAATTCATAAAACTATTTTCAAAAAGGCAACTGATGGCACAATTGAAGCAATGAGAAAAAGAAATCCAGATGTCGTTATCTCAACACATCATTTTATTACATTATGTGCTATAGAGCTAAAGAAAAGATATATGCCAAATTTAACAATTATCACATATGATCCAGACAATAATGTTCATTGTTGGTGGGACAATAGAAGCGAAATATTCATCACTAATAATGAGATTGCGGTAAAAGAAGCAATAGAAAAGAGAAAATTTAAGCCTGAAGCATTGAAAAAAGTATTTTTTACTGCTAGGGACTCGGTTGTAAATGCAGAGGGGACAAAAGAAGATTTTAGAAAAAAATATGGAATACCTTTAGATAAATTTGCTGTTATTGTTGCTGATGGGGCTTATGCAAGTGCAAATGCAAAAAAATACACATTAGAGCTTATGAAAACCGATTTGCCTTTAACTATTGTTATGCTTGCAGGTAAAAATGAAAAAGTTTTAAATTATTTTAAGAAAAAAGCTAAAAAAACTAAATCAAATATAACTTTAATGCCGATGGGCTTTACTGATAAAGCACATGAACTGTATGGAGCTTGTGATGTATTTATAACTAAAGGAGGGCCAAATGCAATTTTAGATAGTTTATATATGGGGACACCTGTTTTAGCTAACTTCTATGCGCAAAACATGGAGAAAGCAACCATTAATTTGTTTGTTAATATAATGGGGTGTGGAGTAGCTATTTATAATAAGAAAAAAGCAAGAAAACAGGTTGAGGAATGGATAAAAAATCCACAATTATTAGATGTATATAAAGATAACATAAAAAAACAATTAGATAAAAACCAAAATGGATCTTCCCAAATAGCAGATATAATTATGGAAGAAATTGAGAAAAAAGAAAAAGCTGTTTAATAAAAAAGCAAGAAAATATCTTGCTTTTTTAATTTGTGGTTTTTTCTTGTAATTCTTCTTCATCATACAAGGTGTTATCATCATTATCTTTAACAATTTCAATTTCTTGACGCAATTTTACTTTTTCATAAAGTTTTAATAATCTTGGTCGCATATATCTTTGGATTATACTTGGCATATAATGGCATATGAAGTTTACTAAAAAAACAGGAAATGTGATTACCCAAGTGAATTGTGAAGGAATTATAAAAAATATTGTAAAACCAAAAATTGCTGACAAGGTATGTATAGTTTCGGATTTGCAACTATCAACTAAAAATTCGTATAAATATTCAGCGTTTTTTGGATTTTGAAGCTTGTTTTTTTCAAATCCTCCAAGTTTACCAAGCTCTGGAACTTTGTCCTTCCATTTTTTTACACATAGAAAATTAAATAAAGTATTTTCAAATTTATAAGTTTTAAATATTTTTGAATATGGGTTAAATAATTTTTTAGGGCATCTATGAACAATAAGCATAATAACAAAAGAAATTAATCCACATATTGCTACAGATAAAATGAAATATACAAAAAATAAGCCTATTGGCAAAGAATATTGTACGAAAAAAGGAATGTTAATAAACAAAATAAGAAGAACAGCAGTTGTAATCATTGTAAAATATAACATTCCAAACTCCTTTATTACATTTTACATTAAAATTAAATTTTTGTAAAGTCATTTTTTTACTATATTTAAAACTGATAAAAACGATTTTAGTAAATCTCTTTATAATAAAACGAAATAGCTATCAAATAACTTTTATTTTAAAAATAACAACACCATATTTATCTTCGTTTTTCTTGGAATAAATTGTTCTATAAACTTTTATCATTTCTTCTTTTGTAGAATTTGCAAATCCTAAATCTTTTTTGTCTAAGTTATTTGCCATTTCTTCAAAGTTTTTATAAAGATATTTATTTAAAATGATGGCATTTATTGTTTCAATTTTTTCAGGCTCTTTATAAAAAGTTATTGTGTCGCCAACATTGAAATTTTGTCGTTTTTCATCATTCAATCTGCCTTCCAGCGTTTTTTCTTTATTTTTGATAAGATCAAAATATATTGGATTTAAATTTAATGTATGAAAACGCATAAGTTTTTGTTCAGTAGAGTTATTTTTATCATTTTGTAATGATATTTTAGGCTTTACATTTTTCATATTTTTCCTTTTAAGCAATTATTTTATCTTTTTTTTAAACATTTAAATTCTTAATATACAAAAATAGTGGTATAATAAAAAGTTTTTAGAGTAAATTTATTGGCGGAGAGAGGGGGAGTCGAACCCCCGATACAAGTTTAGTTGTATAACGGATTTCGAATCCGTCTCATTCGGCCTCTCTGACATCTCTCCAATAACAAAATTATTATATCATATATAATTAAAATTGTTAATTTTTAGTTAAGTTTTTTTCAAATTTATATATTTTTTTGCTTTATTTTTGCTCTTTTGTTAAATTTTGTTCGTACTCTATGAATGCTTTTATAACTTTTTGACTGAGTTGTTTATGCCCAAGCAAAGTTAAATGCTCTCCATCTTCTCCTATATCTAAATCTAAACCAGAAACAAAAATAAAACCGTTTTTATTTGCTATCTTTTCATAAAGATTGTTTAATTGAATACTTTTCTTATTAGCTCCTTTGTAATATTTTTGAGTTATTGCAGTATCCTCTTTTATTTGGGCAGGACTAATTATCATAAAATGTGCATTAGAAATACTTTTTATTTTATTTATCAAATTTTGAAAATTTTTTGCAATTTCTTCGGCTGGGTCATCATATTGACTTTTACAATCGTTTGTTCCTAATTGCAAAATAATTAAATCTATATTATTGTATTTTTCTAAATCTTTTTCAATTGTGATAAAAGCATTTCTGTTTTCTAACCATTTATTTTCATGTGCAATACACCTTCCACACAAGCCATTTATAAATAGCTTATTTTGTTGTGTTAAAGGATACCACCAACAATCTTGTTTATTGTATTGTTGTGCAATAGCAGTTTTTGAATACCCGTTAACATTAGGAATATAACCCCAAGTGTTAGAATCACCATAGCATAAAATTTTCATAAGTTTCTCCGTTTTTTAATATTGTTATCTATTCGCAATATTTTTCTTTTTATTTTTATAAACAAGATTAAGTTTATTTATTGCCATTGCTATTAAAATTATCAAATATGCTATTAAGATAAAACCAAATACATAGCATAGCAAAAAGACTATGTATGGGGTGTTGCTGTATATGATTGAAAGCAAAGGGAGAGTGCAATTATAGAAAGGGCTTATATAAAACATATTGAATGTTTGGCCGGTTTCTAATCCTCCTGCAAATTTCCATATGTAATTTAAAGTCATTGCTATCGCTAACATGACAGCAAATACACAACTTGCTTTTATTAAAGTTTTTTGTTTTATTTGAATTGAATTTGTTACCCAAAGCAAAATTCCTACTACTACCATGCTACCATGCCAAAACATTGTTTGAATATTTATAAAAATTGTTGAGCAAAAAACATCTCCAGGATAAAACATAACGCTTAAACCACCAAATAAAGCAAATGTACCAAGGTAAGCATATAAAGATTCTCGAAAAAGATTCTTTTTGCTTAATCCAGCAGCTAACATTATGTACATAGGCGTAGAACAAAATTGAAAGGGGAAGGCATACCATTGATAGTTCCAACTTGATGTTTGGGTGTTTGAATTCCAGTTAAAACTATAAATTAATTGTTTCATAGTTTCAAAAAGTATTAATAAAATTCCTATTGTTAAAATCGTGTATCTCACACCTTTTTCGTTTATTCTTTTACGAAAGATTATTATTAAAGTAATTGCAGTAGTTATTATCAAAAGCCATAAAATATGGAACCAGCCAAATATTTGAGGTGTTGCCATTGTATTTTGAAATGTATATAAAAATTTTTCAAAAAAGTTCATAATTTCTCCTCGGTAAAAAATATATACAATTATTTTGTTTGAAACACAAATTTTTATTTATTATCTAAAACTATTTTAAAAAAAATATAAAAATAAAGCAAATAAAAATACAATATTAAGATTTTAGGAAAGAAACAATGCTTAGCTATTTATAAAATTTAGCTAAGCATTGTTTTTAAATAATTATGTTGCAAATTCTTTTAGGAACATAGATAAATTTCTTTATATTTTGTCCATTAAGAGAGTCTTTTACGCTTTCTTTTGCAAGAGTTTCAATTTCCTCTTGTGACATATTTAAAGAAATATTTATTTTGCCCTTAACTTTTCCATTAACTTGAACAGGAATCTCTATTTGGTCAACAATTAAAGCTTTTTCATCATAGCCAGGCCATTTTTCATAAGAAATTGTATTTTCATGTCCAAGATTTTGCCAAATTTCTTCGGTTATGAAAGGACAGATAGGATTTAGCAATTTAATAAATCCTTCAGCATATTCTTTTGGAAAAATCGTTTCTTTCAATACTGCATTAATAAATATCATCATTTGTGAAATTGCAGTGTTGAAGTTAAGTGTTTCAAAATCTTCAGTTACTTTTTTTACTGTTTGATTATAAATAAATTTTAAGTTGTCGTTTTGTTTATCAACTATTTCTTTCTCTTGATAAATTTTCCAAACTTTATCTAAAAATTTTCTAGATCCAGCGACACCATTATTATCCCAAGGTTTAGAAACTTCAAGTGGCCCCATAAACATTTCGTAAAGTCTTAAAGTATCGGCTCCATATTGAGCGATAACATCATTTGGGTTAACAATGAATTCAGGATATCTTTTCCCCATTTTAATTCCATTAGCTCCAAGTATCATTCCTTGATGAACAAGCTTTTGGAAAGGCTCTTTAACAGGGACAACGCCAATATCATAAAGGAAATTATTCCACATTCTTGAATACAACAAATGTCCGCCAACATGTTCTGGACCACCGACATACAAATCTACAGGCATCCAATGCTCTAATAATTTCTTGTCTGCTAACTCGTTATCATTTTTAGGATCAATATATCTCAAGAAATACCAGCTAGAACCAGCACTTCCAGGCATTGTAGATGTTTCTCGTTTGCAAGATTTCCCTTTATATGTTGTATTTACCCATTTTTCATCTCTAGCAAGAGGGCTATTTCCATCTTTTGTTGGCTTATAGTCTTTTAAAACTGGTAAAACAAGTGGTAAATCTTTGTCGTCTAATGCAGTTATCGTGCCATCATCATTGTAAACTATAGGAAGTGGCTCTCCCCAATAGCGTTGTCTAGCAAAAATCCATTCATGCATTTTGTAGTTAACTTTTTCTCTTGCTTTACCCATTTTAACAAGTTTGTTAGTTATGGCTTGTTTTGCTTCTTCTACCGTTAAACCAGTAAATTCTTCGCTATTAATAAGTTTGCAACCTTTTCCTAAATAATCTTGTTTTTCAAAAGCGCATTTAGACACGTCTTTGCCATCTATTACTTGTATCATTTCAATTTTGTGTGCAACTGCATATTCAAAATCTCTTTGATCATGGCTTGGAACTGCCATAACAGCACCTGTTCCATAACTTGCTAAAACAAAATCTCCTAGAAAAACAGGAACTTGTTTATTGTTAACTGGATTTATTGCTAATATGCCGTCTAATTTTACTCCAGTTTTACCTTTATTTAATTCTGTTCTTTCAAGGTCGCTAAGTTTTGCTGTTTCCTTTCTGTAGTTTTCCACTTCTTGCCAATTTTTAATTCTGTCTTTAAGTTTATCTACTATTGGGTTTTCTGGGGCAAGAACCATAAATGTTATTCCGTAGATTGTTTCAATACAGGTAGTAAAAATTGAAAAATTACCACCGCCGACTATATCAAAATCAACTTCGACACCGGTCGATTTTCCAATCCAATTTTTTTGCATTATTTTTGTGCTTTCTGGCCAATCTATTGTATCAAGACCCTCAATTAATCGTTCTGCATACTTTGGAATATCTATAACCCATTGTTTCATATTCTTTTTAATTACTGGGTATCCACCTCTTTCTGATTTTCCGTCAACTATTTCATCATTAGCTAAAACACAACCAAGTTCTTCACAATAGTTTACAGGCATCTCTACATTTCTAGCAAGTCCATTTTCATAAAGTCTTTTAAAAATCCATTGAGTCCATTTATAATAACTTGGATCACAAGTTGAAATTTCTCTTGACCAATCAAAAGACAAACCTAAATTTTTTAATTGTGAACGGAAAAAATTAATATTTTCTTTAGTAAATTGAAAAGGGTGATTCCCTGTTGAAATAGCATATTGTTCAGCAGCTAAACCAAAAGAATCAAAACCCATTGGGTGCAAAACATTATAACCTTGCATTCTTTTCATTCTGCTCACAATGTCTGTTGCTGTGTAACCTTCAGGGTGTCCAACATGCAATCCTGCTCCAGAAGGATATGGGAACATATCAAGAGCATAAAACTTAGGTTTTGAAAAATCCCAAACATCAGTTTTAAAAGTTTGGTTGTCTTCCCAATATTTTTTCCATTTTTCTTCAATTTGATGAGTATTATATTCTTTCATACTTTCCTCCAAATAAAAACGAGCACTTGGTTGTGCTCGCAAATTTATAGCACAACCAATATTGTGCCACCCAAAGTGACACAAGTTTTATAATAGTGCTAAAAATTTTGTATTACTCATATCAAGATAATATCAAAAATAAAAAAGTTTGTCAATTATTTTATATAAAAAAGAAGGGCGATTAAACCCTTCTTAATTTTGCTAAATTGTGGTATTTAATTTTTTTACAACTAAAACTATATCTCCGTTTTCTGGAACAGTTATTGTTGCGCTATTTTCACTTAAAGGTGTAATGGCTAAATCAACGACATCATTTTTGCTTAAAGTTTCAATTATTAAATTTGAAAACTCTGCAATGTATTCATTTTCAGATAATGATTTTATTGTTGTCTGTTCAATTTTTGAAGCGGGGATAGATATTGAATTTTTTCTTGCTGAAACTGCAAATTTTAAACTTATTGGAGAAATAATTTTTACACGATAAATTATTTCATAATCTCCATCTTGTTCTATTGTAATTTGGTTATTATCTACTTTTGCGTTTAATGAAGGCATTTTTGTGTTTAGTTGTAAAGGGGTATATGAGTTTGTTTTAGCTAGTGTTGTTTGTGGTTGACTATTATAAAGTCCGGCATAAGCAGATAACCCTTGTAAAGCTGCTCCTGCAGGTCCAGTCGGCCCGGTAGGTCCAGTAGGTCCAGTAGGTCCGGTTGCACCTTCAGCCCCAGTATCACCTTGAGGTCCAGTAGGGCCAGTAGCACCTTCAGCCCCCTCAGGTCCAGTCGGCCCGGTAGGTCCCTCATCGCCTTGAGGTCCAGTAGGTCCAGTAGGTCCGGTATCTCCAGTAGGTCCTGTTGGCCCCTCAGCTCCAGTCGCACCAGCATCACCTTGTGGACCAGTCGGTCCAGTCGGCCCAGTAGCACCTTCAGGTCCTTGTATTCCAGTAGGGCCAGTAGCACCTTCAGCCCCCTCAGGTCCAGTCGGTCCAGTCGGTCCGGTAGGTCCTGTAGGTCCAGTTGCACCACTACCAGCAGGTCCGGTAGGTCCAGTTGGACCCGTTACTCCTTGAGGTCCGGTAGGCCCAGTTGCACCAGCACCAGTCGGTCCTGTCGGTCCAGTTGGTCCTGTAGGTCCAGTTGCACCAGCAGGTCCTGTTGCTCCACTACCAGTAGGTCCAGTAGGACCAGTAGGGCCAATAGCTCCAGCAGGTCCAGTAGGCCCAGTTGCACCAGTTCCTGTAGGGCCAGTCGGTCCAGTAGGTCCTGTTGCACCTTGAGATCCAGTGGCTCCTGTTGTGCCAGTCGGTCCAGTTGGTCCTGTAGGACCGGTCGGTCCAGTAGGTCCTGTTGCACCTTGAGGTATGTTAAAAGTCAAATCAGCTGTTGAACCGACACCGCTTTGAACAACACTTGCTGGCTGACCAGCAGCTAAAGTATTTGTTGCTATAACTTCAACTGTTGTTACTGTAGCACCAGTCGGTCCAGTTGCACCAGTAGGCCCAGTAGGTCCAGTTGCACCAGTAGGTCCAGTTTCACCTTGTGGACCTGCGGGGCCCATAGGTCCAGTAGGCCCAGTTGCACCAGATATTATTATTGGTGGGCGGCAAGGTCGAGGAGGGCAACAATTTTGTCTATTATTTCCGAAATTATTAAATAACATTTTATCCTCACTCGGAGTTTTCACTCCAATTCATTTTATGTTGAAAAAGGAAAAAATGTAATTGTTTTATTGAAAAAATATTTTTTATATTATAAAATAATAAAAAAGGAATAAAAATGAAAGATGTTTTATTAGCAGAATTAAACAAAATGGTAACTGATTTAGAAGATATTATTTTGGTTATTAAAAATTACATTAATTCGTACTTAAAAGACAGTCAAATTTGTGTTCCTCATCATTCAGATGAAGACATTTTTGCTAAATCAATTATTGAAGCAAGGACAAAAAGATATCAAAAGATAAATAAGATTTTTAACAAAAGAATAAAAAACATTAAAGACAATTATAGCGAAATAAAAATGATTAAAATTCTTTCATATATACAGGCGGAAGGAATATTAAACACTGAAATAAAGCAAAATTTAATCGATTTAACCAATAATGAAGAAAATTTAAATATTGAAAAAAGATTAGTCGTTTCAATAACAAAGGAATTCTTTTTTAAAATGGCTCAAATAGATTTCAATTTTTATATTATTTTATTGAAAGGGGTAAAAGAACTAGAAGATATATGTAAAAAAAATTATATAACAAATTATAATGAAAAATAAAAAATTATTCTTTGTTAATAGCAGGGGAATTAGAAACTGAATTTAAGATGTTTTGTAAATTAAAATATATGATACCCGCAATTCTATTTTCTTCAGGAATATTTATTTTTTCAATAAGATTTTTTGCCTGATCTAAAGATTGGAGTATGTAATTTTTTAAAGTTGTTTTTGTTTCACTTTTATCAGGCAATTCTAAAGGAGAGGCAAAAAAAGAATAATATAAATTACTAACCAATAATTCTGTTTTACATAAGTCGTCAATTATTTGATTTTGGTTAGCAACTTCTTTTGCGGAAACTAGATTGTTATATAGCAATTGAATTATATTTTTTATTTCATTCATTGAGGAGGATTGTATTGATAAGGTCCTCCCAAATAAAGAAGTTGTCATTGTTTTAATTTCATCTTTTTCAGTTAAGTTGTTATGACATAAAAAAAACTTGCGCATTAGATTTCTCCTTTACACAAGTATATATGTTTAAAAATTCTTTTTTGATTTTAAATTAAACATTAGTTACATCATTTACTACTAGATCGGGGTAAATAGCATGCAAAATCTCAGGTATAGCCAATGTAATAAATAAAACAAGAGCTAAAAGTACTACTATACCGATAATGGTATTTTTTATTCTGTTTTGAGCTGTTTTTCTTGCATCATCGCTTTCGCTTTTAGCAAGGTTTATTCCTAAAATGATAGCATAAACTGTTCCAGCCCCTCCAACAACAGCAATTATTGTATATAAAATCAGTGGAAGAGTATTGTATAATTCATTTAACCATGATAAAGATCCTAAATAGTAATAATTAAGAAAAGAAAAAATATTCATATTTATCTCCAATTTAATGATTTATATTTAATATTTTAACATAAACAAAAAAATATTGCAACATTTTATAATTTTTTTATTCTTAATTAAATTAAAAGTTTTATAAAAAAACCTTGCTTTCGGCAAGGTTTTTTTTATTTTGTTGTCCACATAGTATCACGAACACCAAACGCATCTAACATCATTGGAAGGAATGTATTAAAGAATAAAATTAAAACTAGAGTAACACCCACTGCAACAGCAATGTAAATCAAATGCTTTTTTGCTTCATCTCTTTTACCTTGTTCATCAGCTCTAGCAAGCCTAATACCTGCGTAAATAGCATAAATAGCACCTACAGCTCCAACTATGCCTAGAACTACCCATAAAACTATAGATAAAATATTAAATACATTTTGTAAAAGCTGGTACTCTCCTTCAGATACACCTGTTTCACTCTCGAAATTAGTAAAGAACTGAGCCCAACTGCTTACTAAAGCTAATAAACCTTTCATATTGCCTCCTCAAAATTTAATTACATTAGTAATATAACACAAAAAAATAAAAATACAAAACATTTTTCAAAAAATTTTATATTTTTTAAATTATTTTTTTTCATTGGTTTTTAAAATAGAAAAAATTGATAAAAAAATTGCCTGAGCAGGCAATTTTAGAAAAAGAATGAATTTCCGTTATTCGGGCAAGTGTTTTGAGTGCATGAATTTGTATTGTAGTAATTCTGTCCATTCAAAGCAAGTAACAAGAGTAATAAGAAGTTTGTATTTGTATTTAAATTAGTATCAGTTGCCGATGTTATGACAGATAACAAAAGAACAAACAGAATATTTTGAGTGCTATTCATAAATTTCCCCCTTTTTACAAAATTTTTATAAATCTGACAAAAAAGAACATTTTTCTTTTTTGTTATTTCTTTTGTATTTGTCAAAATAAGGTTGCAGGCAATTTCAATTAATATTTATGATTAATATTTGCTAAATGTTAACAAAAGGAAGTGAAAAATGAATAGGTTTCTTCTTTTATCAGAAAAAAACAGACGAGATTTAGTTGGTGCTTTGCCAGGTGATAGTGCTTCTAGAAAACTCGCAGATTATTTTCAAAATTTTGCAGACTCAACTAGGATTAAAATTTTGACATGTTTATCAATGATGAATATGTGCGTTAATGATTTATCAACTGTTTTGGGGATAAATCAAACAACGATCTCTCATCAACTTAAAACATTAAAAGATCAGGGTATGGTTTCTTACAGAAGAGAAGGTAAAATTTTAGTATATTTTTTAACTAATAATTCTATTAATGATATTATGTTATATGCAGTGCAAGGGCTATAATTAAATACTTGACAAACATTTATTTTTTTGCCATAATCTAGGCGAGGAAATTATGAAACGAGTATTTGATACATTAAATAGCATGAGTTTTATTTTGCCCAAAGATTATCACTTGACTAGTGATAAATATTTTTTGCCAAATGGACAAGGTTTTATTAATACTGAAAATTATTTATCTGATAAGGGAAATGTAATTTCTTTTTTTGAAATACATAGAAATAACGATGAATTTTTTGAAAATTATGACAATTTTTGTAAAGATAGTAAACTATTAAGTAAAAAATTTGAATTATATGAAAAATATAAATTAAGATTAGGAGATTATGTTTTTCCTATATACATAGTAAAAGGATTTAACGAAAAACTATTATATGTTGTTCAAGTTTTTATAGATTGTGGTGATTGCTTAGGATGTTTAATGTTTAAAATTGAAAAAGTTGATGAAGAATTAAAAAAAATGGTTTCTGAAAATCAAATATTTTCAGATGTTATTAAAATTTTAAGGAGTGTAAAATGAAAAAATTGCTATTACACTCTTGTTGTGGGCCTTGCTCTACTCAAGTTATTGACTTTCTTAAAAATGATTATGATATAACTATATATTATTATAATCCTAATATAGATACTGACGAAGAATATAACCACAGGTTAAGCGAGCAAAAAAGATATTGTAAAATTGTTGATATCCCTGTAATTGAAGAAAAATATAATCCAAGTGAATTTTTAGATCAAATTAAAGGACTCGAAAATGAGAGAGAAGGTGGGGCTAGATGTGCAGTTTGTTTTAAAATAAGACTTTTAAAAACAGCACAAAAAGCAAAAGCACTTGGCTACGATGCTTTTGGAACAACTTTAACTGTTTCTCCACATAAGAATGCACTTGTTATTAATGCGATTGGGAAAAGCATTTCTTTTAATGAAGGTATAGAATTTTTAGAAGGTAATTATAAAAAACAAGACGGATATAAAAAAAGTATAGAATTTTCAAAAAAGTATAATTTATATCGACAAAACTATTGTGGGTGTAAATTTTCAAAATTAGACAAATGACAAAATTGTTTTGAAACATTATAAAAATAGTGTATTATAAGTTTTTAGGTGATAAAATTGCAATTTCAATTTGATGAAGAAAATAAATATTTATATTTCGAAGATGAAAGATGTACAAAGTTAACAAAAAAATGTTTGAAAAGCATGTATATTGCTTTTTTTGTAGTTGCAGTTATCTTTACTATTCTTTACTCATGGTTTCATAATAATTATTACATTATGACAATAACTGGTCGTTCTATGCAACCTACTTTGAATGCTGATATTGAATCGCAAAGTCAAGCTCAAGATATGGCGATTGTAGATAAAGATGGAGAGATTGATTATGGTGATATTATCATAATTAAACAACCTAATAATCCAAATTCTGATACAACAATTATAAAAAGGGTATTGGCTTTTGAAGGGGATAAAATATCTCTTGTTAAAGTAAGAGATGAAAATAATAATTTTTATTATCATGTATTAAGAATTAAAGCTGGAACTGATGAAATAGAAGTATTAAATGAAGATTATATACTTTATAAAGATAACGGTGTTCCAGATTGGGAAGATAAAAATGCTGTAGCAGTTTCAAATGTGTATTATGATATAGAGTTTTATCAGAACTATATTTTTACTGGTGGTAGATACTATGAAAAAGGGCAAGTTGAAACTATTTATTATAATGGAATGCCAATTCAGTTTTATGAAGTAGGCAAAGGAGATATTTTTTATCTAGGAGATAATAGAGCAAATAGTTCTGATGCTAGATATTATGGCCCTGTAAACTTAGAAGAAATGGTTGTAGGGAAAGTTGTGAAAATTTGCTATAATGGTGCTTATTCAGATTTCTTTTTTATCAGAGGTTATTATCAATTAAAAGGTCTTTTTGAATATTTTATGCCAAAATTGCTTGATTATTTTGCTTGGAAGGGCTAAAATCGTTTGGAAAATGGTTGGTTTTATGCTATTATTTAAGTAGGTTAAAGCCTAAAATTTTAAAAAGGAGATTGATAGATGAACAAACAACAATTTATCAAAGCATTCGCTGAAAAAGCAAATTTCACTCAAAAAGATGCAGGAATTGCTTTTGATGCTATGGCAGCAACAGTTATTGATGCGCTAAAATCAGGAGAAAAAATTCAAATCGCAGGTTTTGGAACTTATGAATTAAAGAAGCGTCCTGCAAGAGAAGGAATCAATCCTTCAACTAAACAAAAGGTTAAAATTCCAGCTCAGAAAGTTCCTTCTTTCAAATTTGGAAATAGTTTCAAAGGACTTTTTAATTAATAGGTCATAAAAAACTCATCTTAGGTGATGAGTTTTTTTGTTGCAGAATTTCTTATATTTTATCTTTGCAAGAATGGTATTACATAATTTATTTTGTTTGACTCATACTATCAAAAAAAGGTGGGCAATGGGGCAAATTATAAATGAGAAAATAAACAATTTTAAAAAGCAACTTCATAACAGTGATGACTTTTCTAGTCGTGTTTTTGTTTGCAAAAAAGGAACGATTGGTTTTGTTTTTTTAAAGAGTATGTCCGACCCTACACTTTTTTCTCAATCTATTTATTTGCCAATTCAAAATTTTTCAGATGAAATAAATGCACAAAGTTTAATAGAAAAAATACTAAAGAACAATGTCGTTGAAAAAATTAATGAAAATGAAATAATTACAAACATTTTAGATGGTAAAGTAGTTATTTTTTCAGATTTTTTTGATGAAATAATTTCAGTCGATATAGCCAAATATCCAACCAGAATACCTAGCGAACCCCCAACATCTCCTGTAATACAAGGACCAAGAGAAGGTTTTGTTGAAGATTTTAATACAAATATAACGCTTTTGCGTAGAAGAATACACTCAAAAGATCTTGTTTTTGAAACTTTGAATGTCGGTAAGGTTACACAAACAAAAGTGGTCTTATCTTACATAGAAGGAATTGCAGACCAAAAAGTAATTGACGAAATAAAAAAGAAAATATCCAAAATCAAGATTGATGGGATTGTTGACTCTTATTACATACTTTCTTTTTTAGAAAAAAGACCAAATTCATTATTTAAACAGATAGGCAATTCAGAAAAACCTGATGTTGTGGTATCAAAAATGTTGGAAGGTAAAGTTGCAATCATTGTTGATAATTCACCTATAGTTTTAACCGTTCCATTTATTTTAATTGAAGATATGCAGTCTAGCAACGATTATTATACAAATCATCATTATTCAACAGTTGTCAGATTTGTAAGAATGTTTGGGCTTTTAATAGCAATTGTTGCTCCAGGTTTTTATTTAGCACTTCAACTTTTCCATTATAATATTTTACCTTTAAATTTTTTAATAACTATTGCTGATACAACTCAAGGATTGCCTTTTACGCCATTTCTTGAAATATTGTTTATTTTTCTTTTGTTTCAAATATTATATGAAGTTAGCTTGCGTCTGCCAAGTTATTTGGGACTAGCAACAAGTGTTGTAGGGGCTTTGATTTTAGGGGATACCGGAGTTAAAGCGGGGCTTATATCTCCACCTGGGGTTATCATAACAGCTTTAGCTAAAATTGCATTATATACTGTTCCCGAAGAGCAATCGCAAATAACTGTCTTGCAGATTGTTTTTATAATTCTTGGAGGTTCACTTGGTATTTTGGGAATAGTAACAGGATTTGTTTATGTAGTCAATTATCTCAATACTTTAGATGACTTTAATTCACCTTATTTAGCTCCTTATGCTCCTAGGATAAAAGAAGATTTACAAGATGCTCTCATAAAAGTTGCGCCAAACGAAATGAAATCTCCGCCAAAATCTTTTTCGGGTTCAAAGGAGGGAGAAAAATGAGAACAATAAGTGCTAGACAAACAGGGATAATAATCTTTTTGACTATTTTAGCAAATAAAATTTTACTATTGCCATCAATTATGTATCAACAAACTAAAGCGGATTCTATTTTTGGTATTTTGGTTATTTTTTTTGTTGAACTATTAATTTTAAGTATATTTTTGTATGTTAAATTAAAGTTTCCTAATGAAAATTTGCAAGAAATTTTGCAAAAAAAGATAGGGCATTTTTGTGCTAAATTTATTATTTTTATCTTTTTAATCTTTTTTTTATTTAAAACAATGTTAACTTACTCTGTTGTATATGTTTACTTAAAAGATTTAGTTTATCAAGATGAATTTGGCTTTTTAGCAATAGTTTGTTTTTTGCCTGTCGTTAATCATGGTGTTATTTGTGGACTTAGGTCTATAAGCAGAACATTTGAACTGTTTTTTTATTTAGTAATTGCAGGTATTTTGTTTTGTTTTGGTATTGCATTTTTTACAGAAATATCAATGCCTGTATTTTTTACAGCAAATCCTTTAACAATATTTAATACATCGTTTAAATATTTGTTTTCGTTTGGAGATTATTTAGTCCTTTTTGTTTTTATTGAAAAAATCAACTTAAAGAAAAATGATGTTAAAAAATTTTTAAGATTTGTAATTTTGGGAATTTTGATAGTCTCTTCAATTTTTGTTATTTTTTACGCTAAGTATCAAATAACAGCTTTTATGCACAATAATGCTTTAGCTGATTTGCTTGTTTTTTCTGTTCAGTTTAATGCAATAGGAAGACTTGATATAGTTGCAATGCTTACAATTATGACACTTGGACTTTTTCAGCTAGAAATTTTTCAATATGCTTTTTGTGAAAGTTTTTCAATGGTTTTCACCAAATTGAACAACAAATTTGCTATTGCCGTTTTTGATATTTTATTCTTTGTTATTTACTTTATTTTGATTGGAAAATATGAATTAATGATTAATTTTACTACTTCCTATTTATGTTATTTCTCATTGTTAAGTAATTTCTTGTTGCCTTTTATTATTTTTGCAGTTTCGTTTTCAAAAAATAAAAGGATAAAAAATAAAGGGGTGAGAGATGAAAAAAGCAATTGAATGGGTTAAGAAATATCCTTTTATTTTGGTATTAATAGTTATACTTGTTTTTTTTACGCCTTTTGCCATATTTTCTCCTGGTGAAAGCAGAAAAAGAGCCATAGTTTTAGCAGTGGGAATAGACAAAATTGAAGATAAATATGAAATATCATTTTTAACATTTATACCAACTCAAAATCAAGAATTTACGCAGTCTAATTCTGTTATTTCAGGTATAGGTTCTTCAGTTTCAGAGGCAGTGCTTGATGCTCAGCTTACTTTAGGGAAAGATATCGGTTTATCTCATGCAAAAACAACAGTTGTTAATGAAAAAATGCTTGAAGAAGATGTTTCTGCTTCAATAGATTATTTGTCAAGAATAGCATCTTTGCCAGAAAATACCGTGTTTATTTGCACAAACACAACTGCTAAAGAATTGCTTATTGCAACTTCTTCACTTGAAGAAAATGTGGGATTAAAATTAGACCAGCTAATCTCTTATAACGCAAATGAAGTTTATTTTGTAGATACATCTTTGGAAGCTTTTTATAAAGGATATTATGGACCAGAAAAGTCTTCTATTATTGGATATATTGAGCATATAAAAGATGAGCAATCAAGTCAAGGAGATTCAAGTTCATCTGAAAATGGAGTTGCTGAGCAAGGGGGAGAACAAACAGGGCAAGAAATGCAAGGTGGTAGTGCTTCATCAGATGAAGAAAAACAAAGAGGTTCATTGAAAGGACAAAGCCAAATTTTAAATAGGGGTGAGGCTGTTGTGCTACGAGAAGGTAAACAAGTGGCAAAATTAAATGTGGATAATTTAAATAGCTTAAACCTTTTAAATAACAAGAAATCAATGGACAGCATAAAAATTGAAAATGTTGATATAGAAAATAACAATAATGTCGATATGATATTTTTAGTTAAAAATAAAAAAATTGCAATAAAATCTGTTTTTGAAAACAATATCCCTATTTTTGTCATAAATATTACTTTAGGAATACAACTGACTGAAATAAATGCAAAAGGTCAAAAAATAGAAAAAGAAGTTCAATTTACTGATATTAACGAAGAAATAGAAACAAAAGTTCAAAGTAAATTAAAAACACAATTTGCTCAAACATTAAAGATTTTAAGAGATAGTAAAGCAGATGTTATAGGTGTTTATGATAAATTCTATAGAGAAAATAGAGCAAAATTTATCAAATTTTTAAATTCCCTTGACAATAAAGATGATTATTTAAATAATGTGGTTTTTATGCTTAATCTAAAAATTCAACCAGATGGTTAAAAATTGTAGTATTATGTCTGAAAGATAAAATGTTTAAATTTTATCTAAAAAAAGCTTTTTATTGTTTGTTAAAATTTAAAAATTATGATAGAATACTCTATGACTAAATTGTTATAGGAGGCTGTTAAATTGAACGAAGTTAATAATAACAAACCTAAATTTAAATATTCTTATTTATTTTTTCTATTAATTGCTATTTTAATTATTATTTTGATTTTTACCAATACTGGCTATTCTGGACAAAAGCTTGACAATTTTTCTCAAGCTTATGATTTAGTAGATGGAACTTATGTTAATCAAACTACTGAAAAGACGGAAAAACTTAACTCTATTTATTATACAAGTGACACTATTTATTTCTTAGTTGAAGATTCAAAATATGCTGAAGCATTCCCTGATTATAGTGATTATTATTTAAACTTTAAATCATTTGATGGTCAGATTGAAGGCTTCCTTGAATATGTAAGAACAAATGCTCCAGAAGTAAAAGTTATTCCATCAGTTCAAGGTGTTAATGTTTGGGATATTATTTATCCAATTCTCTATCTTGGATTTGGAATATTTATGATTTGGATGATATTTAGAATTATAAATTCTTCAAATAAAGGAGCAATGTCTTTTGGAAAAAGTAAGGCTCGCTCTTATGCAAATAATAATGTGAAATTTTCAGATGTTGCTGGTGCTGATGAAGAGAAAGAAGAACTCGCTGAAATTGTTGAATTTTTGAAAAATCCTGCAAAATTTACTCAGCTCGGTGCTAGAATCCCAAAGGGTGTACTCTTAGTTGGTCCTCCGGGAACAGGTAAAACTTTACTTGCTAGAGCAGTCGCTGGTGAAGCTCATGTTCCATTTGTATTTATAAGTGGTTCTGATTTTGTAGAAATGTTTGTCGGTGTTGGTGCTTCTAGAGTTCGTGATTTGTTTGAACAAGCTAAAAAGAACAAACCTTGTATTGTATTTATAGATGAAATCGATGCCGTTGGAAGACAGAGAGGTGCTGGACTTGGCGGCGGAAATGATGAAAGAGAACAAACTTTAAATCAACTTTTGGTTGAAATGGATGGATTTGAGCCAAACGAAGGAATTATTGTTTTGGCAGCGACAAACAGAAGCGATGTTCTTGATCCTGCATTATTAAGACCGGGTAGATTCGATAGACAAATTTATGTTAATGTTCCTGATGTAAGAGGAAGAGAAGGAATTTTAAAAATTCATGCTAGAAATAAGCCTATTGATGAAAGTGTAGATTTTAAAACTCTTGCAAAAATTACTGTTGGCTTCACAGGTGCAGATATTGAAAATATGCTTAATGAAGCAGCTATATTAGCAGCAAGAGCTAATAGAGTTAAAATCAATATGACTGATATTCAAGAAGGTATCAATAAAGTAACTTTGGGACCTCAAAAGAAAAGTAGGTTAGTTACAGAAAAAGATAGAAAAATTACAGCTTATCATGAATCAGGTCATGCAATTTTAGGAAAATTATTGAAAAACACTGATGAAATTCAAGAAGTTTCTATTGTCCCAAGAGGAATGGCTGGTGGATATACTATGCAAAGACCTGAAAATGATAATTCATTTATATCATATAATCATTTGATGGACGAAATTGCAATGTGCATGGGTGGTAGAATAGCTGAAGAAATAGTTTTTAAAGACATAACAACAGGAGCTTCAAGTGATATTAACCAAGCCACAAAACTTGCTCATAAAATGGTTCATAATTGGGGAATGAGTAAAAATTTAGGCTTTTTGGGATTGTCATCAGACCAACAAGTGTTTATTGGGAGAGATTACCAAACAAAAGCAGAATTTTCTGAAAAACTTGCTGCACAAGCTGATGATGAAATGCGAGATATTTTAGATTACAATTATAAAAGGGCTAAAAAGATACTGCTTGATAATCGAAAACTTCTTGATGAGATGGCTGCATTATTGTTAAGTCATGAAACTATCAATAAAGATGAAGTTGACCTTTTGGTAGAAGGAAAAACTGCAGAAGAAGTTGCAAAAATTATGGATGAAAAAGAAAAAGAGCAACGAAAAAGAGAAGAAGAATACAAGAAACAACTTGAAAAAGAAAGAAAGGCAAAAGCTATAGAAGAAAAAATAAAAGAAGGACAGCGTTTGCTTGAAAATGGAATAATTACTCAAGAAGAATACGATAATATTAAAAAAACTTATTTAGGGATCGAAAAACCTAAACAAACACAGCAAAAAGTCGAAGAGACAGAAACGAATGAAATAACACAAAAAGCAAAGACTCTTAATAAACAAAATGTTAATGAAAAGAGTTCTGATACTAAAGAAGAAACTGAAAAAGTTAAAAATAAAAAATCAACTGCTGGAGAGCAAAAAACTAAATCTAAAAAAGATAACGATAAAAAAGATTAATTGGAGAAATAATGACAACAGAAGCTAAAACAAAACAGATAAAATCAATTGATGATCAATATTTATCAAAAAAGCGAACAAAAAGAATTGTTATAAACTCGCTTATTCTTTCTCTTTGTTTAATTTTAGGTATAGCAGTGATTTTGCTTTCTTGCATTAAAATAGATTTAAAACCTAGATTTGATTCGCAAGCAGAATATGTAGAAATAAAAATTGATAATAATTCTGATAAAATTTTAATTTCAAAGGGTGATGATTTATTTAGTGAATTTCAAAATATTTACAATAATTCACTTAGCACTTCAGTATTGACTTCTTTGTTTACAGGAAATTTCTACGGATACACAATTGAAAGATTAGGAACAGGCGCAAACGATACATCAGGCAGATTTTATGAATCTTATTCAAATGGTTCTGGATATGGTATAAGTTCAAGTCTTTCTAGTAAATTAGGTTCTAATTATGTCCATTTGCATTTTAAAGAAGATCAAACACTTTATTATGCTGATGGTTCAAAAGTGATGGGAAGATTTGACAAAACAAGAGATATTTATTATAAAGATGTTTATTTCACTATTTCGAGTGATGAAAATTCTTTTCAAGTTGATTTTTATTTTGGTGTTATGGATTATGGCAGTTATCCTACAATGATAAAGATTTCAGTTGAAGCACAATCCTATGCATTATATGATTTTGCTAACGAATTATAATTAATTTATAACAAAAAACACTTTAAGCTATTTGTTTAAAGTGTTTTTTATTTTTAATATTAATTTAAAATTTAATAATTAATTGACATTTATGAAATTTTTAAATAAGGTTCCCCAAAGTCTGTAGTAAAATATCAGCAACTTCATTATTAATAAAGTCGTAATTAATTGCTAAAGGAAATGTTTTAGATCTATCAATTTTCATTTGATTATAGAATACATAATTTTCTTTGCTTTGTGTTTTTATAAAATCAATAGTTTTTCCTTTTAAGCGGCAAGAACAAAAACACAAATCGCAATCTTTAAACTTATTAAAACTATTTTGAAGTATTGTTTCATTGTCGCCAGCAGTAGTAATTCCAATTTTGATTTTATTTATTTCTAAAATTATATCAGTATCTACGGAATTAGCATTTTTAATTTCATCACAATAATCATCAAGGGTATATCCTTTTAACGAAGTTTTTATAATTTTGGCGGGATATGTTTTTAAAACTTTTTTTATAAATAAATTTAATACATGCGTTTTTCCACAATTAGAATGTCCTTGTAGTGCTATTATTTTCATATTAATTCCTTTTTAAATTAATTTTAAATATAAAATTGGAACGAGTCTTTGTTTTTATTCATCAGTTTCTTCGCGTTGTAATAGTTTAATTATTTTGTCTCTTAATATTTCAATTCTTTTTCTGTTAAGTTTTATTAGTATTATTATAAGTATTGAGAAAACAATAACTGCAAAGAATGTCATTAAAACTGTAAATGTTCCTTCACCAATCGAAAAGAGCTTTGGTATCGCACAAATTAACGATGTAACACCTACAAATGAAATTCCCATTGCAAAACCTCTAACTAATGTAACAGGGATACAAAGCGTTACTAAATTTAAAAAGCCTGTATAAGTTAATACTAAAACGCAAAGTGTTTTATATTCAGCATCTAATAATAACAAATCTCCTTGTGTGTAGTATATTATCATAATAATAAATACATTTAACAACATCAGCAAGGCTCTCGGTACGGCTCGTTTAAATACTTGTGGTATAAAATTCCCAACAATCTTTTTGGTGTTTGGTTCAAAAGTCAAAATAAATGAAGGAATACCAATCACAAAAGATTCAAGAAGTAACATATCTTTTGGAGTAAAAGGGTAGGCTAGTTGAACAAATAATGTTATAACTGTTAATGTTATCGCAAAAAGTGTTTTCATTAAAAAGAGCGATGATGAATTTTGCACATTATTTATTACCTGTCTTCCTTCTTTTACGACATTTGGCAAAGATGAGAAATTGGATTTAAGTAAAACAAGTTTTGATATGCTCCTTGCAACTTCGCTTCCATCTGCCATAGCTATAGAACAGTCAGCTTCTTTTAGAGCAAGAGTATCATTGACACCATCACCTGTCATTGCAACCACTTTGCCTTTGTTTTTCAAAGCTTTTATGATAGCATACTTTTGTTCTGGTGTTACTCGACCAAAAACTGTAAATTTATCAGCCATTTGCTCTACTTCTTTAATAGACAAGCCTTCAAGGGAAACATACTTATCGCTATTTTCAACTCCAACTCTTTGAGCAATTTTTGAAACTGTAGCAGGGGAGTCACCAGAGATTATTTTTATTTCTACACCATTATCTTTAAACCATTGAATTGTTTCTACAGCATCTTCTCTTATGTGTTCTTCAATAACAACAAAAGCTAAAAGTGTAGAGTTTTTTCCTGTAATTTCTTTTGAAAATTCACCTTCGGTTTCAGTTAATGCAATTATTCTTAATCCTTTATTTTGGCAATCGTTTATAAATTCTTTTTGCTGTTCGGTCAAAGAACAACCTATTTTAGTTACTGCACCTAAAAAATATATTTTTTTGTTTTCAAATTGCGTTACAGAATATTTCCTTTCAGATGAAAATTCGATTACATTTTTAACTTTCCATGAAATATCTTTACCAAATTCTTCAATCATTGCATTTGATGTGGAATTTGAAGTTTTTTGAGCATTTAAAATATTGGATAATATTTTCTTTATGCTGGCAGTTCTTTTTTTAGAAAAAGTTACAAAATCAATAACTTTCATAGTCCCATCTGTAATGGTTCCAGTTTTGTCTAAGCACAAAACATTAGTTCTTGCCAACATTTCTATAGAATAAAGATCTCTTACCAAAGTATTCTTTTTGGAAAGCTTTACTACTCCAACTGCTAAAGATATTGTAATAAGCAAGAACATTCCTGCTGGTATCATACTTGTCAAAGCACCACTTGTATTAGTTATTTGTGTTTGCAGTGTTCCGCCTAATGAATATTCCTTAAAGAAAGTCAATATTCCAATAGGGACAAGAGCTATACCAATATATTTTATCAATCTGTTTAAATCTTTAAATAAGTTGGAAGCGGGTGCTTTAAATTCTTTTGCTTTTTGAGCCATTTGTTCAATGTAGTTATCTTTACCTATTTTATCTACTTTTGCATAGCACTCACCAGAAACGATAAAACTTCCTGAAAGCAAATAAGCATTAATATCTTTCTCAATAGCTGTTGATTCTCCAGTTAATAAACTCTCATTTACTTCAACTTTTCCACTTAATATTTTGCAATCGGTTGGAATTTGATTTCCACTTGATAAGATAATTATATCATCTAAGACTAATTGATCAGCGGGAATTAAAACAGTTTTCCCATTTCTCAGAGTTTTTATTTGAGGGGTGGTTACCATTGAAAGTTTTTCAACTGCTACTTTTGCTCTAATTTCTTGAATAATCGCTATAGATGTATTTGCGACGATTACGAACATAAATAAAAGGTCGCTATAAGAGCCTACACATAATAGAGCAATAGCTATCAAAAGCCAAAGCATATTGAAAAAAGTAAAAATATTTTTTACAAATATAGACAGATATGTTTTTGAGGCTTTAACCTTTGTTTTGTTGGTTAATTTTTCAGCAATTCTTTGTTTGACTTCATCTTCGTTTAATCCTTTTTCTAATTCTGGATTAAATCGAACTATTGGTTTTATAGATTTTTCTTTTTTGTTTTTTATTTTAAACAAATCAAAAAAATCTTTAGTTTTACTATTTTTTTCTAAACTTAATTTTTTAAAAGATTTTATTTTTTTTGATTTGATTACTTTAGTCGTGCTTTTTACTATATTTTCATCAAAAAATTGCTCACTTTTTTGTGGGGCGTTTTTCAATTCTTCATTTTTTTTGATTATTTCTTTTTTCATATTTACTTTTACGATTATAAAATGATTTATTTTACAGAAATATTATATATTTTAAGCGATTAAAAGTCAACTTTATTTGCAATAGATTTGACTTTTGTCTGTCAAAAATAGTAGTATTTACTTGAAGGGGCTAGTGTATGAATTTAGTAATTCCAAAATCATTAAAAAAATTAGCAGATATTTTACCTGTTCCGCTTTATGTGGTTGGTGGTTATATTCGAAATTCGTTGATTGGAATAAAAGGAGAGGACATAGACATTTGTAGTTCTCTCAAAGTTGAAGATTTAGCAGAAATCTTAAAAGAAAAAGATTTTGAAGTTAAAATAAAAAATAAATTTGTAGGCACGGCTATTGTGAGTTGCGATAATCAAACCTTCGAATATTCAACTTTTCGAAAAGAGACTTATAAGGAAGGGGGAACTCACCTGCCTGATAAAGTAGAATTTATCGAAAGTTTAGAAGAAGATGCAAAAAGAAGGGATTTTACTTGCAACTGTATTTATTACGATATAAAAAATGACAAATTGATTGATGTTTATGGTGGAATTGAAGATATTAAAAACAAAGTTATCAAAACCATTGAAACACCTGATTTTGTGTTTGCGCATGATGGACTTAGAATTTTAAGACTTTTTCGATTTGAATGTGAATTAAATTTTAAAATAGATAAGGAAACTTTACTTTCAGCAATTAAATTTTCATCTAATGTTAAAGATATTTCTGGAGAAAGAGTTATTCATGAAATCACCTGTATTCTTCATAGCGGAAAAAGATATCCAAGTTATTCAAAAGCTAATTCATATTTGAGAGCTTTTAAGCAGTTTAACAAATATAAGTTGTGGACATCTTTTGGAATAGATTGTGCTAAAATTAAATTAAAGATGGTAAAGAAAGTAGAGCATAAATCACAAGGCTTTTTGATTGACCTTATTGATACTGTAAAACCAATTTCTATTTCATATTACCTTAATTTGATTTTAGTAAACTTTGGTTTAAATAAAAAGATGGTAAGCCTTTATATCAATGTTTTATCAGGTTATTATGATGCTTTAAATAGATTGCAAAATAAAGAATATTTCTTTAAATATTTCGATAATTTCCCATTAATTTATAAATTATTGGTTCATAAATCTAAATATTTAGCAAATAAATACAATTTCTTTTATAAATACATTATTTCCCATAAGTTAATTATTACAACTAAAGAGTTAAAAGTAAGTGGAGAAGATATAAAAAAATATTATCCAACAGTAAAGCCTTATAGATACAATGCTATTTTGGCTAGCTTACTTTCAGATGTTTTTGAAGGCAAATTAGAAAATGACTCAAAAACTTTAATAAAAGCCATAGAGCAAAAGCTTAAGTATTTATAAGTTTGTATTTATATAAAAAAGCAAGTTTTTCGGCTTGCTTTTTATGTTAATTTTTGTGGAGGAGTAAATTTTACATTATTGTCTGGAAGTTTCATCCCTTCTTCTAAGGTTTCTGTTCCTTCAATAATAATCCCCATTTGTGGTTGATAATGGTCGTGTCTAATTTCCTTTTCCTTTACAAGTTGTCCGTTTTCAAAATACTGCAAATAACCTTTACTTTCATAACCTTGTTTAGGATATTTCAATCTATAATATTCTCCTTTGTATAGAACTTGGTTTGAATATTTACCTTCAGTGTCTGGGATAATTTTATCACCTTGATGTGGCAAAATTTTTACAAGTTCAGAGCGGGTTTTTATTTCAACCCCATCATCAAAGTTTTTACCATAAATTTCTACTGTTACATTATTTTCATCGCAAATAGTTTTTATAAAAATTGGTGCATCTGTATTATTTTTAAAAACTAAATCAGCATATCCTTCGCTAACCATAGCATCAAAGGATAGTGGTACATAGCTTGCAGGTAAAGAATGATGGTGTGCTGTTATAACTTCAATATCTCCAAGTAGCAAAGCGTTGTAAAGGGTAGTTGAAGCTTGGCATACCCCTCCACCTGTCCCAGGGACATAACTACCATCAATTATGATGTTTGCGTTTTCATAGCCATTTTCTTTTGTTCGTGGGCCAGTAGTTTTGTTAAATGAAACTTCTTCATTTGGCAGGACGGTCATTCCGTTAAAAGTTTCTAATGCTTTTTTTATATTGTTCTTTCTTTTTGCAGAACTTTTTGCATAAGAAGTGGTAAATTCGCTTCTTTTCCCTATTTGTTTTAACAAACTTTCACTGTCAACATCAGGCACGATTTCAATTAATGGGATTTCTATATTTTCATAATTCTTAGTTGCAATTGCTTTATCTATTTCATTATTTAATTGTTCTCTATCAACCATAAATCCTTTCGTATCTGAAAAAACAGAAAACATATTTACATTATTTGGTTCAAACTTTATTTGTGATGAAACTGAATCTTTTTCAATTTCTTCACATATAGATTCTACCTTTTCTTGCATTCCTCCAAACAAGTTCTCATACGAGATATTTACTTGAAGCCCTTCATTTTTTATTTTTCTTTCTATTTTCTTCTTTTCAAAAATGTTTCCTTCTCGTCCATAACTAAGAACTTCTTGCAGTGAATTGTCAATATCTCCCACATATTCAAAATCGCTTCCGTTTAATTCCCAACTTTTTCCGTTGCTTTCTAAGACAATTTTTGCATTTGCCATTTCATTTGTAAGGGAAGAACTTACTAAAGCAGAAGCTTCATCTTTGGTTAAACCAGAAATATCTATGCCGTTCACTTTTGTGTTATGAAAATAAGTTGTTTTTTCGCTTACGGGATCACCAAAATAAAATTGGCAAAAAAGAACTAATCCTACTGCCAAAATGCAAACAGAAAAAAGCCATATAGCTGAAGACTTTTTACCTTTTTGTTTATTTTCACTTTTTTCTAAATTTTTTTTGTTATTTTCAAGTTTTTTTTCGTTTTTGGCTTCTTTTTTTGTTTTATTCACTTTTTTCTCCTTTGTTGTATTATCTGTTTAAAAAGAAAAAATATGCTTTTACAAAAGAATATATTTTACCTTAATTGATATTCTAAAATTATGAATCCTAAGTTTAAAACATTTTTAAAAATATTACTTGTTGTTTTTGTTTCGGCAGTTGTTATTGTTGGGACATATTTAATTTTGCTTTACACAGGATTATGGGAAAAATTAAATTCAGTGGAAAAACTCAAATCTTTTATTTTGGAACAAGGAATTTGGGGAAGAGTGTTTTTTGTTTTTTTGCAATTTATTCAGGTTGCTTTTTTACCTATCCCATCTCCACTTGTTGTGGTGGCTGGGAGTTTAATTTATGGACCTTTTCAAGCCTCTTTGTTATCGCTTGCCGGTATCTTACTAGGCAGTGCAGTAGCTTTTGCGATAGGTAGAATTTTTGGGAAAAAAGTGGTTTCCTTTATGGTGGGAAAAGACAATCAAAAAAAATGGTCATCATATTTAAGCAATGCAAAATATAGTTTTGTATTAATGATGCTTCTGCCTCTTTTTCCTGATGATGTTTTGTGTATGGTTGCTGGACTTACAGATATGAGCTGGACATTTTTTATGGTTACACAATTAATTACTAGAACAATTGGAATTTTTACAATGAGTTTTCTTTCAGTAGGCGACATAATACCTTTTTCAGGTTGGGGAATATATGTTTGGATTTTAATAGGTCTTTTTGCAGTTTTGGCTATTTATTTTTCTATAAAATATAATAAAGAAATTGAAAACTTAATTTACAAAGTTTTTAAGAAAAAGAAAGCTGTTAAATAATTAGTATTGTCCCTTCTTTAATATCTTTGGGAAGAATTTGATTTTTAATTAATAAAGATATAGAGCTTGTGTTGCAATTTTTAGCAATTTGCTCTATGTTTTCATTTTTATTGACTATATAATAAGGATTTATGTTTTTTTTCATATTGCCCCTCTTTAATAATATTTTTTGTTTTCTTAAAATATTTATATGGGGAGAGGTGCTATGAAATCACTATTTAAAACTGTGGCTTTGATAACAATGTTTTCTGTTATCACTAGAGTTGTAGGCTTTCTTTTTAGAATTTTTCTTTCTCGTGAAGTTGGGGCTGAAGCTCTTGGTATTTATCAAGTGGCTTTTTCCGTGTTTATGGTTTTGATGACAATAATTGCTAGTGGATTGCCTCTAATTATCTCTCGCATGGGATCATCATTTTCAATTTCAAAAGATAGCAAAAAAGAAAATTCTTTAGTTTCAACAGCATTACTTTTTGCATTCTTACTTTCTATAATTTTATGTATAGTTGTTTTGCTTTTTAGAGGTGTTTTTGCTTCTCTTTTTACTGATGAAAGATGTTTGCAAATTTTAATTATTATGCTTCCGAGTTTAATTTTTTCTGCGATTTATAGTGTGTTTAGAGGCGCCATGTGGGGCAAAGATAATTATTTTGCACTTTGTGCTAGTGAATTATATGAGCAAATTGTAAGAATTTTGTTATGTGTGATTTTGTTAGCTAATTCTATTGATGTTATGGAAAAAGCTTTTAATGTTGCTTGGTCATTAAATATAGCTTGTTTTTTATCTATGTTACTGGTTATCATTTTATATTTTTTCTATGGTGGAAAACTTGGCAAACCATCAAAGAAAATATTTAAACCTTTATTAAAACAATCAACTCCTATTACAGGCATAAGGGTTGCTGGAAGTTTTATTCAACCTTTGGTAGCAGTAATCTTACCTGCAAAGTTGATTAGTATTGGCTATACTTCATCACAAGCCATGAGTCTTTACGGAATTGCTGTCGGTATGACATTACCATTATTGTTTGTCCCAACAACTATTATTGGTTCTTTATCAACAGCTTTAATTCCTGATATGTCTAAAGCGGTCGCCCAAAATGATAAAGAACATATAGAAAACAGAATCAGGTCATCTGTTTTGTTTTCGTTAATTATTTCAGCTCTTTTTATTCCGGCATATTTAGCAATGGGAGAACTTGCAGGGATATTTTTATATGATAATGTTATGAGTGGAACATTGCTTCAAGCAGCAAGTTTTGTCCTTTTGCCTTTGGGACTAACTAACATAACTTCATCATTACTAAACTCGCTAGGATATGAAGTAAAATCTTTTAAAAATTTTGTTCTTGGAACAATTGTAATGTTTTTAGCGATTTGGTTTTTATCTCCAGTTTTAGGAATAAACGCATTCATTTGGGGATTAGGTGGGAGCTATTTAGTAACAGGTTTATTAAATTTAATTATGCTTAAAAAGAAAACAGCTGTAAAATTAAAATTAACTAAAACTATTATAACTTTAATACTAATAATATTGCCAAGTGCGGCTTTGTGTGGCTTTGTTGTTGGAATATGCAATTATTTTCTACCATTATTTTTTACATTGTGTTTTGGTGGTGGTGTAAGTGTTGTTTCTTTTGTCCTTTTAGCTGCAGTGTTTGGAATAATTGATATAAAAAGTTTTGTGGTTAAGGCAAAAGATTATACAAAGTCAATTAAACTAAAAAAAGCAAAAAAAGTATAAATTTTCATATTTTAAATTATTTTTGAAAGAACTGTTTATACTAAAGGCATGGTAACAATAATTGTTCGTTCAATTTTAATTTACTGTATTGTTTTATTAGTATTTAGGCTTATGGGGAAAAGGCAAATCGGGCAAATGCAACCTTTTGAATTGGTTTTAACTTTGATTATCGCTGATTTGGCAACAATTCCTATGGCTGATATTTCTATTCCTGTTTTGCATGGAATTATACCTTTGTTGACCTTGGTTGTGTTGCATTTTTTATTAACTATTTTAACAAGGTTAAGCACAATTATTAGCAAAATTTTATCTGGAAAGCCTGTAATTCTTATCAATCCTAGTGGAATTGATTATAAAGCTATGAAAAAATTAAATCTGACTATAGATGATATTTTTGCATCTCTTAGAGAAAAAGGTTTTTTTTCAATAGGGCAAGTTCAGTATGCGATTGTTGAAACCAATGGTAAGATTTCTGTTCTGCCAAAAGCAGATTTTGCACCTGTTACTTGTGGTTATGCTGGTATAAAAGCCAATGAGAGTTTTGTCCCTATTACACTTGTTTGTGAAGGTAAATTGTTAAAAGAAAATATGGATTTAGCAAATATGCAAGAAAAAGAAGTTGCAGAGCTTGTAAAGAAAGAAGGAATGGCTAAAGTTAGTGATGTTTTAGTATTGACAATAGAACAATCGGGGAATGGCTATATCCAATTGAAAAAAGGGAAAGGAAAATCTTTTCAAGCTAAAAGGTTGGGTAGAGCATGAAAGTTTTTCATTATATAAATTTTTTAATGATATTTATATTTTTAATTGTAATTTGTATTTTTGAAGAAACTTTGGTTTCTTCAACATTGACTTTAGTTCAAGATGAATGTTATAAAATTGAAAATGCTATTGCAAACAAACAAAGTTTAAAAGAAATGGATATCGTTTTATTGGTTGACAATTTAGAATTTGATTGGATTGAGAATGAATCAAAATTATGCTATTTAGTAAATCATGCTTCAATAAAAGAATTGAGTTATGAAATTTCGCATTTAAAATCTTATTTAGCGACCGATAAAATTGAAGACTTTAAAGCATCATTAGATGCTATTAAAATTTACTGCCATAATTATCTTCATTTTATGGGAGCAAATGTCCACAATATTTTATAAAAGTTTTCACAATATTCTATAAATAAAAAAAGGTTTGCTTACCAAACCTTTTCTTTTTTAACGCTTACAACAATTACGACTATCACTATTGCTAATACACCCAAACTTACTCCAACTATTATCCAAACTATTGTAGAAGGCTCAATAATATCTCCAGTCATTACTGCAACTTCTTCGGACTGAATTTTTATATTAGTATAATCGTCTTCGTACACGCAGTAAACATTCCAGTTGCCAGAATGGTTGTTATCATCAAAATAAAATTCTTCGCCAGTTCTATCTATCGCATTA
Organism: uncultured Clostridia bacterium; assembly: GCA_944349375.1. Taxonomy (GTDB): domain Bacteria; phylum Bacillota; class Clostridia; order Christensenellales; family UBA1242; genus Caccovivens. The sequence goes on from CALVMV010000001.1 coordinate 128,694, forward strand.
TCTTCATAAAGCCATTTTCCATATTCTATAAAGTCGCCTTTTCCTGCATCTGCTTGCGTTAAAACATAAGCGTTGTCTGAAAAATCTTTTCCATAAACATACCATACAAAACAATTCTTATCAACATATTTTAAAGTAGAATCTGTGCCTACAACATAGAAAAGATATGCGTTATGCAAAGAAGATGTGGCGCTTGCTGTTTTATAAGCTATTTCTATAGTTGTGCCTGTTGTCAGGTGATCTGGTTCAACATAAAAATAGTTTGAAGTTGCAGTTGCACCATTTACATTTATTGTGAATTGATAAACACCCCAACCTTGTGTAGTTACTTCTGTAGAAGAACCTTTGTCACTTAAATAAAATGAACTTGTTAAAAAATTATCAACATTGAAAGTGTATGAAGGCAGTGATGTATAATTTTCAGTAGTTGCACTCCAAACATTTTCGTAAGTTACAAATTCATCATTGTTAGGATTTGAGTCTAAGTATCCAGGATAATAACCTATACTATATGTTATAGTATATTTGCCATCAGCTGAAAGGGGAGGCTCTTGTCCTTCTGGTAACTTTGAACTGTCAAAAGATATTTTAAAAGCTTGAAGTTGCTTCCAAAAATAAACAGGATTACCTTGAGTCTGGTCTTGAGTCAATGTTTCGCCTGCTCTTGCTATAGCTTCAACTTTAATGGTTCCATTTATTGATCCAGTATCTTCAGCATTGGAATTAATTGCAAGTGGAGTGGAAGATATAAATAAGAATAATATTAATAAAACACTTAATATTGCTATAAAAATATTTGTTATATTTTTTGTGCTTATGTTTTTCATTGTTACTCCTTTTTTATATATTAACATAAAAAAAAATTTAATAAAAACAATTTCAAACTTTTTATTAAAAATTTGAAATTTTTAACTTTGAGTTGACAAATTGTCCTATAAAACTTATACTTAAATTATGAATACGCAAGAAATAGATATAGAAATCTCTAAAAATCAAATCTCTTTTGACTTAGACAGTTTGCAAGAGGAAGAAGAAAGCTCTACATTATCAGTTTTAAGTGTTAAAAATCTTGAATGGATAGCTCAAGAAGTCCTTTTTGTTGTTGTAAAATCAAAGCATGATGATTTTATCAAAAATTTTAATGATTTTTTGCTTTGTGGGAAAAGCATGATCGACTGGGTAAAAATGGCAGGAAATCACTGTCAAACTATAGTGATTGAAGAAACTGAAAACTTAATTGAACAACTAAAAAATATTCAAACTGATAAAAAAATTATGGCTGTTTTTTACAGCGATACTCCACTTTTAGACAAAAGTCTTTTTAATGAAATTTTAAACTATTTCTCTATCAAGGGTTATAATGCTTTAAATTTAATTAGAGGTTGTATTTTTAAAATAGATTATTTAAAATCTATATATGATTTTGTACAAGCACCTTGTAGCAAATTCAATATCCATCAGCTTGAACCTATTTCTAGTGGTAAAATGCTTGCTTGTGCAATAAAAGAACTTAGAAAAAAAATAAATTCTTATCATTGTAAAAACGGTGTAATTTTATTAGAAGATAATATTAATATTGATGCGGATGTGGAAATTGACCCTGGTGTAATTATTTATGGTAACAATTCTATTGAAGGGCAAACAGTGATTTTTAGTGGTGCAATTTTAAAAAGAGGAAATATTATAAAAGATAGTATTATTGGAAAAAATGTGATTTTAGAGGCATCATATATTGAAAAAAGTAAAATTTCTGACGGGAAAATTATTTCGCCTTTTGAAAAAATAACAAATTCTTCATTATGATAATTGTTGTAGGACTTGGAAATATAGGTAGAGAATATGAAAATACCTATCATAATTTAGGGTTTATGGTAGTTGATAAACTTGCTCAAAAGTTGTCAACATCTTTTTCTATTTCAAAAGATAAATGTTTGCTGGCAAAAGCATTTTATAACGGACAAAACATTCTTTTAGCTAAGCCGACTACTTTTATGAATAATAGTGGAGAAGCTCTCACTCTTTTGAAAAGAAAATATAAAGACGGGAAATTTATTGTTGTTGTTGATGATATAGATTTGCCAGAAGGTAAATTAAGATATAGAGAAAAAGGAAGCAGTGGAACACACAACGGACTTCGTTCTATTGTTGCTAATATTGGTGAAGATTTTGCAAGAGTTAAAATAGGAATCGGACGAGATGTTTCAATGGATTTAGCAGACTTTGTATTATCGAAAATAAAAAACAAAGAACTATTTGAACAGGTTATTGAGCAAACTTGTGAAATGGTTTTGGAGAAGATATGTTCATAGATTTTTTCGGGCAACTTAATACACTTTTTAAATATAAAAAAATTTCAGGAGCAGGCGATGGCGAAAAGGCAATTTTGACTTTACTAAAAAATTCGTCTGTTTTTCTTTCAGACAATTTTGCTAGTGCTGGCAAATTAAAAAAAGCTTTAACAATGATGGGCAAGAGGGCAGAAATAATTTCATCTGCTGTCGAAAGAGAGAACTATGATGAAAACTTAAAACCGTTTACGCAGTCAGTATGCAAATTTTTAAATAAACAATTAGATTATTTGATTTTTTTACCTTGCTCAGCAATCGTAAAGTTTGATTTAAAATCTTTTAGTGGTTTTGATCTTGCTGTTAATCAAACCGAAAATTTAAAAAGTTTGTGCGATAAATTTGTTGATATGGGTTATGTTCGCGAAGAAATGATTTCAGATAAAGGGCAATTTGCTCTGCGTGGTGATATTTTAGATATTTTCCCTTTAAATGAAGATAACCCTATAAGAATTGAATTTTTTAATGATTTGATTGAAAAAATACACTATTTTGATATTACAAACATGAAAAATCTTCAAAATTTAAATAAAATTTCGTTTTTCCCTTGCATGATGAAGGAAGGAGAAAATTGTTCAGTGGATTTATGTGATAATGTCATTTTAGATCAACCAGAACAGTTTTCAAAAGAAATTGATCTTTTAATGCAAAGTTATCAAGTCATGTCTTATTTTAATGAAAAGTTTTACGCAAAATTTGATTATATTTACGAAAAAGCGAGCTTGATTTTTGATAATTTAAATGATTTAAGAACAGAATATAAAATTTCTAAACGGCCTAGTAGAAACTATTTAACAGACTTTTTGGCATTAAAGAATGATGTTGTAAGTTATGTTAAAATGGGGTTAAGCGTTGTATTATTTGCTGGAAATAGCAAATACAAACAAAAGCTTATTGATTTTTGTACTGAAAATAATTTAAATTGGAAAGATTTTGAAAAAAATAAAGATTATTGTGAAGGAATTTATATTTCAGAATTAGATTTTCCTTATTCTTTATCTTTTTTAGAACAAAATATCGTTTGTATTGGAAGTGAAAACTTATTTAAACATAGTTCTAACAATTTTTCAAAATCTAAGCATTCTGTTTTTTATTTGCCAAAACTTGGTGATTTTGTTGTTCACTCTTTTCATGGGATTGGAAAATGTATCAAAATTGAAAGATTAAAAATCGCGGACATTGAGAGAGATTATTTTGTTATAGAATACAAAAATGGAGGCGTTTTATATCTTCCTAGTGAAGAAGCTAACTCTATTTCTGCCTATATTGGCTCTGAAGAAGCACCAAAATTATCTTCTTTGGGGGGAGCAGAATTTTCCAGATTAAAAGAAAAAGTTAAACAAAGCATTAAAGAAATGGCTTTTTCTCTTGCTCAAATTTACAAAGAAAGACAAGAGAAAAAGGGGGTAAAGTTTGTTAGAGATGACTTTTTGGAAAAACAATTTGCAGATGCTTTCCCTTATCAATTATCCATTGACCAAGAAAAAGCTGTTTTAGATATAGATAATGATATGGAAAATGGAAAAATCATGGATAGACTAATCTGTGGTGATGTAGGTTTTGGCAAAACTGAAGTTGCTATGAGAGCTATTTTTAAGTGTGTTTATAATGGCAAACAATCAGCATTACTTTGTCCAACTACCATTTTATCTCAACAACATTATGCGTCTTTAAAACAAAGATTTGAGGGATTTGGTGTTCGTGTAGAAGTTGTAAATCGTTTTAAATCAACTGCAGCAATTAAAGATATTTTGCAAAAAACAAAAGAAGGTAAAATTGATGTTCTTGTTGGAACTCATAGACTACTATCTAATGATGTAGGATTTAAAGATTTAGGATTATTGGTTCTTGATGAAGAACAGCGATTTGGCGTTGAGCATAAGGAAAAAATTAAAAACATGTTTAGAAAAGTTGATGTTTTAACTTTATCGGCAACGCCTATACCTAGAACTCTTAACATGTCTTTATCTGGAATTAGGGACATCTCGGTAATTGAAACTCCACCAAAAGATAGACTTCCTATTCAGACTTATGTTGCTGAATTTGATTTTCAATTATTAAAAGATGTATTATCAAGAGAAAAAGCAAGAGGTGGGATTTCATTTGTAATTTATAATAGAGTAGAAGATATTGAAAGTTTTACAGCACAGCTTAAAGGTCTTTTACCAAACTACAATATTGCGTTTGCCCACGGGCAGATGAATGAAAAAGTGCTTGAAAGCATTGTAGAGAAATTATATAATGATGAATTTGATATTTTAGTTTCTACAACATTAGTTGAAAATGGAGTTGATTTGGCTAAAGCAAATACTATGGTTGTTGTAGATGCTGATAAGCTCGGATTAAGCACTCTTTATCAACTTCGTGGGAGAATAGGAAGAAGTGATAGGCTTAGCTACGCATACTTGACATATAAAAAAGATAAAGTTTTAACTGAGCAATCGGTTAAAAGATTGCAAGCATTAAAAGAATTTTCTGCGCTAGGCAGTGGTTTTAAAATTGCTATGCGTGATTTGGAAATCAGGGGAGCAGGCAATATTTTTGGGAAACAACAGCATGGGCATATTGCAAAAGTTGGATATGATATGTATGTTAAACTTCTTGACGAAGAAATTAAACGAATTAAGGGCGAAAAATCTTCTACTAAAAATGATGTTAAAATGGAAGTCGCTATTGATGCCTTCATTGATGAAGGTTTTATTAAATCGAGTGAAGAAAGAATTGCTTATTATACAAAAATTAGTGAGTTGCAAAGCGAAAAAGATATGCAAGAAATTTTACAAAGTTTGAATGATGCTTTTGGTTTTGTTCCTATAGAAATAAAAAATCTTTGCAAGCTTGCTTATTTAAGAAATCTTGCAGGCAATTTTATGGTAAACAAAATAAAAATCAATGCTGGCTATTGTGAAGTTTATTTAATAAAGCAAGAAAAAATTATTGATGAAAAATTGGCAAAGCAAATTTCGACTTTTAATGGAAAATTATCTTTTGATACAAATATTAAAATATCTTTTAATTTTGATGGAAATGTTACTAATAAAATGGAAAATCTTATTAAGTTTTTTCAGTCTGCTTTAAAAAATGATTAAAACTTATAAAATGAGCAATAAATTAATTTATATTTTAAAAACTATTCAAATTACTTGATGTTTTTTAACAAAATGTGTTAAAATTTAATTTGAATTATTATTGCCTTACTTATTGGAGTGTTTATGAGAAAAAAAATTGTTGGACTATTATTGTGTTTTACTCTTTTTAGCATGTCTATTCTGACAGGCTGTTCTTTGTTTACTAGAAATACCCAACTTTATTATGATACTGTCGTAGCTACTTTAGAAAAAGATGGAAAAGTTTTGCAAATTACCAAAAAAGAATTGATTGAATCTTACAGCAATTATGGTGCAATGTATGAACAATACTATGGTTACTCAACCAAAGATGCATACGATATGTCTTTGACCATTGCGGAAAACAGAAAAATAACTGTTAATGAAGCTGAAGCTATTGTTAAAAACAGAGGTGGTTTAACTAAAAAAGAAAAAGCATATATTTGGCAACAAACTATGGATTCTTTGCTTGATAATTTAAATTCTTACTATGATGAAATAGTAGGAAATGAAGATGAAACTGAAGAAACAGAGAGTATTACTTTTGAAGGTTACACTAAAAACGCAAAAATTGAAAATGGTCAGGTGATTAGGACAACAATTCCTACAAAAGTCATTGATTCATTCGAATATGATGAAAATAATGCACATGATTATTCAAACAAAGAAGATTTAGCTTTAATTTATGACAACTTTGTAGATTTTGTTTTAAGTGGAAATGAAGATTATCAAAAAGCTTTTGAAAAATATAAGCAAGCATTGATTGTTTCCGAGCAAGGACTAGATTTATCTCAAGATTCTCCAAGCCTGTTTGCTAGAGAAATAGATAGACTCTGCAAAATAATGTATGAAAATTATATGGTTGAAGTATTCAGTGAAGAATACGAAAACTATGATGAAATTTCTTCTGTAACAATTAATGATATTCTTTCTCTTTATTCAAGTAAAGTTAGAAGAGGGTATGTTCAATATGAAATTGAAGGCGATTCTTCTTATGATGAAACTATACAAAAGGATGCTAGTTCAGTTTATTATTACAAAAACGGAGAGGGGGAAACTCAATATTTTACTGTTGCAAACATACTTTTAAAATTTAATGATGAGCAACAGGCAACATATGATGCTTTGTATGAAAAATTTTATGGGCAATCTCCTGATGACGGCGATGCTCCAGATGTTGGGGACATGGGATATGATGGTAGTTATTCTAAAACCCAATATGAAAATGACTTAAATGCTCTTTATAGTCAATTAAAACCTGTTGTTAGAGAAAAAGATTCTGATGGTAATTATGTCGAAAAAGAAAGCTCTTTAACACAAGATGAGTTATTGAAATTAATTCAATCTCAATTATCTAGTGCCAAAACAACAGAAAAAGCTGATTTAATTAACCAATATATTTATATGTATAATGAAGATGAAGGAATGTTCAACGCATCATCATGTTATGTTATAGGTCAAGATGCTGATGGAAATGCTGTTTCAAGTTTTGTTGAACCTTTCAATGAAGCAGGGTTAAAACTTTACAACAATGGTGCTGGAAAATTTGGAGATACATCTTCTTATGTAAGAACTAACTATGGGCTTCATATTCTTATTTATACTGGAAAAGCAGAAAATGAAAATATAGCAAAATTACAAACTAGTGTTGATGAAAATTATGGACTAGTTTATAATGAAGGGGATGAATACGATAGTGATAGTGCTATTTATATTCTTTATAACACACGCGTAAATCCTCTTGTAGACAAAACTTACTTTGATGTGCTTTACGATGAAGTGTTTAAAGATAATTCTGGAGAATATGAATCTAAAAAATTAGAAGAAGCACGAAATGGTTATGTAATAACTCATTATGAAAGTAGATATAGCGATTTGGTATAACTTAATTTACAAAATGCTCTTGTTAAGTTGACAAGGGCTTTTTTATTTGTTAAACTTTAGCTATGCGAAAAAATCAGCATAATGAACAAGTGGTTCAGTTATCGATTGATGGCACAATAGACAATCAAACAGTCGTTAAAAACAAAGAAGCTACGACTGATTTTGTTGATAATAATATTTCTTTAAAAAAAGGGGATATACTTTATCCAGTTCAAAAAGGGAAATCAGTTAAAAGGGAAAATTTATTTTCTGTTATTAAGTTTAAATTAAAATCTAAGCAATTAAAATTTAAAGAAAGTATAACCTTTGCAAAAGCTATGTCTGAGGAAGAACAAAAACAAAAAATGGCAGAAGCTGAACAGTCTGTTTCTAAAAAAAGTAGTAAAAAAAGTAAAATTACAAATCTTATCTTTTTCTTTGTTAATATAGCTGTTGTTGCTGGAATTTTAGTTTATCAACTTACAAAAGAAGAATTTGCACCTCTCTCTGGGCTGAGATTTAATGTAAGTGCGTTATTTTTTGCAGTATTGATGTTTTTAGCAACGCTTGCAACTGAAACAATAACTTCCGGATATTTAATGAAAATTTCGACAAATAGATGGCGTTTAGGCCTTTCTTACAAAGTAACTTACATCGGAAGATATTACGATAATGTTACGCCTATGGCGACTGGAGGCCAACCTTTTCAAGTTGCATATTTAAAATCTCATGGGGTTCCTCTTCACACTTCTCTTTCAATTCCACTTGGCAAATATATTTTTAGCCAAATAGCTTGGTTTATTATTAGTATAATTTGTCTTATTTATAGTTTTGTAACTCCAAATCAAAATGCTTTTGTTTCAATAACAAGTATTATTGGATTCATTTTGGGCTCAGTTGTTTTAGTAGCCACTACCTTTTTGTGTATCTGCAAAAGTTTTGGTAAAAAACTTGTAGTTAAAATACTTAAATTGCTATACAAAATGAAAATAATTAAAAATTACGACAAGCAATATGAAAAAATAACTAAATATATAAGTGATTTTCAAGATGTAATGCAACAATATGCAAAAAACGCAAAAGATTTCTTCGCTTTGCTTGGCTTAAGTATTTTGCGTATGCTTTTTCACTATTCAATTCCATTTTTTGTTATTTCTTTTTTCAATGGTGGGCTTGAAAGTTCAATGTTTATACCTGTCTTTGTGATGTGTAATTTAGTTGATATGGCTTCTTCATTCTTCCCATTGCCTGGCGGAACTGGTTTAAATGAAATTTCTTTTGCGGCAGCTTTTGGATCTATTGTAGGACAAAATAACATTTTGGTTTGGGTTCTTTTAGGTTGGAGATTTTTCTCTTATTATATTTACTTGTTGCAAGGAATTTTGATTTTATCTTATGATGTAAGCTATGGTAATCGAAAATACAAATGGTTGGTATGCAAAGAGAATTTAATAGTTGAAAGCAATCAATTCAAGCAAATTCAGATCGACAAATTTAGACAAGAGCGTTCAAAAAGAAGAAAAAAGGTTTAAGCTTAATACTGCATAAAATTATATAAGCCGTCCAAACTAAAATCATGAAAATTGATAAGAATAATTTTGGATGGCTTTTTACTTGTGTAGGGTTAGTAATTTTATTAGGCATATCTATTTATCTTGGAATAAGTGGTTTCTTTTTTCAAACTGAAGATACCTATACAACTGATCTTGTTTTAGGGCAAAATGTCGAAAGTGCAATTAGGAAAAATCAAGCTACTTCAATTTCAGTAAATATGTCAGGAGGATTTTTGCCTGAAGAAAGGTTAGCGCAAGTAGTTTCTATAAAAAATCTAGAACTAAATAATTCTTTATATTTGAGAGCTAAAGTTTTTATCTATTCATCACAAAATCAAACTGAGGAAATTGATATTGTAGAAAATAGTAATTGGACAAAAAACGAAGATGGATACTATTATTATAATGAACTTTTATCTCCGCTTGAAAAGACAACTTTTTCTACTTTTATAATTGCTCCTTCGCAGGATTTTGTTACTGCAAGTTGGAAAAAATATATTGTAACTTTTGTTTTTGAAAGTTTAGATAGCAGTGTTGATGTAGAGAATTTATGGCAAAACAATCCTGTTCAAAATGTTTGACAAAATTATTACCTTTTTATATAATTGCTAAAAAAGGAGAAATAGATGCCAGTTATTCCGCCACCACCACCACGTTTCAGATTTCCGCAAAAAGAGAATAATGTTGTTGAAAATAAACAACAATCTAGTGAAATTTTAAATAATAAATCTGAAAAAAATAAAAAACAAGAAAAGGCAAAAAAGGCTCTGTTTTTCTTTTTAACTGCTGTTTGTTTTGCCTCGGCAGTTGTGATGTTTACTTTATTATTTGTTTAAATACAAATTTCTCCAAAAATCAATTATTTATTTTTAATATGTTGGCAACCATTATTTTATGAAAAATATGGTTGCTTTTTTATTTATATTTATTTTATTTGCCGGTGTTTCTTTTTTTCGCAATGTCACTTTGCCTATGGGGGAAGCAAAAAGTGCGGCATTTGTTTCTTCTAACCAATTTGAAGGATTTGAAACTATAAAAAATGGAAATGATTATATAATAAAAGTTTATGATGATATTAAAGAATTTTATTTAAAAAATGAAGAATTTATAAAAGGTTTTAATTTATATTTTCAGTCGTTAGATATTAAAGACTTTGCAAAAAAACTAAATGCTCAAATTTATCAAACGCATGATGTGGAAGGTATGATTATGTATTATGGTTATACGAATATGTATAAAAATTTTGAAATGGTTGGTGGTAAAAAAGTCAATATACAAATAGCTGTCAAAGAAGATGAGACCATTGTCGGATTTCCGCTTATTTTGACAGGTTTTTAAATTACTTTTTTTAAATTGTTTAAATCTATGTATAAAATAATTTTTCGTGGCAATAAATTTGGCAGGAGGTAAAAAATGGAGATTACAAAAAGAAATAAGTTTGTCGAGTTTATTAAAAATTACTGGATGTATGTGGCCGTTGCTGTAGTAGTGCTAGTTATAGCTATCACAGTTGGAGTTCTTGCAGGAGGTCAAACTGTTCCTACAACAGCACCTAAACTTGAATTTTCTTTGCCAATGAACGAAGCAAATATTATTAAAGATTATTCTTCTACTGAATTACAAGAAAACACATCTTTAAATCAGTGGGAGGCTCATCTTTCAGTTGATTTTGCATCAGAAAATTCAGATGTTTTTGCAGTTTTGGACGGCACAGTTACCAAAGTAAGCTATGATGTTTTAAATGGACATTTGGTTGAAATAACTCACAGCGATGGCTTTGTAAGTCAATATTGTTCATTAGCAGACGAACCATTAGTTAGCGAAGGCGACAAAGTAAGTGCTGGTGAAAAAATTGGCACTGCTGGCAATAGCTCAAACGCAGAAATTGATTTAGGCAATCACTTGCATTTTACACTTTATCTAAACCAAGAGGCTGTTGACCCTAACAATTATTTAGATTTACAAAACAAATAAGCAGAAAAATTCTGCTTTTTTTGTTTGTAAAATTTATAATATATGTTATAATACGCTCGGAGGAATTATGAAAACAATTGATAAAGTAAAGAAAATTATTGCTGAACAGCTTTGTATTTCTACTGACGATATAAAAGATGATGCCAATGTAATTGAAGATTTAGGTGCTGACTCTCTTGATGTTGTTGAAATGCTTATGACATTTGAAGATGAGTTTAAAGTTTCTATCCCAGATGAAAAACTTAAACAATTAAGCACTATACCTTCAATAGTTGAATTAATTGATGAATATAAAAAATAATTTTAGCTCTCAAAGTGAGAGCTTTTTTCTACAAATTTTGACATAATTTTTAATTTTTGTTCATAGGTTATCCCATGGAGGCATCTATGAACAAAGATTTGATGGAAAGAGTATTCATGCTTGCCAATCACATTCTTTCTACTCATGATACCATAAGAAAAACTGCTAAAATATATTCTATTAGCAAAAGCACTGTGCATAATGATGTGTCAAAACGACTTTATAAGATTGACAAAGTTCTTTATTTAAAAGTTCAAAAAATTCTTGACAACAACTTTGCTCAAAAACATATTAGGGGTGGAGAAGCAACAAGGAAAAAGTATGCAGGTAAATAAAAAAGCTTAAATTAGTCTAGTTTTTTTGAAACTAGCAGAATAACTAAGAGTATATCAAAAAAATATATACTCTTTTTATTTATCAAAAAATGTCAAAAAATATAAAACAAGAATTAGTTAAGGAATAAGTTAAAAAGTTTTGAGTAGCGAAAGTTTTTAACCCTTGACAAATTGTTGTTTTAAAAAATAATCTTAAAGGAGAAATAATGAGTAATTATTTCTCTTAACCAGCCAAATAAAAATACGAATATAGTGAAAAAAAGCAAGAGGTGTGTTATGTTTATCAACAACTTTTGCTTTTCTTTTTAAATTATTTTTTAATTGTGTGCTTGTCGTTCGGTGGAGTGAAGCGACACCGATTTGTATAAAAAAAGCATGCGAATAAGTACCATTTTCTATTTCAATAAACCATCATTACTACTGAACTATTTTTTTGTTTTCGATATATTCTACTGCTTCTTTCAAGATTGTTTTACCTAATTCTCTTATTTGTTCGCTATCTTCTATTAAAAGATTTAGAAATTTTTCCTCTTGATGAGTTGAAAAAATATAGAATCCTATCAAATTAAATGCACCATAAGCATTGCTTTCTGGATTAGATAAACTACTCATATTAAAATCAATAGGTATTTCTAATGTTTGTAAAATTTGTTTTATATCCTTTGGACATTTATCTAAATAGTTAGCATAAGATTCATCAAACCAACATATTCTTTGAATATTATATTTATCATAGATATAATTAGTAAAATACAAATGTACTGTTTCGTGTAGTAAAGTATATCTCATTTTATCTAACTGATAACTACTATTTTTGTCTATATAAAGTTGTATTCCATTATTATAAAAACAACCTCTTATCCAATTTGGTATTTCTTTTCTTGTTGAGTATCGCTTTATGTATTTAACAAAATCATCTCTAATATCAAAAAAATTTGCATTGATTTTTAGGTTTTTGTTTGTTTTAAAAAGCGTCTTAAGTTTGTCAATACTATCCATAGCATTTTTGACTGAAAATTGAGTAAAATTTTCTAAATCTATCGGAAATACTATTCTAAAATTATCGTTTTCAAATATTTTATATTCTGTCATTTTTGCTCCTAATATCTACTATATCATAATTTATAAATAAAAAGCAATCAATGAAAAATAATGTTAATCCAATATTTTTTAAATGAATAAACAAAGAACTTTATCTATTTTTTAATTTAATAAAATTAGATAGGTTTCTTATTTTATTATTTCGCTAATTTCAAAAAAATTAGTTCTTTAAGCTTTTTTATTTTTTGTTTTTAGAATCAAATATTTTTTCAATTTTATATTTTACAGTTTCGGTTGCTTCTCTTTTGCCTTCTATAAGCATTTTTCGAACATCAATATCTTCAGGGTGTTGTGTTAAAAATTTTCTTAATTTGCTTGTAAAAGCAAGCCTTATATCGGTATCTGTGTTTATTTTTACTATGTTATGTTCTTTGATTGCTTTTATAATTTGATTTTCTTCTATTCCGCTAAAATTTTCAATTTTTCCACCATATTTATTACATTCATTGACCAATTTTATATTAATTGTTGAAGCGCCATGTAATACTAAAGGAAAATTTGGTAATACTTTTTCTATTTTTGTAAGCAAGTCAAATCTTAGCTTAGAAGTTTTTGAATGTTTATTTATTCCGTGAGCTGTACCTATTGAAACTGCAAGCATATCTACTTGTGTTCTTTTAACAAATTCGTATGCGGCTTGTGGGGTAGTATAGATTGTTTCTTTCGACAAAACATTGTCTTCAGTGCCTAAAATTTTACCTACTTCGCCTTCTACTAAAACACCTCTTTTGTGTGCATAGGAAACAACTTTTTTTGTCTGTTTAATGTTTTCTTCAAAAGGCAAAAGACTTCCATCAAACATTACGCTATCGAAACCTAAATCTATAGCTTTTTTGCATACTTTAAAATTTGATCCATGATCTAAATGTAAAAAGATGTGAGGATTTGATTTTTTGCAAATTTGAGCTAAAGAAACAACAAATTCATCTCCCATATAATCTAAAGAACTTTCGCTTACAGCAATAATAATAGGACTTTTGGTTTCTATACTCGCTTTATTGATCGCCTGTAAACTTTCTAAATTAAAAAAATTAAATGCTCCTATTGCAAAATGCTGTTTTATAGCTTTTTTAAGATAAAATTGCAAATTTTTTTTCATATTTTACTCCAAAAATATTTTAACACATTTTTTTATATCCTCAAACATATTTTATGTAAAGAGGTGATTATGAAAAAAGTTTTTCCGTTGATTTTTTTGTTTATACTTCCTTTATTTTTAGTGGGATGTGGGACAAAGAAGTTTCAGTTACAAGATTATATGAGTGAAATTACAACTTCCTATTATCAAGCTGAAGGAGAAGGACTTAATATTAGTTTAAGTGTGGGGCAAAGAGAAATTGACTATAAAGTAGATGGCTTGCATGGTGCTACCTGTGGTTTTTCTTTATTTGAAATAAAATTTGATAACATTTTAGAAGAAAACACTATTAACATTTCTGTTATTATTGATGGCAAAGATTATAGTTTAGTTTTAGAACATAATCCAGTTAATAATACTTACATGGGAGATTTGGGGTTTGCTATATCAAATGATTCTTCTGTTCAAGTAAAGGTAGAAGGGCAGACTTTAAATTTAACAAATGTAAGCGATAATTTTGCTGTGAGTTCAGATGAGGCGTTAGAAAAAGCCAGTGTAGTTCTTATAGATGAACTTGCATCTTGTTATAATAATGGAAATTTCTGTGGAGAATGTTATTTAAAAATTCTCAATGAGCAAAACGGCAGTTTTAACGAACTATTTTGGTGCTTTAGATTGGTTTGCAGTCAAGGAATTAAATATGATGTTGTGATTAATGTACAAACAGGAGAAGTTGTAGGAGTTAATTTGTAAAAATAATTTGTTTAAAAATCAAATTAATGATATAATTCATATATGAAAAACATATATGAGCAAAAAGAAATAAAAGAGAATGCTTTAACAGTTGTTGTTTGTTCAAAAAAAACAGATAACAAAGCAAGAAAAATTGATGAGATTGAGAAACTATCTACTACAGCTGGTTTAATTGTAGTAGGGAATTTTTATCAAAATTTAAAAGAATTTAATCGCTCTACAGTTATTGGCTCTGGTAAAGTGGAGGAGATTAAGCAACATATTTGTAATTGTGATGCTCAAATTGATGTCGTTGTTGTTGATTATCCACTCACAGGCTCGCAAGTGAAAAATCTAGAAGATGCCTTTGGTGTGAAGGTTATTGATAGAGTTGGATTAATTATTGATATTTTTGCCCAAGGAGCACAAAGCAAAGAAGCTAAATTACAAGTTAAATTAGCTCAAGATTTATATTTACTGCCAAGATTATCTCAAATGCAAGGCTCGAGTGGAAGATTTGGTGGTGTTGGAGTCGGTATGCGTGGACCTGGCGAAACCAAATTGGAGCTTAATAGAAGAATACTCGAAAAAGAAATTGATTCTTTGAAAAAGCAAATTCAAAAAATAAAAAGCCAAAGGCAAGTTTCTCGAAAAGAAAGGTTGCATTCTTCTTTGCCAAAGATTGCTTTAGTTGGTTATACAAACTCTGGAAAGAGTTCACTTTTAAATCTTTTGACTAAAGAAAATATTTATGTTGAAAACAAATATTTTGCAACTCTTGATACTACAAGTAGAAAATTATTTTTAGGCGAAGGGAATTATGCTCTTTTGACTGATACAGTTGGCTTCATTTCTGATTTGCCACATCAACTTGTTGATGCCTTCTCCTCAACACTTGAAGAAGCAACTGATGCAGACTTGTTAATTCATGTTGTAGATGTTTCTTTACAAAAAAATGAAGGGGATAAAAAAGAATATCAAACAAACATGGATATAACCGACAAATTACTTAATGAAATAGGTGCTACAAAAAAGAGAATAGTTGCTTTAAATAAATGCGATAAACTTGAAAAACCTATAGAAATAAAGAATAACCAAATATTGATTTCGACAAAAACAGGGAATGGAATACCAAAATTAATTGAAGCGATAAAAATTATGTTAAATGATTAAAAATATTAATTAAATAATTTTGTCTTAATAAAACGAAAAACACTTTACCTTTTGGAGTTAAAGTGTTTTTTAGTAACTAGCAAGGGCTTAAGATTGCAAGTTTTTAACAAGATCTTGCAATATGAAGTGTTTTATGATAAAATATGTATTGCAAGGAGCAAATAATGGATAAAATTAATAAACTCTCTTTAATTGAAAGAATAAATCGTATGATGTCAGATGAGCAATTTCGTGAACATTGCTATAATTGTAAAAACAATAATCCAAATTTTGAATATGAAATAGAAATTGCTGAAAAAATTGCCAGGCTTGACATTGAAGATTTGACTGTTGACGAGAGTTTAATTCATTTAGGTGCATCATTTCCTGAAGATGTGGTTGATTCTCAAATTTTAACATTTTATAAAGAGTTAGATAATATTTGTCCAGATGGAATTAGATTAGAGGCAACGGCTAAAGAGAACATGCAATACATTTCTCATGATGCTACAAAAGAAAAAAGCCCTCGCTCTTACTGCTGTTCTGCAGTTAATAAAGATGGAACAGGGTTCAGAAAAATTTTTATAAATATAGAAGGTAGGATAGGGGATTTTTCCAATGCGTGCCATGAAGTTTGTCATTCTTTGAGTGAATCATTTATTGCAATGAAACCTATGAAAGACAAAAATATGCAAGAAGTAGCCACCGTAATAGTTGATGTTTTTTCTGCAGAATTTTTTAAAAAAGAATTTCCAAATTTGCAAATTAATTTTATAGAAAATGCTATTTCTACACAAATTCAAAATGTCATGAAAGCAAGAGAAGTTTTGTTAGATGGGTTGATTATAAAATTAATGGTTGGGGAAATCACATTGGAAGAAGTTCAAAAAAAATATGGTGATTTATATTTAAAAAATACATCGATATTAAATAGGTGTTTAAATAATATAGAAAACAAGCAATTTTCAAATATGTTTGAAAAAAAATATTTGTTACCACAAGCAATCGCTCAAATCATGTTAGATAGATTTAAAACTGATCCTGCTGTTGCAGTCAAACAATTAAAAACAATTATAGAAAATGATACCGAGTGGGATGTGTTTGACACATTGAAAAATATTGGTTTAGCAGGGGTAACAGAAGTTTTTGATGATTATATTAACAATTTTGAAGTAAGGACACAAAAATTACTCATAGAAAAAGAAGAGTTGCAAAAAACAAACGATGCAAATGAGCTCTAAATAGGTTATAATAAAAAACGAACTTAACTATTTTTTAAAGTTCGTTTTTTATTTTGCCAGTTAAAAACAGTGGAAAATAACTGTTTTTTTATTTTTTATGATTTATTTTGTATTGTTCATTCAATTTTTCAAGTAAAAAATCTAAATCTATGCCATGAGCTAAAGCTGCCTGTTCAATTGTTTCATTCTCTCCCATGTGGCACAAAACACAAAACATACCAAAGCCCATTAAAACATCTGCAAGCGATTGGTCGATTTCTAAAAGTTGTGAAATAGTCATATCTTTTTTTATTTTCATAATTTTCTCCTAAGTCAAATCATAGTTTTTTTTAAAATTTTTGTCAACTTTTTTTAATCTTTTCTTGCAAACAATGTCTTATTTTGTCTTTTAGTTATTTTTTTGCAAAGGCAAAAATAATTTAATAACATGGAAAAGTTAAGCGAAATAATTTCAAAAAAAATAATAACGATTGAAGAAGGAAAAATGGTGGGATATATAATTAAGCCAGTGTTTGATAATTGTCAACTTGTTGGTTTTATCTCTTGCGATGATGAAAGCGAAATTGAAAAGTTTTTATTATATGAAGACATAAAAAATATCAATAAGGAAGGGGTGCTAATTTCTTCTGTTTATGCCATGCAAAATGTAGATATTGAAGGAGGGAACAGCCCTTTAGGTAAATTGGTTTTTGATCAAAATGGAGTAAATTTAGGGAGAGTAGAAGAGTGCTATTTAGATAAAAAAAATATAAAAAAATTGCAAACTAATTTGTGTGAAATAATGGGGAAAAATATAGCTTGCATAGGACAAGATTTTGTTATTTTTCAAAAAAATAATAAAAAAATCAAAAAAAATCAAAAAAAATCGTTAAAAAATATAAATTTTATTCAAAAAAATCCTAAAGTAGAAATTTTAAATAAAATTGAAAATAAAAATAATGAGCCAGATTTTCAGCCTTCGTATCCTATAAAAGTTACTGCAAATAAATCTAAATTATTAGGGAAAAAAATTGTAAAAGATATTCTTGGATTTAATAATGAAATAATTGCAAAAAAAGATGAAATAATTAATTCAAAAATTATTAATAGAGCTATAAAACACAATAAATTAAATTTATTATTTTTCAACAGCAAATAAGAAGCGAAATTAATTCGCTTTTATTTTTTTCTTTTTATTTATTTTTATTTTAAATTATAAAAAAATATTTTAATAAATTTAATTAAAATCTTGTTTAATCGTTTGTATTTTTGTCGTTAATTGTAGTAAAATAAATTAGCGAGGTTGATGTGATTAGAGTTATACCTAGAAGGACTAAAGTAAAGCTTGAGTTTGCGCGTGGATTCACTGCACTTGATTTAGCTTTGGCGGTTATAGTTGCTGTTATATTAATTGTTTTAATTGCTTCAGACTTTAATGGACATATTTGGGTAGCCATTGTTTGGGCTATTTTTGGGATATCTTTGTTTTTTAAAGTTTCGGATAGTGACAGACTTTATGTAACCTATACTCACATAATTCGATATTCAATGCAGAAAAAACTTTACGAAAAGTACCCTAAAAATAATAAACCAAACATCAAATCCATTGTTCCTTTTGAAGGAATTTATCAAGATAGATTTATTTCTTTCGGGGATTATTATGCTCAAGTTTTGGAAGTAAAACCTATTTTATTTGGACTCTTGAATGAGTATAACCAAAACAATGTTATAGATGTCGGATTTGGAAATGCTTTGCGTAGGCTAGAAGAAGGACAAGTATGTGAAATTGTTAAAATTAACAAAGCGATGGTTCTTGATAATTACACATATAATGAAAATAAAAAATTTGATAGACTTTTAGAACAAGTTTATGAAAAACAAATGACTCAAGCAGAGCTTGATGCCAGAGAACCTGTTTTCCAAGAAAGACTTGCGTTTATTGAAAGTAGAAATAGAAAAGAAAAAATTTATAAAGATTATTTTTATTTGGTAGTTTTAGGTAAAGACCTTGAAACATTGGAAAACACAGTTAATGGTATGGCAAGCTCATTATCTACCTCTCTTGTACCTGTTTCTACAAGAAGGTTGACAGGAGGAGAACTTGCAGTCTTTATAAAAGCTAATTACAACAGAGAATTTGATGAGAGAGAAATAGATTCAATTCCGTATACCGAATATATAAACTGGGCAACGCCAAACAAAATTAAATTTAAGTCAGCAAAATATAGTGTAGATGATAAGTTTTATAGAACTTTTGCTATAAACGAATATCCTTTGCAAGTAGGAAATGCTTGGGGAGCTTCATTCTTCTTGCTTGATAGAACCAAAGTTGTTATGAAATTTAAGAAAGCACCGAAGTATGAAAGCGAAAGAAAAATAGACAAAGCAATTATGGATATGGAAACAAAGCTTTACAGGACAGGGAAAAGCTCTACGCAAATTGAATTAAGGACGCACCTTGATACTTTACGAGATTTGTTGACACAACTAAAGAATAATAACCAACAACTTTATGATGTAAATACTTTTATAACTTGTGAAGATAATGCCAGAAAAGATGTTAAAGCTGTTTTAAAACAAGAAGGTTTTAGATTTTCAGAACTCTATGCTAGACAAATTGATGCCTTTATTTCTTCAAACATATCTATGCGTGATAATATGCCTGAAATTCAAAGAGGATTTCCTACTTATACTTTAGCAGGTGTATTTCCATTTATTTCAAGTGAGTTGCAAGATGAAAACGGAATTTACATAGGGGATAATATGTATCCTGTGTTCGTGGACTTTTTCCAAATTGATTCCCAAAGGGTTAACTCTAATATGATGGTTATTGGAAAATCTGGTTCCGGAAAATCTTATGCTATAAAAATGCTTTTAGCAAACTTTGCGGCAGATAACACAAAAATCTTTATTTGCGACCCTGAAAAAGAATATTACAAACTTACAGAAAGTTTAAAAGGAAAACTTATTGATGTTGGTTCTTCATTACAAGGTATAATTAATCCTTTTCATGTTATTCGTTCCATGGATAGAGCTGATGATGAAGATGACTATGCTTCTAAATCTGACTATTTTAAAGTTTCAAAAAAGGATGATTCTTTTAATCAACATTTGCAATTCCTAGAACAATTTTTTAGAACAGTTCTCGATGGGATATCTTCAGATGCATTTGAAATTGTAAACTCTTTGGTATTAAGAATGTATATTGATAAAAACATAAATGAAGATACAGACTTAACCAAACTAAAACCTACAGATTATCCTACATTTGATGATTTGTATGCTTTAATTGAAAAAGAATTAAAATCATCTAAAGATGAATTTTACTCAAAAAATTTAAGAGTTGTTCAAGCTTATATAAGAAAGTTCGCAAAAGGTGGACGAAACTCTAACCTTTGGAATGGACCTACTTCTATTGAAACAAACGAAAATTTTGTATGTTTCAACTTTCAGTCTTTAATTGCTGGAAATAACGAAATGTTAACTAATGCTCAAATGCTTTTGGTATTTAAATACCTTGAAAATGAGATTATTAATAACAAAGATTATAACAGTATGCATCACACAAATAGAAAAATCATAATTGCAGTTGATGAAGCACATACTTTTATCAATCCTAAATATCCTATAGCCTTAAACTTTATGACAGCAATGGCTAAAAGAATTCGTAAATATGGTGGAATGCAAATAGTTATTACTCAAAATATTAATGACTTTGTAGGATCTGAAGAAATCAAAAGACAATCCACAGCAGTTATTAATGCTTGTCAATATTCAATCATTTTCGCTTTATCACCAAACGATGTTAATGACTTAATTGAACTTTATAAAAATTCAGGAGGTATTAACAAAGAGGAGCAAAACTCAATTGTTACAGCTCAAAGAGGACAAGCTTTCGTAATAACTGCACCTACTGCTAGAACAACTGTCCATATAAGGGCGCTTGAATATGTAGAAAATATGTACGAGGAAAAGAGAAAAAAATAGACAAAAGGGGCTAACGCTATGGTAAACATCAAAAAAATTAATATGTTTGTTTGTAGTTTGTTAATGGTGTTAACAAGCCTCTTTTTTGTTGCTTGTGGAAATAAAAATTATGATAATGTTTCCTTAACTTGTTCTGAAAGTTCTGTAAGTATTGATGTGGGACAAGAAAAGGAACTTGTGTTTTCAATTAATAATATGATTGATGGGATGGATAACTCTTTAAACATTTCATTTTCTCCACAGGGCATTGTGTCTCATGAAGTAATTTCTAAAAATGAAAATCAGACAACAATAAAAATCGTAGGAGTTGAAGCAGGTTCTACTACTTTAAAAGCTACGACTATTGATGGTGGTAAAGTTTGTAATGTTACAATAGATGCGAAAAAATATTCAGACTATGTTAATGCTGGACAAAATTCTCTTTATGTTTCTTCAAACTCTGCATTGACTATTTCTACAAGTGATTTTGTGTTTGAAGACACTGCGAGTGAAAAAAAAATAGATTTCTATTTTTATGGCGTAAATAATGGTTATACATTGTCTTTAGATAATGTATCATCTAATGTTAATGATACAAGAGAATTTTATAATAAGTTTATTTCTGTAAAATTGATCAATCAAGATGGTGGCAGTTATTTGGTCTTTACTGATGATAAAGGGCAAGAATATGTTTTAGGTAGAGGTCAATTTGATTTGTCGTATAGCGGTAACACAAAATACTATTTTGTATCGGTTGAAAAAGTTAACGATGTTTATCAAATTCCTGCTGGAACGCCTTTTGTTAATATAGGAGATACTTTTACTTTCATTGCAAATTATCAAAATCCTGAAGGCAAAGAAATTTTTGCTCAGCGAGAATTTATAGTGCTTAAAGATATTGATTTGAATACAATCTCTTCTAGTTATGGCTATATAAAATATGACCAAAACGATCAAGAAATGGACGAAACATATTTTATAGAAGATTTTGATGAAAATAAAATAACTCTGGTTCCAAATTATTTGTCTGATATTGATAATGAAACTATTGACTTTAAACAAGCAAAATTGGTAATTCAAATTCCTCAAAACAGTGAAGAACTTTTATATTCTTTCTCTTTTGACAATGACAATATTTTTAATGTTACCGCTCAAAAGAACTACATGAATGGGATTAGTTACTATATTTTTACAATTTCTACAAAAACTCAAATAGAAAATAAAACCAATTTCAATGTGAAATTTTATTATGAAGGATTTGAAAATTCTTTAGATGAAAATGTTTGTGTGAATATTAGCTATCCTATTGAAATAAAAAATAAACCTAATAGTATAGTTATTAGTGGAAGTGATTTTTCTAATACTTATGTTGAAAATAAAACTTTTACTTTTTACAATCATTATCAATCAGATAATGTAGGTTGGCAAAGGTTTTATTTTGATGTTTTTCCTTTAGGTAGTAATTATGATTATTTAACAATAGATTTACAACAAAATAGCGGTTTAATCGTTAGATACAAAGGGACCATTTACACGGAAGGCGAAGTTGTAATTGATGATTTCAATAGCTATGTTGAATTCAGAGGACAAGAAGGGGCTGAGGAAAAAAATGCTGGGACTCTTACTCTTAAATTAAATTTTAATCTTTTAATGGAAGACTCTTTAATTAGCACATTTAATTATAAAATTAGTAAAGGTTCTACAATTATTTCCTATGATGAGAATTTTAATCTTAACACAATTGGACTATCAATTAATAGTGATTCTCAAGGTGTTGACCTGTCAAATATTCTTTATACCGATGCAAGTTTTTCAGAGCTTGAGATTAATTTGATATCTGGTGATAATGTAGCCAAATTTAGCGTTAGCGAAAATCCTTACATCGAAAAAAATGGTAGATTTTATTTGAATTTTGGAGCTACGGCTTTAAGCGTTGGGCAAGGTACATACTCTGTTATTTTGCCAAATGGTTTAGCTGCTTCAATAACAATTGAAGTTGTAGAAACATTAGAAGGGTTAAGCATAAAAACAACAAATCAAAATGCAAACATGAGTATAATTTCCTTTGATGAAAATCAAGCTCTTGTTTATGCTAGATATAATACAGAAAAAAACGATGCAAAAAATCTTTTTGATATTGAATTAATTGCAAATTCTAATGAACTGTCAAATGCGATTTTAAATTACGAATATTTTATTGAATCAAAAAATTTAATTACATTAACTGATATTAAAGGGAACAATTTTAATGTAAATTTATCTGGAATTGGTCAATCTTCAATTTCTTTGACAGTTAGAGGGTATAGTGTTGAAAATTATGAAATTGTTACAATTGAAAGAACTTTTACAATAAATGTTGTTAGTTATGAGTATATTAAGGAACTTTCTATAAATAAATTGTCTGACGGGCAAGGAAGTTATGAAAATACTAAAGCACGATATGTTTATTTGTATAATAACAATGCAAATTCTTCATCAAAAAAACAAGCATCATTAGATATTGATATTTCTTTGTTCAATGACCAAGTTTCTGCATTTTTGTTTAAAAATCCTTCATCTGGCAATTTTGATGCTGTAAGTTTTTCTTTAAAATATGTTTCATGGACAGTTCCTGGTTACACAATGCTTTTAAATGGAAATCCTGTTGATTGTATGTTTTTGCAAGAAGGAGAACAATCTTTATATGAAATCGTTAATTCTTCTTCAGGTGCTATCATAGCTACTTTTGATGCGCAATCTTTAGATTTAGAATTAGGATCAGGAGCGGGTAATTCATTCTCTTTTTCTTTAATTGCAAGTATCGACCAATTTGACATTTCAAGAAAATCTTATACTATAAATGTCAATGTGCTTGAATATGATGCTGTTGAAAGATTAAATACGTTAACACCTATAACATCTTTAGAATTTTCTTCTTTTGAAAGTTCCCACGAAATAGATTTAAGAGTTTTACAAAATGATGCTATAAATAAAAATATTAGAGTATCTATTGAAGGGGATGCTGTTTCTTATCAGAGGATTACATATAAATTATTTGGAGAAAACAATGCAGGTATTGTTATTAATGGACAAGGGGCAAGTGTTGTAACTTTGTCACTTGTGGCTGATGATAACTTTATTAAATTAGCAAGTGAAAATAGCAACTTTTTTGGTGGGAAAACTTTTAATGCAACACTAACAATTGCTGCAGAAGATTGGTATAAAGACACAGGAGAACTGCTTGAAGAAAACAAGACAAAAGTTATTAGTATTCCTATCACATTTGCCAACGGCTCCATTGATAATCCTTTTACAATAGATAGTTCTAGTGATTTACAAAAGGTAAGCAATAACTTAAAAGCAAATTACAAAGTTACTACAGTGGTAGATGCCTCTGCATTGTCTTTACCTTTAGGTGCACTTGAAGGTTCAATTGTTGGAGCAAATGATTACGCTAAAATTACTAACATCAACATAAATTCTTTAAATGAAAATAACTGTGTAGGTTTATTTACAGAAATAGCCGAAGGGGCTTCTGTTAAAAACTTAAGTTTTGAAGGTGTTTTCAATATTAATGTAAATTCTTTAACTAGTGATGCCTATATTGGATTAATTGCTGGCAAAAATAAAGGTTCTATAGAAAATGTATCAGTTAATATTAATAAATCTTCAATAATTATTGACAATCAGAGTGTTGTAGATAGCCAAAATCTTCCAAATGTTTTTGTTGGAGGGCTAGTTGGAGAAAATGAGGGAGAAATTGTACAAAATTTTTCTTCTGATGTTAACCTTATAAGTTACTCATTATTTATGAATGACTTTTTAGATATTAACTATTATCAAGCAAATGTATATGCTGGTGGTATAGCAGGAATAAGTTCTGGCTTAATTAAGAAAATAGATGGAAATTCTTTTGCCGGTTATACGAACTATTTAGCATTTTCACTTATCAATGTAAAACCAAATAACCTTGATGGAAGTTCTATAGGTTATGTTGGTGCAGTTGCAGGAAAAATTTTAATTCAAGAAAATAATTCTGGACTTTATTCAGTTGGTGCTGATGGCTCACTATATTCAGAGAACACATATATTGCAGGCAAAGGTATTGTCGTTGGTGGCGAAATCTATGGTTTAAATTATGTAGGTGGTGTAGTTGGAGAATTAGAAATAGATGGTTCAGTTAATGATTTTGAGTTCTCAGGAATTACTACTAGAACTTTTGTAAGGGCATATTCAGATTCGACAAATTTGGGGCTTATTTCTGGGAAAGTTAATAACAATAGCTCAGGGACTATTTCTCCTACATTCTTTATACAAGCAATAGATGATGGAGATATGGGCGAAAAGTCTTCTATGTTTGTTATTTACCATAATTTGATAGATGCAGTAAAAATTGATGTCAATGATGAAACTTATTCGTTAACAAAACTTGCATTTGGTAAAGAATCTAATGAATCCACTTTTGAAAATAGAGAAAATAATTTTATATCATATATTACGCGAGAATATGTATCTATTGATGAAAACAGTGGCAAAATTCAAATAATTCAAAATCAAACGCAATATTATGGTGAAATTGTTGTGGTAAATCAAACAGAAAACACAATAATTCAACAAAGGCAATTTGTAACTAGGGGAAGTTCTGCAGACTTAAGTGTTACGGAAAATGCAAGCTTAAAAAACAAAATGTCTTCAAATGATAGTTCAAATTTGGCGTTTTTTGCTTTCTATTTTGATGCTGTTAGTGCACAAATTTCTGAGTCTCAAGCAGGGCTTGATAAAGCGCAAGATTTACTTAATGCAAACTATAATACACTTTCTTTAGGTGATGACCTTTATCCAATTAATATAAACGGCGAAATTACATTAGAGTCTTTAAATACAAATATATTAAAAATTGACCAAAATGGCAAAATGACTATATTGGGAACAGGCTGGGTTCAAATCTCTGGTAGTAGCATATTGAATGTGAATAATGGTGTAAATTTTTACATATATGTTACAAATTATTTTAATAATGATAACAATATATCAATAATTTATTCCGTTAATTCACCACTCGCAAGTCCTATTGATGAAACAGAACTTTCATTATTTGCAAACCAAACAGCTACTCTTTATGTAAAACCTAATTATAACTTTTCTCAAGCAGACTCGGAACAGCTAGAAACCACAAAGAGAGAAGAAATATTAAATATAGATGATTATGGAGTTGGAAGTGTAGGGGGTTATTATTTCAATTTAGCAAAAAATGAAAATGTTACTGCAAATGTAAAAATTTTAAACATGAAAGAAGATGGAACTGATGGCGAAGAGAATACAGAGGACTTTTCAGTTTCAATAACAGGTCAAACTATTACTATTACTAAACAGCAGACAGAAACTACTAATGGAGAATTCAAAATAATCATTACTCCAATGTTGGTATCAAGTCTTAACAACAATAAATTCTCTTGCGAAGTTAATAAAAAGTTAGAGAATGGGAAAATAAAATATGAGAAAGGTGCATTGGCAATGGGAGCAAGTCGTTATGACAATGTTACATTCTCTACAAGTTCACAAATCAATGAAACCATTTATGTAAAAACGACTTCTGATGCTGAAGATCTTCAATATTACTTAAAATTTAATGATAAGATTGTTCAATCAGATTATTTAACAGGTTACAACAGCGAAAATGACTTATTTAATATAGCCTTTGGGAATAAAGATTTAATCTCTGGAGACAAAGGAGATTTGATTAAAGAATATGCTTTCCCATTAAATGTTTCTGTCAAGACTGAAAGTGACGCTTTTAAAAATAGGTTTGAAAATAACATTTATGGAGATTATCAATTAGTTATTTTATCAGAGACAAATTCTAGTCAGTATATAACTATTAACTTAACTTTTGAAAACTTGCCAATTCAAAATATCATTATAGATAATTACAACAATCAAGCAGGAATGACTAGTGAAATTGGAGTTGCAACAAATTATTCATACCCTGGCGAAGATTCTTTGCTCGCAGTAACTTTAAATCCTGGAGATAGTGATTTCGATTATTTGGTTATTGAAAATGCAGATATTAATAATAATTCTGGAAATGGTTTTGCAACCTTTGCTCTTGCTGCTAGGAAAGATGGCAGTGAGCCAAATACTAATTTATTTGAAGCAAACACGATTGTGGGCTCTGCAACCACAAAAGGTTTAGTTTTGACCAAAGATGAAATTCTAAAATTATATAACAAAACAGGATATAAAAGTTTTGATGGAATAGTTTATTTTATTTATAACATTGGAAATTCTAATATTTCACAAAATGCCCAATCTACCTTTGTTGTTAAGGTTTACAAAGATGGTAAGGAAGTTTCTCAAACAATTTCTTTATCATTAAAATTAAAGAACTTTGTATCTTTGTCAATTGATGGAAAAACTCCTGAAATAGGTGCAGAAAACCAATACAGGGTTGCTGTAGGTCTAAAATATAAATTGAATATTTCTTCTTATGGTATAAATTCAGAAAACATTTCTGCTCCATATATTTCTGAAGGTGCTGAATATGGAACAATAGTTTTAGAAAATGGAAATTATTATGTTCAAATTTCTGAAACTGCTTTGACTAATTTTGCTACTATGAAAATTAAAATAGAAGAGATAAACCCTGATTATAAAATTCCAGCTTCATCAGAAATAACACTTGTTTTGATGAATTATGTTATTGATTCTTCTATAAATGATGTAAATGGTGAACCTGGAAATAAAGATATAATTTCAAGTATGGTTAATGGTGTTATAACAATGCCTATTGGAACAAGCAGATCAATAAGTTTGGATATAGGTGAGTATTTGGAATATGATAACACTAATCAAGCCATTATAAACATTGTTAATGCTTTTATTAACGAGCTTACACAAAATGCTAATTGGAATTATTATTCAAATATAGAACCTGGACAAAGTGTTCCAGGAATAGATGCTGGAGAAGCAAAATATGAATACGATTTGCCAGTAAATGGCTCTTTAGAAAATTATTATTTTAGATATCAAGATTTGACTATTGTTCCATTGAGAATAAATGAAGCAAATGCTAACTTGTACTACTTAAAATACCAAGTTTACTACTCTGTATCAGGAGCAGGTTATTCGGCTTCTTCGCAAAGCAGTGGCGATAGTGCGGCATCTATAACTACAGAAATCCGTTTTGAAGTATTTGTTTCTAGCAGTGAAGAATCTCCTATACCTATATTTGATTATGATGACTTTATGGATATGAAAGAAGGTGGATATTATATTCTTTTAAACGATATTATTCTTCCTTCAGCAGAGTATGTTGAAAATATTGATAGTTCTTATAGTCAATATCTTCCTTTAAATGCTAACTTTGCATCACTTGATGGAAATGGACATGCAATAATATTAGATGGAACCTATGATATGGGCAATGCTTCTCAATTAGGGATTTTTACAACATTGAAATCGGGAAGTGTAATTAAAAATTTAAATATAAAATTACTTTCTTCTTTTATCACTGAAGATGCAAATAGTGGTGTGATTTTTAAAACTACTAATGCTCAGCATCGAACAGGTTTGCTTGTTGGGACTAATGAAGGAATTATTACAAATTGTTATGTTTATTCACCTACAAATACTTTCTTTACTATGAACTGTGCCCTTCAAGATATTGAATCTGCTTATGTCGGAGGAATTTGTGGCGAAAACAATGGTTTTATAACAAATTGTTCATCTTCTATCAATATTTATGGTTCGTTCAACATTGCTGGAATTGCTGGTGTTAATAACAATAAAATCTCTGCTTGCTCATATAAAGGAGGTGTTTTAAAATCAAGTTCCGACCAACTTGATGAAGGCTTCCATGTTGCTGGTTTAGTTAATGTAAATAATTCTTCAGGAAAAATTATCACAAGCTATGTAACGGGTGGAATAGATGCGTCATCTTTATACTCAACAAATACTGCAAGTTATTTGTCAGGGCCTAACTTCTCAGCAGGTTTTGTTTATGAAAATAATGGAGGATATATTTCAGATTGCTACTCTGATATTAATCTTCAAAATAGTGCAAATATGGCAGGATTTGTTTATGTAAATACAGGTAGTGTTAAAAATAGTTTTTCACTAAGTATTTTGCAAAGTGGAACTATTGCAGCCGCAGGTTTTGCTATGAGAAACACTCCTTTTGGTGAGGAGCAAGAATCTGATCAAGGGGGAAATCAATCTGATAATTCTGGAAGCGGAACTTTTGAAAATTGTTTCTATTTGTCCCATGCTCATATTTCAAGCGGGAAAAATGCTTGTAATAGTTGTGGCTTTACTTCTAGTATAAATGTGGATTTAAATACTATCAAATTTGAAGGTGTAAGTGCTATAGATGATTTCAATGTAAACACCAATGATGCTTTCAAGGATTTTGCTTATGTTGATAATATAAGTACAGATGCTGTATGGTTCTTTAGTGGAAATAATTACTCTAATAATGGACTGTATGTTAATTTTACTCCTTCTGAAGAAACGACAACTATCGATAATGATAACGGAATAGGTGTTCAAAAAAATACTATTTATAATGTAGAAAATATGGCTCTCCCTAAGGGAAGATTGGAACTTTCTGCTCCTAATATTCAAGTTTTATCTATTAGAAATTTCCAAAATGCAGATGTTGATAATTCCACAGGGGATATTACCTATAACTATATAGATGACATATCGACTACAGCAACTCAGAAGGCTACTCGTGGCTCTCTATATAATCCTCTTTTGATTAATAGTCCACAAACTATGGAGTCTTTGATTTTAGAAAACAATGATTCTTCTACAAATCAAAACAGCATGAATTATAGAATTATCTCTGATGTTGATTATGGTGAGTATGATTATAATTCACAACTTTATAAGACAGTATTTGTAGGATCACTTGAAGGAAATGGTATGGAAATATCTTCTATAGTTTTGCAGTCTAATAGTATAATGGAAAATGCTGGTCTATTTGCAAAATTAGGTATTTCATCTTCAAAATCAGGCATTATTAAAAATCTTATTCTTAGTCCTTCCGTTGTAAATTTTGCAAGCACATCTTCTGTTGGTGCTTTAGTTGGAAATGTTTACAATGGAAAACTATACAACATTCAAATTACAACAACAAACACTTTAACTGTTCAAGGTTCTAACTTTGTGGGTGGTGTTGTAGGTAAAGCACAAGGGAATTATGTATTTAAAAATATCAGTGCAAATGTTAATGCTGTTGCAAATTACACTCCAACAACAGATCAAATTTATCAAGAAAATTTAAATAGTTTAGTATTTTCTTACGCTGGGGGATTATTTGGTTATCTTGGCTCTGGTTTTGCAGAAAATGTTTCAGTTGAAAATATTTCAACAATTAGAGGTGATAGAGCTGGCTTTGTTGCAGGTGGAATAGGCGCTGGAGGTAATTTAACTGATGTTACAGTTACAGTTTCTGAAAATGGAGAAATAAAAGCTAATTCTTATGGAGGAATGGTTTTAGGCGAAGTTTGTGGAAAGGTGTCTTATGTTAATGTAATAGGAAATGGAAACACAAGCAATATTTTCTCAATCGTTGGGCAATTGCCAAAAGCAGTTGGTGGTATTACTGGTGCTTTAAGCGGAGGTAGTATTAATAATGCAGTTATTGATCAATCTTTTGCTGTTGGCTCTAAAAAGATTGGAACAAGTTCTACATACTCAACAGTAAATTATGTAGGTGGAATAGTAGGTGTGGTCAATAACAATGGAGCATCAGTTTCTACTATTAGTCAAGTTGTTGTAAGTGGGGACATTTCAGCATCAAGCACTTTAGGTGGCGCAATTGGTGGAGTTCTTAATACTGTACAACTTGATCAAATAGCTATTAAAAGTGAAAACTTTAAAGTTTCTGGGCAAATGGAATATGCAATTCTTGGTGGTATGATAGGATATGTTCCTGCTTCTCCTTCTCCGCAAATCACCATTACAAACTCTTATTGTTCAGCAGACTTGACTATTGATATTCAAAATGCCTTAAATCAACCTAACGCACAAATTGGGGGATTAATTGCTTCTTCTACAACGAATGTAATTTTAAATAATTGCTATACAACTTCTAGAATAAGTCTTACATTAAAATATTTAAATAGTATAGAGTCAAACGAGAATTTTTATAAGTTGAGTAGTGAAGAGGGCGCTGGGTTCTATAAACAAGTTCCTAATAATGACAGCAATGTACAAAATGTCTATTATTATGGTTGCGAAGGAGGATCGGCAGTAAACATTCTAAAGAATTTTATTTCTTGTTATAGCAATTTTGATTTATCATCAAATGTAACTATAAATAACTATGGAAAAGATTCTTATAATTATGCGGGATCAACAAGTGATAATTTGACAAAGAAAGAAGCTTTATGGAATATAGACTTTGGTGAAGATGCTGATGGAAATATTTGGTCAGAAAAAGATGGCTTAGACTTTAGACATTTACTTTTTGAAGATAATTTATTTTGGATGTAAAAATGGGCGAAGGTTGACTTTTGCCCATTTTTCTTTTAATTTTTTTGTTTAAATTGTTGCGTATTGTGGAAAATTAGTGAATATTTTAAAAGTTTTTTTAAAAAAGAGTTGACATTTTTTTATAATATTGATATAATCATTTCAACTATAAGAGCGCTTGTGAAGAAATTTTGTATATTTTAAACTGAAAATTGGGCATTTTGTGGCATTTTTTTGTGCCATAATGTCTTTTTTTCGTCTTTAACAACCCTCGGAATTTAAGGAGTAGAAGATGTCAGTAAGTCTTAAGAAAGTTAAATCTGGAAAAGTTGACAGATATACATTTGGACATTGTAAAGAATATGTGGAAGTTCCACCTTTACTAGAAATTCAAAAAAATTCTTATAAAGATTTTTTGGAAAACGGGATCAAGAATGTGCTTGATGAATTTTTCCCTTTAACAGATTATTCTGGTAAAGCAAAATTATATATCACTGAGATTTTGCCTTTTGCAAAACCTAAATATGATATTAACGAATGCAAACGCCGTGGTGCTACTTATTCTTCGCCTTTAAAGGTTAAGGCAAGATTTGTTGTTGAAGAAACTGGACAAGCTGTTGAGCAAGAAGTATTTTTGGGTGATGTTCCTATGATGACAGAGCAGGGCTCTTTCGTTTTTAACGGAATTGAAAGAGTTGTTATCAACCAAATTGTAAGAGCTCCTAGCGTTTATCTTAAAAGAGAAAAAGAAGATAATGCTTCTTTGAAAGCTCAAATGATTCCTGTTCATGGAACTTGGATAGAAGTTGTGCAGGGCGCTAATGAAATGCTTAAGATTATGCTTGAAAGAAAGAACAAACTTTCTCTCGGTGTTTTCTTAAAATGTTTTGGTTTTACAAACGAAGAAATTTTAAAACTTTTTGGAAACAATCGTTATGTTAAAAATGTTTTAGATAAAGAACCTCAAACTACTCAAGAAGAAGCATTAATAGAGTTTTCAAGAAAGACTAGACCTTCAGATGTTCCTTCTGCTGAAAGCACAAGAAATTTCATTAATGCATCATTCTTTACAGATGCTTATTACAACTTGACTAGAGTTGGCCGTTATAAGTTTAATAAAAGACTTGCTCTTAAAGAAAGATTACCAGGGCTTGTTTCTGCTGAAGATATTATCGCTGATGGAGAACTTTTAGTTAAAAAAGGTGAAGAATTTACTGCTGAAAGTGCGAAAAAAGTTCAAAATGCTGGTGTAAATGAAGTTTGGGTTCAACTTGCAGATAAAAAGCATTTGATGAGAGGTAATAATCGTGTTACTTTAAGCGAAGTATTCCCTTGCAAGCAAGAAGAATTGGGAATAAATGAAGATGTTTATACTCCAGTTCTAAATCAAATTTTAAAAGAAAACAAGTCTAAAGATAAAAGAATTGAAGCTATCAAGAATTCTACTAAAGAACTTATTATTACAACTTTAACAATGGATGATATTTTAGCTACTATTTCTTGTTACCTTGATGTTCTTGAAGGTATTGGCTCTCTTGACAAAATTGAACACCTTTCTAACAAAAGAGTTGCGACTGTAGGAGAACTTACTTCTAAAGCTTTCAGAGATGGTGTGTTTAAGTTATCTACTAATATCAAAGAAACTTTGCAGGGTAGAGATTTTGTTGAGGTTACACCTTCTCAAATCATGAATCCTAAAGCTGTAAATAAAATGCTTAGAGATTTCTTCTCTCAATCTCAACTTTCTCAGATTATGGATCAAAAAAATCCTCTTTCTGGTATAACTCAAAAACGTAGAGTTTCTGCTATTGGTCCTGGAGGTATTAAAAAGGAAAGAGCAGATCCTGAAATCCGTGATATTCATTATACTCACTATGGAAGAATTTGCCCTATTGAAACTCCTGAAGGACAATCTATCGGTTTAATCAATACTTTAGCTACTTATGCTAGAATTAATGAATATGGATTACTTGAAACTCCTTATAGAGTAGTTGACAAAGAAAAAGGTGTTGTTACTGATAAAATTGAATACAAAATGGCTGATGTAGAAAACGAAAGTTATATTGCTCAAGCTATTGAACCTTTAGATGAAGAAGGACATTTCATCAACAAGAGAATTAATTGTCGTCATGGAGCTAGTATTTTGCAAGTTCCTGCTTCAATGGTTGACTATGTTGATGTTTCACCTAGACAGGTAATTTCTGTTGCTACAAGTTTAGTTCCTTTTGTAAGTGGAGATGAAACAAACCGTGCGTTGATGGCTGCTAACATGCAGAAACAAGCAGTTCCACTTTTAAGACCAGAAGCTCCTATTGTTGGAACTGGTATGGAAGCTAAAGCTGCTCATGACTGCGGATATGTTCATCTTGCTAAAAGAGATGGAACTGTAAGCTATGTATCTGCAGATGAAATTAGAGTATTGACTGATAACGGAGATGAAGACATCTACACTCTTGCGAAATTTGTTAAAGCTAATGATGATATTTGTTTCAACCAAAGACCTTGCGTTGTAAAGGGTGAAAAAGTTAAAAAAGATGATGTTTTAACTGATGGATATTCAACTGACCATGGCGAATTGGCTATTGGTAAGAATGTTTTAGTTGGATACATGAACTGGGAAGGACAAAACTTTGAAGATGCTATTTTAATAAGCGAAAGACTTGTTAAAGATGATGTTTATACTTCAATTACATTGTTCGACCAAGAAATCAAATGCAGAACTACTAAATTAGGTGATGAAATCATTACTCGTGATATTCCAAACCTTGGTGAAGATGCACTTAAAGATCTTGATGAAAATGGTATCATTCGTATCGGTGCTGAAGTTCACCCTAATGATATCTTGGTTGGAAAAGTTACTCCAAAAGGAGAAACAGAACTTACTCCAGAAGAAAGATTGTTAAGAGCTATCTTTGGAGATAAAGCCCGTGAAGTTAGAGATACTTCTCTCCGTGTACAACATGGTAAGGGTGGTGTCGTTGTTGATGTTCAAGTATTCTCAAAGAAGAACAAAGATGAACTTGAACCTGGTGTTACAATGATGGTTAAAGTTACTGTTGCTCAGAAGAGAAAAATCTCTGTAGGTGATAAAATGGCTGGTCGTCATGGTAACAAAGGTGTTGTTTCTATCGTATTACCTGAAGCAGATATGCCTTATATGGCTAATGGCAGACCTCTTGATTTAGTTTTAAACCCTATCGGTGTTCCTTCTCGTCTTAATATCGGACAGTTATTGGAAGTTCACTTAGGTCTTGTTGCTGGAACTTTAGGAATGAAGGTTGCTACACCTGCTTTCGATGGTGCAACAGCAGACCAAATCAGAGAATTGCTTGTAGAAAACAATTTTAGACCTGATGCGAAAGTTCAACTTTATGATGGTAGAACGGGAGAACCTTTTGATAACCTTTCTACTGTTGGAACTAAATATATGCTTAAACTTGAACACATGGTTGATTCCAAGATCCATGCTCGTTCTATCGGACCTTACGCTTTGATTACTCAACAACCTCTTGGTGGTAAAGCCTTGTTTGGTGGTCAAAGATTTGGTGAAATGGAAGTTTGGGCTCTTGAAGCTTATGGTGCAAGTCATGTTCTTCAAGAAATGCTTACTGTTAAATCTGATGACTTAAATGGAAGACTTAAAACTTATGAATCTATTATTAAAGGACTTCCTATTGCTGAACCTGGAATTCCAGAATCATTTAAAGTTTTGGTTAAAGAGTTGCAAGCTCTTGGACTTGATGTTAAGATTTTGACTGAAAACAACAAAGAAATTTCTTTGGCTGAATTAAGTCAAGATGAACAAGACCAAAATACTCTTGCTCAAGATACTGAAAAAGACCTTAACAAAGAAATTCTTGACTTTGAAGATGTGCTTCCTCAAAGCAATGAAGAACAAAGCGAAAATGAACTTAAAGAAGTTTTTGAAGAAAGCACAAAAAATGATACATTTGATAGCCTTGATTTATTTGATGATTTTGGCGATTTCGATGAATAATTAAAAGGGGAATAGTTATGTTTGAACTTAACAATTTTGACTCCATACAAATTGGTATTGCTTCACCTGAGAAAATCAGAGAATGGTCTCATGGTGAAGTTACCAAACCTGAAACTATTAATTATCGTACTCAAAAGCCTGAAAAAGACGGCCTTTTTTGCGAGAAAATTTTTGGACCTAGAAAAGATTGGGAATGTCATTGCGGTAAATATAAAAGAGTAAGATACAAAGGCGTTATTTGTGATAAATGTGGTGTTGAAGTTACTAGAGCAAAAGTTCGTCGTGAAAGAATGGGACATATTGAACTTGCTGCTCCTTGCACTCACATTTGGTTCTTCAGAAATATTCCTTCTAAAATTGGAACTATTCTTGAAATGACACCTAAAGCTCTTGAACAAGTAGTTTACTATGTTGGCTATGTTGTTTTAGATCCAAAAAATACTGAATTTACTTATAAACAAGTTATTACTGATAAAGAATATCGTGATGCTTGTGAAAAATATGGCTCAGATGCTTTTGTTGTTGGCATGGGTGCTGAAGCTATTAAAAAACTTTTAAGCGAAGTAAACCTTGAAAAAGAATCAAAAATTCTTAAAGAATCATTACTTACTTTGAAAGGACAAAGAAAAATCAAGGCAATGAAAAAACTTGATGTTATCGAATCTTTCATCAAAAGTGGTAATAATCCTACTTGGATGGTTCTTGATGTTATTCCTGTTTTGCCACCTGACCTTAGACCTATGGTTCCATTAGATGGCGGAAGATATGCTACTAGTGACCTTAATGACCTTTATAGAAGGGTAATAAATAGAAATAATCGTCTTAAAAAACTTATTGAATTGGGCGCTCCTGATGTTATTATCAGAAATGAAAAGCGTATGCTTCAAGAAGCTGTTGATAATCTTATCGATAACGGTAAAAGAGGAAAGGCTGTTCAATCTTCTAAACAAAGAGACCTTAAATCTTTAACTGCTATGCTTGGTGGTAAGCAAGGTAGATTCCGTTTGAACTTGCTTGGTAAAAGAGTTGACTATTCTGGTCGTTCTGTTATCGTTGTTGGACCTGAACTTAATATGTATCAATGCGGTCTTCCTAAAGAAATGGCTCTTGAACTTTTCAAACCTTTCATTATTCATAAATTAGTTGCTTTAAACAAATCACATAACATTAAAGCTGCTAAAAGAATGATTGATAAGGAAAAACCTATTGTTTGGGATATCTTAGATGAAGTTATTAAAGATCATCCTGTATTTTTAAACCGTGCTCCTACATTGCACAGATTATCTGTTCAAGCTTTTGAACCTGTGCTTGTTGAAGGTAGAGCAATTAAGTTGCATCCTTCTGTATGTGCAGCATTTAATGCGGACTTCGATGGAGACCAAATGGCTGTTCATGTTCCTTTATCTTTAGATGCAAGGGCAGAAGCTAGAACATTAATGCTTGCTTCTAACAACCTTTTAAAACTTTCTGATGGGGAACCTATTGTTACACCTTCACAAGATATTGTTCTTGGCTGTGCATATATGACAATGCTTAAACCTGGTGCAAAAGGGGAAGGCTCAGTATTTTCTTCAAAAGAAGAAGCAATCATTGCTTATCAAACAAATAATTTACATCTTCAAGCACCTATTAAAGTTAGATTAACAGCTGTTGTAGATGGAAAAAATTATTCAAAAATTGTAGAAACCTCAGTTGGAAGAATTTTGTTTAACGAACAAGTTCCTCAAAACTTAGGATTTGTTGATAGATCTAAAGAAGAAAATTATTGTGAACTAGAATTTAATAAAACTATGTTCAAAAAAGATTTGGCAAAGATTTTTGCAAAGGCTTACGATGTTCTTGGAACAACCGGCTGTTCTGTTTTAGTTGATAAAATTAAAAATATGGGATATAAATATTCAACATTGAGTGCAGTTACTGTAAATGCATTTGATATCAACGAACCACCTGCTAAACAAGAGATTCTGAAAGAAGCAGAAAATGAGGTTCTTGAAAATGAAAAACTTCTTAGAAGAGGTTTGATCACTAATGAAGAAAAACTTCGTGCTAATATAGATATTTGGGAAAGGGCTAAATCTAAAGTCGAAAATGCAGTCTTTGACTATCTTGATGATCAAAACGCATTCAAACTTATGTGTTTGTCCGGGGCTCGTGGATCTAGGGAACAAATTAACTCTGTCTGCGGTATGGTTGGAATTAAATCTACTGCGTCTGGAGAAAAAATTGGCATTCCTATCAAATCTTCTTTTAGAAGTGGTCTATCAGCTGTAGAATATTTTCTCTCTGCACGTGGAGCAAGAAAGGGGTTGACAGATACAGCTCTTAAAACTGCAGACTCTGGTTATTTGACTAGAAGACTTGTTGATATCTCTCAAGATGTTGTAGTTACAAGTGAAGATTGCTTTGCAGATTTAGGAGAAAAAGTTAAAGGGGTTTGGGTAAGCAAACTTGTTGTAGATGGTTCTGTTCAAGAAACTTTGGCTGAAAGAATTTATGGTAGAGTTGCTGTTGATACAATTGTTAACCCTCAAACTAATGAAGTTATTGTTGAAGCTAACGAAATGATTTCTTTAAAACAAGCAGAAGAAATTGAAAAAGCTGGTATTGAAAAAGTTCAAATTCGTTCAAATCTTACTTGCAGATGTAAACATGGTGTTTGTGCAAAATGTTATGGCAGAGATTTAAGTGGTAAGAATTTAGTTACGGTTGGGGAAGCCGTTGGAATTGTTGCAGCTCAATCTATTGGTGAACCTGGAACACAACTTACAATGAGAACTTTCCACTCTGGTGGTGTTGCATCTGCTCTTGATATTACACAAGGTCTTCCTCGTGTTGAAGAAATTTTTGAAGCAAGAAAACCAAAAGGCGAAAGCTTGCTTAGTGAAGTTGCTGGTAAAGTTTCAATTAAACAAGACGCTAAATATTTCTACTTTACAATTGCTTCTAGAGAAGGTGATGTTGATTATGAAGTTAAAAAGCCAGCTGTTGTTCTTGTTAAAAATGGTGAAACTGTAGAACCTGGAACACAACTTACTGCTGGGGCAATCAATCCTAGCGATTTGTTAAGAATGAAAGGTGTTAAAGGTCTTGAAGATTATCTTCTTAGTCAAGTTATTGCTACTTATAGAGGACAAGGTGTTGCTGTTAATGATAAACACGTTGAAATAATTATTAGACAAATGCTTAAAAAAGTTAAAGTTGAATCTGCTGGGGATACAACTCTTCTTCCTGGTGAAATTGTTGATGTTTATAGATGCGATGAAGAAAATGAAAAAGTTCTTCAAGAAGGTGGCGTTCCTGCTACTGTTAAGAGAATTTTACTTGGTATTACAAAAGCTTCATTATCAACTGAGAGTTTCTTGTCTGCTGCATCATTCCAAGAGACATCAAGAACATTGACAGATGCTGCTGTTAAAGGAAAAGTTGATAAATTAATGGGATTAAAAGAAAATGTAATTATTGGAAAACTTATCCCTGCTGGAACTGGTGTGAAAGAATATCGTTCTGTAATGCCTGTTGTTGTTAATGATCCCCAAACAGATCAAGTAGCAAATAGTTTTGTAGGATAAAAAAAAGAGAACTTGTGTTCTCTTTTTTTGTTAGATAAAAATTAAAGAATTTAAATTTATTTTTTGTTTGATTGTATAGAATAGACTGTTTCAAGTTGGTTGAAGCCTAATTTTTTATAGAATTTGTTTGCAGGAGCATTATAATAACAACTTGCTTCTATTCTGCATTTATAGTTATTTAATAAATAATCAATAAATATTTTGCCATAGTTCATATTACGATATTCTTTTTTGATGTATAAGTCAACCAGTTCTAAAACTTTTTGATTATCATAATCAGAAACTTTATATTTTAAGGCTGCCATGCCTACTATTATTTCATCTTCATAAAATACATATTTTATATATTCTGGTGCTAAATATTTTTTTGAGTCTTCTAATGTGTAATTTTCAATTTTTGAATCTTTAATACCTACTTTTTTTGCGTATTTAATAAAATGGATAGATACTTCATATTCCATTTTCAGATATTCTTTTTTTTCTTTTTCAGTTGTTACTCGTTTTATTTTCATCAATACTCAATTTTTTATTAATTTTTTGGTAGCCTCAAGGGGAATCGAACCCCTGATTCCGCCGTGAGAGGGCGGCGTCTTGACCGCTTGACCATGAGGCCATACATTTGCAGATATATAGTAACAAATTTTATACTAAATTGCAAGTTTTTTATTTAAATTTACAAAAAATAAAAATAGCAAAAGGCTATTTAAGTGCATTTGCTATTTTTTTTGTGAATTTATTATAATCAAATTCAATCTTGTCATTATATAAAATTATTGCATATGGTTTGCTATTTAGAACCTTTTTAAAAAATATATAAAAATCTTCAAATGATACCTCTTTTATTGTTTGCTCTCTTTCTTTTATAAATTTTTTATTATATAATTTATTATATTTAAAATAAACATTTTTTATTTCATTTTTTATTTCATATAATGACTGTATATCAAAATTATAGTCATATAGCATTTTTTCTTTTATTTGTGCAAAATTTTCCTTTATTTCTTCAATATTTAGCTGTGATAAGAATTTTGGATATTCTTCTATTATTTTATTTAAATTTGAGTTCGCACAAGGGATACGAATTAAAGAAAAAGTAATATCTCCTATAAGCTCACTAATGCTTTGTATTGAATAACATAGAGATTTTTCCTTTCTAATATGTTTAAATAACATATCAGATAATACTCTGTTGGTTATTGAATATAAGATGTCCTGTTTTGGTTCTTTTATATTTGAATATTTATCAATTTTATATAAAAAGTGTATAATTGAACAATCTCTTTCATTTGATGGTTGTAATACTGCTTTTGGAGAACAAAGTTTTGTTAAATTTTTGCTTTCAATACCTTTTTTTGCGGAAATTGGTAAAGAATTTAGCTTGGAAATAAAATATTTTAATGTTTTTTTATTTATATTTCCACAAGCAATAACTGTTAAGTTGTTATTCGTTAAATAAGTTTTTATAAATTTTTCTATATCTTTTATTGTTATATTTGATAAAGATTCGTTTGTTCCAGCATAACTATAATTTTTTAGATTGCTGATTTTTGCATGCTTTAAAAAACTTCTTTGAATTAGAGCTAATAATCTATCATTATCATTATTTTTTAAGGCAATTTCGTTTTCAATAACATTTTTTTCTTTAATAAATTCATTTTCATTATATTGCAAATTATTAATTGAATCAATAATTAAATCAATGGATTGTTTAAATGTTTTTTCTGTAGTACATATTCTAAATGTCATGTTATAAGCATTCGTGAATCCATTTACTCTTAATTTTTGAAATAATTTCGTTTTTTCTTCATAAGTTTTGTCTTTTGTGCTAAAAGAAAATATTGCATGTTCACAAAAATGTGCAAGACCTTGTTTGTTTGGGAAGTCGTTTATTGCACCAGCTTTAAATTGTAAATCAACTAAAATCCCATTTGTTTCTTTGCGTGGATAAAATATTAATTTGCGATTGTTTTTTAATGTATAAATTTTTGTTCCCATCTCTTCTCCTTTTTATAATTATAAATTATTTTTGTTATTTTTGCAACTAAAAAAATTTTTGTTTTATTTTGTAAATGTGTTATAATCTAATATTAAAGGAGTTAGCATGATTTTTAGAAGGAGGAAAGCAAAAGTTGGTATTGCTTTTGGTGGTGGTGGTGCAAGAGGATTTGCTCATTTAGGAGCAATCAAAGCTTTCGAACAATTTGGAATTAAATTTGATTTTATCGCAGGCACTAGTGCGGGTAGTTTAGTCGGTGCTTTTTATTCCAATGGTTATTCCTTTAAAGAACTTTACGATATTGCTAAAAATGTAAGAATAAAAGATATTAGAAAAAATGTGTTGCCATTTACCACATCAAAGCTTGATGGGCTTGCTGATGTTATAAAATCAAATTTAGGTGATATAAACATTGAAGATTGTAAAATTCCTTTTGCTGCTGTTTCTGTAGATTTGAAATCTACTAAAGAAGTTTGCTTCACAAAAGGAAATCTTATTAAGGCTGTTACTGGTAGTTGTGCTGTTCCTGGAGTCTTCCAGCCTGTTGAATATAATGATATGATTTTGGCAGATGGGGGATTGCAAAACACAATTCCTGCTGATATTCCTAGATATTTTGGGTGTGATTATGTTGTAGCAGTTGATGTAAACAAATCAAGAACTTATGGAACAGACAGCACCAAATTTTTAGATGTATTGACTTGCTCCATTAGAATATTAATGAAAAGTAATGCTATAAGAGGCTATGTAAACGGTGATGTTGTTATAGGTCCCGAAACAAAGCGATTTAAGTCAACTAGAACAGATGGGCTTGAAGATATGATTGATGAAGGTTATAAAGCAACTATAGATGCTATGCCAAAAATATTAGAACTTTTTAATAAAAAGCCAAGAAAAAAGATTAAAGCTTTGCCAGAAGATATAATTTTTGTAAAATGAAAAATATGAAGTCAAAAAATATTAAAAACTATATAAAACAAAATAAAATGCAACTTTTGTTTAGAGCTGTATTGTCTTTTTTTGTAATTTTTACATTTTTGCTTGTGTTTTTTCTTTGTGATGGAATAAGTTATTTTAAATACCGTGATATTGTAACTGAGTGTAGCAATAATGAATTGGAAGTTCACTATATTGATGTTGGGCAAGGAGATGCAACTTTAATTAAGTTTCCTAATGAAAAAACAATGCTCATTGATACAGGGGAAGACAGCGAGAGCGATAAGCTAATTAATTACATAAGTAAGTTTTTAAATTTACACTCCATTAATTCTTTAGATTATCTAGTTTTAACGCATCCAGATTCTGACCATGTTGGAGGGACAAAAATCTTAACAGAAAATTTTAATATAGGTTTAATTTTTAGACCAAAGTGTTTATCTGTTTCTGAGTCAATGATAGATAGTGATAGTTCATTTAATGTATTTGATACAGCTTCTTACGAAGAAGCAATTTCATCTCTTTATGATAATCAAATTGAAATGAAGTATTCTCAAAGTGGTATATCATTTTATGAAGGAAATGTTTTAATAGAATTTTTATCTCCTACTAAAGATAATTATAGTAATTCGAATAATTATAGTGCAGTAATAAAAATGTCATACAATGACAAAAGTTTTTTGTTTACGGGAGATGCTGAAATTGAAGTTGAAAATGAATTAGTAGATTTATATGGCTCCGAACTTGATGTTGATGTTTTGAAAGTTTCTCACCATGGTTCAAAATCGGCATCATCAGAAAATTTTATTAATTTGGTTTCGCCAACTTTTGCTTGTATCAGTGTAGGAGTTGACAATCAATATAATTTGCCTAATCAAGATGTCCTCGATAGGCTCAATAATGTTGGTAGTGAAATTATTACGACTAGTCAAAATGGTAGTTTTGCGATATCTGTAAATCAAAATATTTTACAAGTTCATTATTTGACAAATTACGCAGTTGATTTTTCAATTTTAATAGTAGTTTTTGGGGTTATAATAGTGGTTATTTGGGGGATAAAGTTGCCTAAAAGCAAAAAGAAATAGAAATTTTTAAAATTCTTTAAAAAAATTGATAATTAAGGTTTTTTATGCTAATATAACAATATGAAGATGCCAAAAAATTGCATAAATATTTTAATTGTTGGTCTAGACAATAATTTCTGCGCTGGTGTTGCAGAAACATTAAGCGAACATCTTCAAATGCATTTTGCTACTTGTGAAAGTATAATTTCTTATTATGTTCAAGAAAGAGAATTAATTTTAGAAAAAGTTGGACTTGAATATTTGAAGAAAAGAGAAAAAAGTGCAATTAAAGAATGTTCTAATTATTGTGATTGTGTTCTATCAATAGGTTATGATTTATTTAAACACCATTATTCTGTTTTTAAAAATTCAATTATTTGCTATATTAAACTTAGGCTAGAAAATGTTTCTGATACACAAAATAAAATTATGTTTAAACAGAGAGATGAATTTTTAACTAATTATAGTCATTTGCAGTTTACGCCAACTAGAAAAGATAAAAGAACTGTTTGTAAAAATATTATAGAAAAATTAGGAGAAATTTTATGAAAATTTCAGAAAAAACTTTAAATTGCGTAAAATCCATCACTGCTCAAGCTATTACAAATGCTAAAAGTGGACACTTAGGAGCAAGTTTAGGTATTAGTGCTTTTATGCTTGCTCTATTTAAAAATCATTATAATTTTGATGTGTCAGATACAGACTTTTTAAATAGGGATAGACTTGTTTTGTCTGTTGGGCATGCTTGTCCAGTTTATTACACTCTTTTAAATCTTTTTGGTTTTGATGTAAGTTTGCAAGATTTAAAAGAAATGAGAACCTGTGGTTCAAAAACACCAGGTCATCCTGAATATAAAGTTACTGATGGTGTTGAAGCGACAACTGGCCCTCTTGGACAAGGGGTGGCAAATGCTGTTGGCATGGCCATTGCTCAAGAAATGTTAGCTGAAAGATTTAATGCCATTGGTTTTCCAATTATTAACAATTACACATATTGTGTAGTCGGAGATGGTTGTTTGATGGAGGGAGTTGCTCAAGAAGCTTGCTCTCTTGCAGGAAATTTAAACTTAAAGAAATTAATTTTGCTTTATGATTCTAATG
The DNA here is from genome assembly GCA_944349375.1 of uncultured Clostridia bacterium. Classification (GTDB taxonomy): domain Bacteria; phylum Bacillota; class Clostridia; order Christensenellales; family UBA1242; genus Caccovivens. The sequence continues at coordinate 172,542 of CALVMV010000001.1, forward strand.
ATGTAACTATGGAAGGGAATATAACTTTGTCCAACAAAGAAAATGTTGTTAAAAAGTTTAAGGCTATGGGTTGGAATGTTATAAAAGTTAAAAATGGAAATAATTTTTTCGCTTGTTCTAAAGCCATAGGTAAAGCTAAAAAATCTGACAAACCTTGTATTATAATTTTTAAAACAACTATTGGTATTGGAACCGATAAAGAAGGAACTTCTGCTTGCCACTCGGGAGTGCTTAGCGAAGAAGAACTTAAAATTTTTAATAAAAAGCTTGGGGTTAGTGAAAACTTTTTTGTTCCTAATGATGTCCGTGATTGGTGTATGGCAAGTGCGAGAAAAGGTCAACTCGAACATGAAAAATGGAATCAAGAATTAGCAATTTATGCCAATTCAAATCCAGAGTTATATAGACAATTTACAGTATTTTTTGATAGAAAAAAAATAGATTTTGATAAGCTTACAAGAAATTCTTATAAATGGGAAGAATTAAATGCTAGGGATTTAAATAAAACTATATTGAATGAAATGGCTGATAAATATTTGCAAATAGTAGGGGGCTGTGCTGATGTAGTAAATTCTTCAAAAGCTTTTATTGATAATGGTGGATATTTTACATCTGTAAATAAAAGAGGAAGAAATATACATTTTGGTGTTAGAGAACATGCTATGGCAAGTATTTGTAATGGAATTGCTCTTTACGAAGACTTTATTCCATTCTGTTCAACATTTTTAGCATTTTCAAACTATATGTTGCCTGCAATTAGATTGTCTGCAATGATGAAATTAAATGTTATCTATATTTTTACCCATGATAGTGTAAAAATAGGTCAAGATGGTGCCACCCATCAACCAATTGAGCAAATCGCTCAATTAAGGCAAATACCAGGATTGACAGTCTTTAGACCGTGTGATTGTAATGAGCTTCTTGCTTGTTATCAATTCGCCCTTGCTAACAATGGACCAGTTGCCATAGTTTTACCAAAAGACAAACTAGAACCTATCGATGGAAAATTTAAAGAAACCCTATCTGGAGGATATTTATTAAGTAGCGGTAAAAAAGAAGCAAAAGTTACTTTAATAGCTAGTGGGAGTGAAGTACAGTTAGCTTTAAATATTAAGGCTGAGTTAGATAAAAAGATAGATTGCAATGTCGTTTCAGTTCCTTGTATATCTCTTTTTGATCAGCAATCAACTCTTTATAAATCTAAAGTTTTGGGCAAGGGATTAAAGGTTTGCCTGGAAGCTTCAAATGATAATATGTGGTATAAATTTCTAAATGATAATGATTTTGCTGTTTTAGTAAATGAATATCAAAAATCGGGAAAAGGGGACCAAGTTTACAAAGAAGCTGGTTTTGATGTCAAAAATATAATTAAATCAATTTTAAAAAAGCTAGCAAAATAGAAACTACAAAAAACTACAAAATTTTTAAATAATTCTATACTTTTTAAAAACATCTCTTAATAAATTTATAATAAAATATTTAAGAGGTGTTTTTATGTTAATTAAAAAAAGTTTGGTTTTAAATTCTCCAAATGATGATAATAAAAAAGCAGTTCTTTCTATTGAAGGTAATGAAGAAAATTTGACAGGTAGAGTTAGACTTTATAATTTTGGCATATTACCAAAAGGCATTTTAACTTTAGGTGTATATGTTGGTGGAAAAGTTCACAAGGCAGGGTTAACGCATCAAAGTGGAATGTTATATACTTTCCTGCTTGACAGCAATCTTTTTGACAAAGATTTTTCGTGTGCTATTATTAATATTTATAATGGTGAAGTATCGCCTATTTTGTTTGGGGCATCTCAAGGGAAAAGTACAAATCTTGACCAAGTTGTTCAAGCAATTAAAGGTGCTGAAAATGTTAAAGAAGTTGAGCAAGTGCTTGATGATTTTGGGGTAGATTTTGATGAAGAAGAAAAAGCAGAAATAGAAAAAGTTTTAGATGAAGAATTTTCATGTCCAGACTGTCAAAATTGCAAATATAAACATTATTTTTATTCTAAACAATTAGCTGATGTCCCAGAAAAAGAAATTGAAGATCTGCCAAAAAAAGTTCAGCCAAAAAGCTTTTATGAGGAGTTAAAACCTCAAATAGAAAAGCTTTTTTCGGAAAACAAACAAGAAGATTATTTAGAAAAGATTTTTCAAAATTCAAAGTGGGTTAGAGTTAATTTGCAAAATGATGACTATTATGTCTTCGGACTCATTTTTGAAAACGAAAATGTAAAATATATTTGTTATGGAGTTCCTGGAGTGTATCAGAAAAATCCTCCTAGAGAATTGTCAGGATCTCCTAGTTGGCTTGCACTAGATAGTCAGAATAGAGAAGGTTTTGGATACTGGATTAGTTATCAAGATGCACAAAGCGGCGAAAATGTAAAAGCCATTGTAGAATAATTTAATCGTTATAGTTTTTTCTTAACTGTCATATTATATAACAGTTGAGGTAAAAATGATTGTTTTAGCATGGACTATGTTAGCATTTATGATTGGCTTACTCTTAGGATTAAGCTTTTATATCATTACAGGCAATATAATTTATAAATCTATATTTTCACGAAACAGCAAAATCAAAAAACAGATAGAAAAGAAAAAAAATTCTGATGAAGAAATTGCTTTTTGGGATAAGAATAATTTTATTGATGTTTCTATTCAGTCATATGATAATTTAAAACTTTTTGGAAAATATTTAAATAATGGAAGTTCGCATATAGCATTGTTAGTACATGGTTATGGTGGCAATTATTGCGATATGATGAAATATGCTAGTATCTTTTTAAAACAAGGTTTTGATATTTTAGCAGTTGATAACAGGGCTCATGGGAAGAGTGAAGGGGATACAGTTGGAATGGGCTGGGTTGATAGATGTGATATTACAAAATGGTGTGAGTTTTTAACTACACAAAATTGTAATTACAAAGTTGTGCTATTTGGTCAGTCAATGGGAGCAAGTGCTGTTTGTATGGCTTCTGCAGAAAAAAATAATTGTAATATTGTGGCTATTATAGAAGATTGTGGTTTTGATAACACTTATAGACAAGTTTGCCATTTATACAAGAAAACAAAATTGCATTCAAAGTTGCTTTTGGATATTTTTGTTTCTTATGCCAATCGACGAAATGGTTATGATATGAAGCAAGCAGATTGTATAAAACAATTAAAAAAATCTTGTTTGCCGATTTTCGTAATACATGGGGGAGAAGATGATTTTGTGCCGACCGAAATGGCTTATAATATCTATAATTCTTTAGATGATAATAGAAAACAGTTATATATTGTTCCTGGAGCAAAGCATACAGAAAGTTATAATGTTAATGAGAAAAAATATATTAGAAAAATTAATGAGTTTTTAGATAAGTACAATATAAAAGCGAAACACTAATTATGTTTCGCTTTTATTTTTCAAAATATTATATTCATCAAGAGCTTGTTTTTTCTGTTTTTCAAGCAAACTTTCTTTTCCATTTTCAATTGTTATCATAAATCTTCTTTCATTAGCTAAAAAGTCTTTATACAATCCTTCGTTTAATTTGCTTTGCAAAATTAGCTTATTTGTTGTTGGATTATATGTATACAATGGCCAAAACCCACAATCAACAGCTTTTCTTTGTTCTTCTAAAGAATTTGCTAAATTATAACCTTGATTTATACAAGGACAATATGCGATAACTAGACTAGGCCCATTATATTCTTGTGCTTGCTTCAATGCTTTTATTGTTTGTGTTATATCTTTTCCAAGTGCAATTTGTGATACGAAAACATTTTTGTAATTCAATGCGATTAATCCCAAATTCTTTTTTGCAGTTTGTTTTCCATTTTCGCTAAATTTTATGCTTGCTCCAGTAGGAGTTGCTTTGCTTGTTTGACCTCCTGTGTTTGAATAAGATTGATTGTCGAGAACCAAAATGTTCACATTTTCTCCGCTCGCGAGAACATGGTCAAGTCCGCCATACCCTATGTCATAAGCCCAGCCATCACCTCCAATTATCCAAACATTTTTGTTTTGTTTATTATAATTTTTTGCAAGCGTCATTCCCAATCCAAATTCTGCATTATCTTCAAAAAGGCTATTTGCCCATGTTATTCCATTACCTTTTTCATCAACTGCAAAAGGACATGAACCGTAGCTTCCAGCATAAATTGAAGAACAACCTGTGGCATTTGCAATCATCATGTTAGATCCATTTATCATCGTTAAAATTTTTATATAACTTGTTTGTCCACAACCAGCACAAGCTCCAGGATATCTAAACAATGGTTTATTAAATTGCAATCCTTTTGCAAAATCTGTTGAAAATTTTTCTTGTTTATAAATTGGGAGATTTTTATATTTTTTATATAAATTTTTTGCTCCTTCCAACAAACTTTCAGCAGGATATAACTTTAAAGCTTTTTTTAGTGCTGGACAAGAATTAACACAAACACCACAGCCTGTGCAATCTTCTGGAGAAAGTAAAATTCTAAATAATTTATCTTCAAAACCTATGGCTTTTACAAAATCTGATTTATCTTTATCTTTTATGTTTTTTTCTTCTACCAATAAACTTTGAAGGGCAGAGTGAGGGCAAACAAGAGTGCAGGTTCCACATTGAGTGCAATTTTCTTTTATAAATTTTGGCAAATTTAATGCAATTGCTCTTTTTTCATACTTGCTTGTGTCTAAAGGAACAGAACCATCACTTTCAAATGCGCTAACTGGAATAAAGTCGCCTTCTAATTTTTCAAGTTTAGACATTATCTGATTATAAAAATTGTTTTGTTTTTTTATAATTTCATAATTTTTGCCTGAGAAATTTAAAAAATCAACATTTTCGATATTTTCAAATGATTTCTGCATGGCTTGTATATTTTTATTTATAACATCTTTTCCTTTTTTTGAAAACAGTAATTTAATTTCGCTTGTAATTTCTTTTTCAATTTCTTTTCGACTTAAAAAGTTTGAAATAGATAAAAGGGCAGTTTCCATTATTATATTTATTTTATTACCAAGTCCACATTCATTGGCAATTTTTTGTGCGTTTATAGAATACAAATGGCAATTTTTTTCTTTTAATTTTTCTATAAAAGACTGTGGTAAAACTTTGTTGAGTTCTTTATCCTTAAAAATAGAGTTAATCAAAACTATACCATTTTCTTTTATCCCTTTAAGACAGTTATATCTATGAATAAAAGAAAAATTATTAATGCAAACAATATTTTCAGAATTTAATAAATAAGCAGATTTAATCTTTTTGTCAGATATTCTAACATGGCTTTGAGTTAAGCTTCCTGATTTTTTCGAATCGTATTCAAAATATCCTTGGACTTCTTTATTTAATTTTTCACCCAATATTTTGATTAAAGATTTGCTAGCAGATACAGAGCCATCAGAGCCTAAGCCAAATATTTTAATAGAAAAACAATTGTCGAAATTTTGAGAATCTTCTACATTTAAAGAAGTATAAGTTTTGTCATCAATTATCCCAATAGTAAAGTCATCTTTTTTATTTTTTTGCATATTTTCATATACAGATTTTACGCAAGATGGTGTAAATTCTTTTCCACCTAAGCCATATACACCTGATAAAACTTCAATATTACTTTTGGATAATGAACTTATTACATCAAGAGCTAATGGCTGTTTTGTTCCACTTTCTTTTGTTCTATCTAAAACAGTTATAATCTTTGCTGTTTTAGGCAATTCTTTTAAAAATAAGTTTTTTATAAAAGGGCGATAAAGTAAAACTTTTATAAGACCTATTTTTTCATCAGGGTGATTATCAATATATTCTTCTATTGTTTGACAAGCTGATCCCATTGCAACAATTATTTTATTCGCTTTTTTGTTACCATAATATTCAAATGCTTTATATTTTCTACCACAAGTATTTTCAATTTCATTAAAAGTAGAGATTAAATTTTGCTCGATGTTCTGATACAGAACTTCTCTTGCAATTCTATTTTGGAAAAAAGTATCAGGATTTTGTACTGTCCCAAATTGTTTATTTAAATCTCTTTTTTTATAATTTTTGATAAGCTTTTCGGTTAAATTTTTTATTTGATTATCGCTAAAAACTTCAACTTTTTGCAATTCATGTGAAGTCCTAAATCCGTCCATAAAATGAAGAACAGGTAGATTGCTTTTTAAAGCTAACATATGAGATGCTAATGCTAAATCGTGGCTTGATTGAACGCTATCACTTGCAAGCATAATAATACCACTTGATCGAACAGCCATGACATCACTATGGTCGCAAAAAATGGACAGAGCATGAGAAGCTATACTTCTTGCGCTAACATGAATGACTGCAGGTAAATTTTCGCCTACTAGTTTATACAAAGTTGGCAGCATTAATAATAGTCCTTGAGAAGATGTAAAGGTTGTAGATAGTGCATTAGACAAAATTGCGCCGTGCAAAGTTCCACTGACGCCTGTTTCAGATTGCATTTCTATTATTTTAACGCTCTCGCCTAGAATGTTTTTTTTGTTTTCACTTGCAAGGAGAGAAACCTTTTCTGCCATTGGAGTAGAGGGGGTTATAGGATATATTGGAATTATTTCACTAAGTTTATAAGCTACTAGAGCGGTGCTTTCTGCTCCATCTAATATTTTTTTCATAAAAACCTCGTTTTTAGTATATTATTTATGAAGATAAAAAGTCAAATGAAATTAAATTTAAAATTATTTAAAAAACTTGCCCAAAACTTATGTTTTTTGTATAATAATCTTATGAAAAGAATACTTTTAAAAATTGCTTATAATGGTTCAAAATTTCATGGTTGGCAAAGACAAGAAGGGCAAAGAACGGTTCAAGGTGAAATCGAAAATGCAATCTTTGTAGCCTTTAAGCAGCGCTGTGATGTGTTTGCTAGTGGAAGGACAGATGCTGGTGTTCATGCCCTTGCTCAACAGGCACATTTTGATATTGAAGATAGTGTGCCAGTTAATAAAATTAAAACTATTTTAAACAGAGTCCTTCCTTTAGATATTACAATTTTGTCTGCAAAAAAGATGAAAAATGATTTCCATGCTAGATTTAATGTAACTAGAAAAACATATATGTACAAATTGTACACAGGCGAAAGGAATTGTTTTATTTGTGATAAAGTTGCTTTTGTTACAACTCCTTTTGATATTGACAAAATGAAATATATTAGCAAACTTTTTGTTGGAGAACATAATTTTAAAGGGTTTTGTTCTTCACAAACCTCATCTGAAAATTTTGTAAGGACTATTTACAATATAGAATTTATACAAAAGAAAAATATTTTAAATATTGAGATAACTGGAAATGGTTTTTTAATGAATATGGTAAGAATTTTAGTTGGGTCTATGCTTGACTATGCACAAGGCAAAATAACAGAAGAAAAATTAAAAAACGCATTGGGAAAAGGCGACAGGTCGCAAAGTGGTAGAACCATGCCACCACAAGGACTGTATTTAAAAAAAGTTTATTATTAATGCTTATATACTTGCATAAATTTGCTTTCTATGATAAAATTCTCGTTGAAAAAAGGATAAAAATATGATTACAGATAGACAACTTAAAGAAAAATGGTTTAAATTTTTTGAAGAACATGGTTTTAAAAAAATTGAAGGATTTTCAATTATTCCTGAAAATGATCCAACAGTTCTTTTTACAACCGCTGGAATGCATCCTTTAGTCCCTTATCTATTAGGAGAGAAACATCCTTCTGGAGATAAAATTTATGATGTGCAAAGATGTATAAGGACAAGCGATATTGATTCTGTAGGTGATTCAAGCCACCTAACATTTTTTGAAATGCTCGGAAATTGGACATTAGGAGAATGTGACAAAACACAAATGATTAAACTTAGTTTTGAGTTTTTGACTAGTCCGAAATATTTAGGCATTGATAAAGATAAATTGGCAGTTACCGTGTTTGCTGGTAATGATGTTGCACCTAGAGATGAAGAAGCTTATAATGCTTGGAAAGAGTGTGGTATTGAAAATATTTTTTTTACAAGTGAAGATAATTGGTGGGCGCTTGGTGGTGGTGTTGGACCTTGTGGACCAGATACAGAAATGTTTTATGATACTGGTAAACCTAAGTGCTGTGAAAATTGCTCTCCTTCTTGCGATTGCGGAAAATATATGGAAATTTGGAATGATGTTTTCATGCAATATGTAGTTGATAATGCAGGGGAAAAAGCAAAGAAATTATCTCGACCAAACATAGATACAGGTATGGGGCTAGAAAGAACTGTGGCTATATTAAATAATGCTCAAAGTGTTTATGATAGTGGCTGTTTAAAAAGAGTTATAGACTATATTAATCAGTTTGCTAAAATTAAATATGATGACCACAATGCAAAAAGAAGTTACAGGGTTATAACTGACCATTTGCGTTCTTCAACCTTTATTTTGGGAGATGCTAGGGGTGTTGTGCCTTCAAATGTTGGGCAAGGATACATTTTAAGAAGATTTATTCGCAGAGCAATAAACTGTAGTAGAAATATCGGCTTTGATTGTTCTTTGTTTGCTAATATCGTAGATATTTATGTTGATGAATATGGGCAAGATTATGCAGACATTAAAGCGAACAGACAATTTATTAAAGATGAAATGCTCAAAGAAGTTAACAAATTTTCAAAAGCTTTGGAAGAAGGGCACAAAGAATTCAATAAAGTTATTAATGGGATAGAAAGACATAAAGAATTTGCTGCAAAAAATGGTCAAGTCGTTGAAAACATAATCAATGGTAAAGCTGCCTTTAGGCTTTACGATACTTTTGGATTTCCTTTGGAATTAACAGAAGAACTCGCTAAAGAAAAAGGTTATAGTGTAGATAGGGCAGGATTTGATGAAATGTTTAAAGCTCATCAAGAAAAATCTAGACAAGCTACTGCGGGTATGTTTAAAGGCGGACTTGCCGATACTTCTAATCAATCTGCTTTTTTGCATACAGCAACACATCTTCTGCTTGCAGGATTACAAAAAATGTTTGGCAAGCAAGTTGTTCAAAAAGGCTCAAATATAACACCTGAAAGGCTAAGATTTGATTTTAACCTCGATCATAAAATGACGGCGGATGAAATATTAGAAGTTGAAAATTTTGTAAACGATGCTATAAAGAGATCTTTGCCTGTAAAATGCGAAGTTATGAGCTTGGAAAAGGCTAAAGAAACTGGTGCTCACGGAACTTTTACTAATAAGTACGGCGAAGAAGTTAAAGTGTACTCTATTGGTGATGTTAGCAAAGAAATTTGTGGGGGACCACACGCAGAGAATACCTCACAATTACATCATTTTAAAATAATAAAAGAAGAATCTTCTTCAAGCGGAATAAGAAGAATTAAAGCTATTTTAGATTAAAACTATTGAATTGTTTTATTTTCTATGATATAATTAAAGTCAAGGAGGAAAAATGGCAGGAGATAAAGTAAAGAAAGGGTTTATGTCCTACGTATTAGTGCTTTTATTAACCTTAATAGCTGCATTCTTTGTTATCGTAGTGGTTATGATTTTTAATCCTGGTCTAAATATCATGGGCTATAAATACTTTTCTCATGTTAAAGAATACAAAATAGACGAACCTATAGAAAACTCACAAACAAAAATAAATTTGGCTAATGCAACAGATATTGTTGTTGATGGAAACTTAATCAATTTTGAAATATATAGAGATAATTTAGTAGAAAATACAACAATTGAAATTGTTAATTATCAAACAGGTTTCGCAAAAGCTGAGCAAAGCACCGATTTTAGTTATAATATTGACTATTCTTTGAAAGAAGATGACAGATATCTATTAAATATACAGTTAGAAAATGCAAATGGATTTTTGTATTTTAATAATAATTGTTATGTTCGAATTTTAATTCCTGCAAGCCAGGTTGTAAACGCAACTAGTTCGTTGATGGTTTCTACCGAAGGTGGTTCTATTTCTTTAGGGGCAGGACCTGCATTAGAAACAGAGAGTCAATCGTATTTCCAATTTTCAAATGTTACTTTAAACACTAAAAGCGGAAATGTTCTTATTGGAAAGTATTTAACTTGTAATTTTGCTAATCTTAGTGTAAACTGTGGTAACGGTAATTTTACTTGTCCTTATGATATCTCTTTTGTAGAGGGAGGAAAGTTTAATATTTCTGGCGAAAATGCAAATGTAGAGCTTAAGAGCATTTCATCAGAGGGTTACGAAGATTTTGATATTTTTTATAATGTTTCTAGTGGAAATTTTAAAGTTACTGAATTTATTATAGGCAAGCTTTATTTATCTACGATTTCTTCAACTATAGATATAAAATATTTTATAGGAGAGTTAAGCTCTAACGATTTGGTAAATTCAATGAATGGATTTAAGCTGGCGATTGATGCCATTGCTGGGGATATGAGTTTACCATTTGCTAATAATAGCAACATAACAATAAATGATGCATCACTATGCAATATGTATATTAATTCTACAAATACGAATGTTTCAATTAATAAATTAGGAGGCAACTCTTGGATTGAGACAAAACAAGGGAATTTAAGTGTTGGCGTGTATTCTACTAATGGAGAAATCACATTGATTAATGATACTGGAACAATAACAATTGATGGTGATGAAACTATGAACAACATAATAAATGCAAAATCGGAAACTGGAAACATCACTCTTAATTATAATCCTGTATCTAGTTTTACTGTCAATTTTTATAAAGCAAATGGCGAAGCTAAAATTGATAATATTTCTGCAGAGGGTTATGAATCATCATTAAAAAATCCATTATATATTAATGGTGGTGGAACTATAATGTCTCTTTATACAAATGGACAAATAGCATTAAAAATTAAGTAAAAGGCAGTTATGCCTTTTATTTATTTTTATATTATTTTGTTTTATGTTATAATCTTTATATGGTAGTAAAGAGTTTTATTCATTGTGCAGACTTACACTTAGGAGCTAAAAATCCTAAACTTTCATTAGTAAAGCAAAAACAGTTATCGCAAGAACATTTGGAAAAGTTAGAAGACATCTTTTTAAGTAATACTGATGTCGTAATTATTTGTGGAGATCTGTTTCATCAAAGGACGGTAACGAAAAAGATTTCTTCAATTTTTTTTGATTATGTGAAAAATTTTAATAAACCTGTTTTATATGTTTGTGGTAATCATGATGAAAAATTTGAGTTCGATATGTTACCAGAAAATTTTTATATTTTAAATTATCATGATCCTGTCTTTAAAACTGAAAATGTGGATTTTTGGTGCAAAGATGCAGATTTTTCAAATTTTGACAACGAAAAAATAAATGTCTTATTATTGCATGGTGAGATATTTAATAAAGAAGACAATGATTATATAGATATAAAAAAATATTTAATTAAACCTTTTGATTATGTTGCTTTAGGACATCAGCATTCTTTTTGGCAGGGTGATATTAATAACACTAAACTAGTTTATGCTGGTGCGACTTTTGGGAATGGCTTCGATGAATGTGGGGGAAAAGGTTTTGTTAAAGTTGATATTCAAAAACCTTTGACATATTCATTTGTTCCAGTTTCACAAAGAGAGTTTAAAATAATAAATTTTGATATTTCAAATATTGAAAATGATTTAGTTTTAAAAAATAAGTTGTCAAGCATTATGAAACAAGAAAAAGATAATCTTGTTAGAATAAATTTAACAGGTTACTATTCAGAAGAGAACAAACCAAATTTTAATATTCTTGCCTTTGATAATTTTTATTATGAATTTGTTGATAAAACAAAATTAAAAATAGATTTTCAAAAATATAAAAATGAACCATTATCTTTTAAAGCCGAATTTATAAAATTGGTTGAGCAATTGGAATGTGATGAAGAAGAAAAAAATAAAATTTTGACAATAGGACTTGAAGCTTTGCAAGGGGAAGATTTATCTATATGAAAATTTTAAAATTGCATATACAAAATTTTGGTAAATTGAATAATTTTGAACTTGAATTTAACAATCAATTCAATCAGTTTTTGCATGAAAATGGTTGGGGCAAATCTACTATTTGTGCTTTTATAAAAGCTATGTTTTATGGTTTAGAACCAAAAGGAAGGAAAAAACTTTCACAAAGAGAAAAATTCCAGCCATGGCAAGGTGGGGTTTATGGTGGCAGTCTTGATTTTGAAATCGGAAAAACTCAATATAGAATTTACAGAACTTTCGGCAAAAAGCCTGAAGAAGACAGTTTTCAACTTTTTGATTTAACATTAAACAGTGTAAGCTATGATTATAATGATGAAATTGGCAAACAAATTTTTGGGGTTGGGGAGGAAACTTTTGAAATTTCTGTGTTTTTTGCACAATCAGATTTGGCTTCTATGCTTACAGATGAAGTAGTCGCTAATTTAGCAGGAATCGAAAAATATAAAAATGATGCTTGTAAGGTAGATAATGCTATAGATAAAATAGAGAGAAGAAGAAAACAATTAGTCTCAACAATTTCAAAGCCTAGTGAGATAAAAGAGTTAGAAAACAATTTAGCTCGCATAAATTCTAAAATCATAGAAAACGATAACAAGTTGAAAGAGGTCAACAATCAATTGATTAATATAATTGATAAAAAAGAAAAAGCAGAAAAGGATTTTGAAAATAACGAAAAGATAAAAAGTGACAATGAAAAAATTTCTATACAAAAGCATGAACTTCAAAATCAGTTAAATGAAAAAGTTTTAAAATTAAATGAAATCTTAAATAATGAAAAAGGCAGAAGAGAAAAAATTTATCCTTTAAGTTTAGTTTCAGTTTTTTCAAGCTTCATATTTTTAGTTTTATCTATTTTAAATATTATCCCTAACATAATCGGATACATATTATTTTCCGTTCTTTTGATTTCAGGGTTAACAGGATTTATTATTATAAAAAAATACACAAAAGAATCTGAAAAAGAAAAAAATAATTTAAATATAGAGATAGAAAATTTAAAACACAAGATGCAAGCTTTACCACAATTACAAGATTTTAACAAGGATTTAGATGAGTTAATACAGCAGTTAGTTCAACAACAAATTGTTTTAATGGCCCAGAAAAATTCTATAATAGATGAAATTGAAAATTTAAAGGAAGAATATGAATTTTTGCAGAAAAATTTAATAGAACTAAAAGAGAACAATGAATTAATTAATAGAAATATTTTAATTTTGAAAAACACAATGGCTTTATTAAATAAAGCTCGTGATAATGTTAGCCAAAGATTTGTTGCTCCTTTAAATAAAGATTTCAAAGAAATTTTTAAGCCTTTTGCAAACGAAGATGTAACTATTGATAACCAATTAAATGTATCGGTTTTGACTTCGCAGGGTGCTAAATCGTCAGAATTTATGAGCAAAGGTTATCAAGATTTAATATTTATATGCCAGCGATTTAGTATGATTGATAAAATTTACAAAAAAGAAAAGCCACCAATAATTTTAGATGATACTTATGTAAATATTGATGATGAAAAATTTAAGCTTGCAAAAAAGACTTTGCAAGTGCTATCTAAACATTATCAAGTTATTTATTTTACTTGCAGTAAGAGTAGGGTTGTTTAGTAAAAAGTTAATTCCTTTGTCTTTGTATTTCGTAAAGACAAGCAGTTGTAGCGCAAGCCACATTTAAAGAATCAATACCTTCTCTCATCTGTATTTTTACTAGTGTGTCAGCATTTCCAATATAAAATTTGGTTAATCCATTGGTTTCGTTCCCTATGAGTAAAAGAGTGGGTTTCGTGAAATCTTGATCTTGTATTCTATCGTCAGTCTGTAAAGAAGTGGCAACTATTTGTAATTGTTTATATTCGTTTTTTAATTTTTTGATTAAATTTATAAAATCTTGATTTGATTTTATAAAAGTTATAGGTAATTTGAAAAAAGACCCCATAGATGCTGTAATCACTTCATGGTCATATATATCTACTGAATGTCCAGAATAAAAGATTTGATCAACATTTAAAGCATCACAACTTCTAATTATCGAACCTAAATTGCCTTTTTTTGAAGGTCTGTCCAAAAGAATTAATAGTGGATTTTTTGAATATTTCACATTTTTTTGTTCTTTTACTTTTATTAATGCAAGAAGTTCGCTTGTCTCAGATTTATCACTTAATTTTTGCATTAAACTAGAAGTTAAAACAAAATTTTTATTTGCAATGTTTAAAATATTTTTAGCCCAATTTGAAAGTGGTTTATCTTTAGTATATATAAAAGCTTCTATTTCCCATTTATAGTTAATGGCTTCTTTGATATTTTGAACACCTTCAATAAAAAACAAATGTGTCGAGGCTCTTTTGTTTCGATTATTTTTTATAGCTAAAATTTCTTGAAAAGTAGCGTTTTCTTTCCCTATATTAACGATTTTCATGGGTGTATTATATCATAATGTATTTTATTTGTAAATTATATCTTCTATAATTAAATAATTATAAATGCTTTTTATCGATGATGGCAATATTATTTATCATCTTTTATTTGTTGTAATTATTGCTTGTTAACAAAAAAAATAAAAAGATAAAGTTAAAAAAACAATCTGGTTGCCCAGATTGTTTTTTGCTTTGGTGCGACAAGTGATAAAGTATCCGAACCGCCTACAAGTCCAAGTTGGTTTAGGTTATGTAAGATTAACAGTAAAATTTAATATTTTATCTATAGTTTACTAAACTTAATTCGCTTAAATTTTTTGATAATGTAATTGTTTCTTTAGAAATTTTGATAAGAGCATTGTTCACTGCGACATAATTTTCAAAACTTAATTCAAATCCCAATTTTCTTATTTCATCTTGTATGTAATGAAGTTGAATGCAATGAGGAGATTTATCAACACTTGCAAAAACAATTCTTCTAATTTTGTTTGCTCTGATCATTCCCAAAATCTTTGTGATTGCCATATTGATGTGAGTTTGTTCTAGGCATATTTCAAAAATTGGCAAATTCATATTTTCTATTTCTTCAAAAGCTTTTGGTTGCATTGCTTTTAAACAACTTCCAACAATTATTATTTCATCAGAGCAATCGTAGATATTGCTTTTCAACAAATCTTTCATAAACACCCACCTTTTAGCATTTTTATTATATCATATAACTTTCATATTTCAAAACAAAAAGAGAGAAGCTTGGATTGGACTTCTCTCTTCGTTGTCCTAATTGCTGGATTTGAATATGTCCGAAAGGAGTGAGTAAACGCTTTTTGCGGACAGGTTTGTCAAATCTCCGCCGTTGTCAAAATAGTCCATTAGATCGTGAGCAAACTGAAAGGCGATTTCTTTCATTTGCTTTTTATCAAACTCACAGCAACCTATTGTGAGTTTGTTTGTGGACAGGTTGCAACGGACGGTGTTCTTGCTTTGCAAGGAACTATTACAACAATCAAGACTATCCATTTTGTTGTTTTTCATAGTTCCTCCAAAGAATAAATCTTTGTGAGGAATAGCCTATGGATTTGGTTAACAAATTGGATAAATCAAGTATAACATATTTCAATTAAAATTGCTATATTTTTCTTCGAGCTCCCAAAAGTTTTAATATAAACTTTTGGGTAAAAGTCAAAACCAACCGCAAGAGCGCAACAAATTTTGTAAACAAAATTTTAAGCAAAAGGTTGAGTTTTGACGAGAAGTGGGTGTCCCACTTGGGTCTAGTATGGGGAATGACTCAAAATCGAAACTTCTTCATTTCTAGGGTGAGTCGTCTAAAAGCCTTTATTTATAGGCATTTTAGCGACCAAAAACACGATTTTGAGCCTATTCCTTATCCTGCTTACTGTAAATTTAATCAATTTTCGCAATTTTTTACTTAAAAATCTGGTTAAAACACCACTTTTTTGAGATAAAAAATATCTCTATATATAAAATTTATAGAAATAGATGTTGGCTCCCAATATATTATTCTAAAGCATGTTCTCGTTGTCTGAAATGTTCTTTTATAAAATCGTTGTCAGATTTTATTTCGCACAAGTTATATGCTGCTTTCACGGTTCTTTGTAAATCTTCTTCAACTTGTTCTTGATTTGAATAAATTTTATTTAGTGCCTTTCTAAAAGTGTCAACAGAAATAGGCTTGCTGGTTTTAGGAATATCCATTTTAGACACAGGTTCACTAAAATATTTTGATTGTCCTATTCTATCAATATCTTGTATAGGTAATGCAGCATAGAAATAATCTCTATTTGTTTGCTCAGCACCTTGTTTAGAATCCCAACATGCGTCACAAAAATAAAAGCCATCTATTCCATATTTTTCATCTACAATATGAACAATGTTTGCTGCATGCCCAGTTGCGTTAGTGCTAAGTCCTTGTTCATCAAAAGGTTCATCCAAAGGAGCCCCTGATATATATTCACATTCAATGCCTAAACGTTTACAGAACTCTTTAACAGTTTGTGCATATCCAGCACAAACTATGTTATCTTTTGTCATAACATTCACAAAAGACCTACTTTCTTCTGAATTATCTTGAAATACATTTTTATCTTCGGGTTTATAAATCCTGTTTGCTACGTAGTCATGCACTACCAAAAATTTTTCAAAAGGCGATAGGTTAAGAGAATTTATTCTATCAACAAAATCGTTCATTGTTCCATATGCTTTAATTACTTTACTCAAAGGAACCTCTGCAAAACACCCCTCAGCATATGGGTCCATAAAAATTAAATCTTGATTTACAACTTCACTTAAATCTAATAAATTTTGCAAATCAGATTTGTTTAATCCATTTTCTGGGATAAGTAGCTTTATATCTAATGACTTGATTTCTTTTTCTAGTAAGGTTGAAATAAATGTATAAATATCTTTTATTACCTTTTTTGTGTATTCATCATAACCAATCCATAAAGTTAACTCTGCATTTTTTTCAAGACTCTGAAAATAAGTTTTTTTACTTTCTTCAATAACTCTATTAGCTCTTGTAACAAAAGAGTTTTTTTTCTTCGTTGATATTAAATAAGCGCATAAACTCATCAACATCTATATTTCCTTCAACACAAAATTTGTAGTAGTTTTCTAACATTCTGTCGCCAATCATAAAAGGTTTAAATTGTGATATTCTATCAATTGCCTGTTTGTATCTTTGCATTAAATCGTTTTTATTTTTAATATCCCTATTGATGCTTAAAAAAATCTTATTGTCCATAACTATCTCCTTAATAAATTATAACACAAAAATAATTGATTTGAAATACTTTTTTATAATATTTTTGTCAAACACGCTGACTTTTTCTTTGTTTTGTGTTAAGATTGGTCAAAAGGACGGTAAAAAGTGAAAAAAGCAGTAATCTATGCAAGATATTCAAGTGACAGCCAGTCGGAGCAAAGTATTGACGGACAACTTAGAGTTTGCAGAGAATATGCAGAGCGAGAAAATATTAAGATTGTGGATACATATATCGACAGGGCTATGACAGGCACAAATGACCATCGTCCAGACTTTCAAAGAATGCTGCGTGACAGCAAGAAGAAAGGTTTTGATTATGTGCTTGTGTATAAGTTTGATAGATTTGCTCGTTCTCGCCATGATAGTGCTGTGAATAAGGCGATTTTAAATCGCAATGGTGTTAAGGTTATTTCTGCCACTGAACAAATTTCGGACACACCAGAAGGCATAATACTTGAAGGAATGCTTGAAAGTTTTGCCGAGTATTATTCTGCCGAGTTATCACAAAAAGTCAAGCGTGGGCGAAAAGAAAGCAGAATAAAGGGTTTGTATGTAGGCGGTCGAGTTCCGTTTGGATACATGGTGGAAGATAAAATTGTTAAAATCAACGAAAAGCAAGCAGATATTGTTAGACAAGTTTACAATGATTATATTTCAGGAATGAGATTAAAAGATATTGCAACTAAACTTAAAAAGCAAGGTATAAAGACAAACAATGGCAATGACTGGACAATAAATCAAATTTCAAGAATGCTACGAAGTCCGTATTATTGCGGAAAGGTCTATGCTGACAACACAGTTTATACAAATATCTATCCACCGATTATTAACGAAGAGTTGTTTGACAGAGTTAACAAAAGTTTGCAAATAGGTAAACGCACAGCAGCACAAAAGAAAGCGCCAATTCCTTTTATTTTGTCAGGCAAACTTGTTTGTGGAAAATGCAAAGCAAATATGACTGGCGACAGTGGAACAGGAAGAAATGGCATTCACTATTATTACAAATGCGTGAACAGAAAAAGAAAACACACTTGTGATAAAAAGAGTGTTGAGAAAGACTATATTGAAAACTATATTGTTTGTGCTATAAAAGAGTTTTTAAAACACAATAGACAACTAAAAGAACTATCACAAGCAGTTGCTAATATATTTAACGAATATATCGGCAAAGATGTGGTGTTAAACTCTCTTAATGCACAAATGAAAGAGATAGATAGACAACTTAATAATTTAGCAAATGCAGTAGCAAATGGAATATTCTCAAAAACAACAAATCAAAAACTTAACGAACTTGAACAAGAAAAAGAAGATTTAGAAATTAAAATTGCAAGACAAAAAGCAAAGACAATTACTCCACTTGATGCCGACAAAGTTTATAATTGGTTTTTATCTTTTCAAAACATTGACACAACCGACAAACTCGCTTGCAAACGAATGATTGATATGTTTGTGAACAAAATTGTTTTGTATGACGATTATTTTGACATATATTTCTACACTTCGGACGATGAAAGCAAGAATATTAAACTTGACAATCCAGAAGATTTTGAAGAAATAGAAAAAGAGCAACCCAGCGGTTCGGATTGCTCTCACTTGGTGCTGGTGGTGGGAGTCGAACCCACATGAAGTTGCCCTCGAGGGATTTTGAGTCCCTTGCGTCTGCCATTCCGCCACACCAGCATTTTGAGTTGTTTTTGCTATTAATTTTAATAACGCATTGCTATTTTATCATATATTTTTGTCTTTTGCAAGTTTTTAATTATATTTTTTAATTTTCATTTTATATTTTTTATAAAAATTAATCGATTATTTTCCTTAATACTCTCTATTTTTTCTTTTTGTGTTTTTTGTCACTTTTTGTCGTATTTTGACTAAAAAATGACGCTATAACGACTTTTATTTTGTACATTTTTGTAAAATATTGTAAAATTTAATAAATAATTATGGCAGTTAAAATTGACTATTGTATAAATTAGAATTTATAATTTTTTCAGCTTAAAAGGGAGGAATTATGAAGATTAATTTATGTGCAAAAACCACTTTAATGGTTTATAGATATTTGGACAGAATTGCAGATGCAATTGATAGGTTAATAGAGAGAAGGGCATTAAATTCTTTTTATGTCGGTGCATTTGGCAATAATGACAATTCTATTTTGTCTGTTGCTGACTATATTATAAATTTATCTGAACGCAAGGTAAAACTTATAAATTTAAAAATATTAATTGATTTGGCATTAGAAAACTGTCCTATATTATTTGCACAGATTTTAATAGAAAGATTTATGGATAATGAAAAGGGAAGTGAAATAGCAAAAAAACATAATTTATCAGAAAGGACTTATTTTAGAAGACTTAATGATGCCCTTGATAATTATTCTTCTGCTTTGTCTAAACTTGGATTTCCTGAAAATAAATTGTTAGACTATATCTCTTCTGAAAAATGGATTATGGAAGTTTACAACAGACTTCTTTGTGCAAAAAGTGATGATTCTGTAATTATTGATACATTTAAATTAAAAAAACTTGCAGAAGCCTAGTTTAAGTCATTTTCATCAAATTCAAAATAATCTCCATGGCGCTTTTTTGCCTTTTTCTTTATTTGTGATTTACTCTTCTGCAAGTTAGGTTTTATCAATAAATATGTAATGAGAATACATGGCAGGGATACACCTATTATAATGAAAGCCATTGCTACTTCGCTTAAATTTTCTGTTTCAACATTTGTAACATTAAAAATAGGCTCATTTACTATATCAAAAGTTTCATTATTTGTCTGTATGACGCTCTCTTTGTAACAAAAAGCAGAATAAACATAACCAAATAAATCTATACCATTTTCGTTTATTTTACAATAATACCAAGGATTGCTCATGTCGGGAACATTTTCGCCTTCAATCTCTCCATAAAATGTTGATACTATTGTTAAATAATCTATTCGGACTAGAGAAGTGTTATTTGTAAATTTAGGTGTCGGATATAAAGCCAAACCATCAATATCGTATATTGTAAAATTGGCAGAAGCATAAGGAGTTTGTGGAGTTCCACTCATAACAGTTACATCTTCTTTTTTCACATATCCAAAGATATCTTTGTATTGTGCACAGAAAAATTGATCATTTGCAGAATTTGTTAAATAGACAAAATAGGACTTAGGTATTATAAAAATTTTTGAAGAATTTTCATCGATAGGATTTGAATAAAAATATACATTATCTTTTTCAACCTTAGCATAATATGTCTTATTTTGATTGGCAAATGATAAATTTTGGGGTGAAAAGATAAATGACAAAGAAAAAACAATAAATAGAATAATAAATTTTTTCATGAGATTATTTTAAATAAAGTTTTTATTTTTACCTTAATACCTTTTTGTCAAAAAATATCACAAATTAACTTATTTTATCAGGTGGAGTGATGAATGAAATAAAATATAAATTAAAATTAGTTAAAAATGAAAGAAAATTGAGAAAAGAAGACGACTTTTTGAACCATTATAATAAAGGGGAAATTATACATGAAAAGCAAATGGCTTTTCATAGATGTTTAAAAAAAAATCGTTGGGTTTTTGGTGGCAATAGAACGGGCAAAACTGAATGTGGTGCAGTTGAAACTGTTTGGCTGGCAAGGGGAATCCATCCATACAGGAAAAATAAAAGAATTGATTGTTGGGTGGTAAGTCTTTCAAAGCAAGTTCAACGAGATGTTGCTCAAGCAAAAATTTTACATTATCTAAAATCTAATTGGATAGAAAAAATTGTTATGAGCAAAGGAAGGCAAGATAGTGCAGAAAGTGGAGTTATAGATTTTATATTAGTAAAAAATGTATTTGGCTCTATTAGTAAGATTGGTTTTCGTAGTTGTGACCAAGGTAGAGAAAAATTTCAAGGTGCTTCGCTTGATTTTGTATGGTTTGATGAAGAACCCCCATTTGATATTTACATGGAATGTAAAATGAGAGTGCTTGACAAAAGAGGCGAAATTTTTGGGACAATGACTCCTTTAAAAGGACTTACATGGGTTTATAATGAAATTTATTTAAATGAACACAACGATGATAATGTTTGGCATGAAGAAATGGAATGGGCAGATAACCCTTTTCTTAACAAAGAAGAAATTGAGCAAATGTCACTTGCTATGTCAACTGATGAATTAGAAAGCAGGCGATATGGGAAATTTATGCAGTGTGGGGGACTTGTTTATAACACATTTGATGAAAATATACATGTTATTGAACCTTTTGAGATTCCATTTGATTGGCAAGATAATGTTTCTATTGACCCAGGTCTAAATAATCCTTTATCTGCACATTTTTATGCTAGAGATTATGATGGAAATGTTTATGTAGTTGCAGAACATTTTGAAAAAGGAAAAGATGTTGATTATCATGCATCCAAAATAAAAGATATTGCACAAAAACTGAATTGGAAGAAAAATAGAAGTGGATTTTTAGAGTCGCTAATAGACAGTGCCGCATCTCAACGCACTCTCGCAAGCAATAAAAATGTTGTAGAGCTTTTTTATGAAAATGGTATTGCAACAAACCCTAGAGTAAATAAAGATTTGTTTAGCGGAATTAACATTGTAAAAAGATATCTTCGTGATGCAAATAACAAGTCCCATTTGTTTATTTTTAAGAATTGCGTAAATTTAATTAGAGAATTTAAATCTTATTGGTGGGGAGATGAAGATGCACCTATAAAGAAAGATGACCACTGCTTAGATGAGTTAAGGTACTATCTTGTAAGTTTAAATCAAGACAAAACTTTATCAAATAAAAAATCTATAGTTCAAAAAGACAAAGAAAGATTATTAAAAAGATTAACAAAAAATTTGAAGCATTGAAAAAAATGTCAGAAAGTAAAATATTTTGTTATTTATTTGGAAAAATAACCTTTATATGATAAATTATTATTGTAGTAAAAATTCAAAGGTTAGGTGAAAATGAAATATTTAAAAAAACTTTCGTTAATTTTACTTTTTTCTTTGACAATTTGTGGATTAACTTTGTGTAATCTTCCTTTTACGACTTCTGAGCAAACAGATGTTTTGGCAAGCGAAAACCAAAATGAAGTTAGAGTTACACAAGATAATGTGGAAGCTGTTTTTTCTTCGCCATGGCAATATTCCTCAATAATTTTAGATAGTGATATAGACATGTCTGGTGTGATTTTGCCAGCTTCAAATTCTTCATATGTTTTTAATGGTGTTTTAGACGGAAATGGTTATAAAATTTCAAATCTCTCTTTCTCAAATGAAAACGGTAATTCCTTTTTAGGTCTAATCCCAAACGCTAAAGATGCTACTATACAAAATTTAAAGTTAGATGGAAATATAAATTTTAATTTTGAAAATAATAATTATAATGAGTTATATGTAGGGTTTTTAGTTGGTAAGGCAATTAATACAACAATTTCAAATTGCGAAATTAATTTTACATCTGTAAATGGAATTAATTTTATAAATTCTTCGGCTAATTTGGGTTTAGTTGCAGGAAAAGTTGAAGGCTCATCTTTCCAAGATATAGTAATTTATGGGAACTTAGATGCAATAGTCCAAAATAATTTGCAATATTATTTTGGAGGTGTTGTAGGAACAATGACTTCTTCTTCTCTAAAAAGAGTGCTTTATTTTGGAAATATTACTGTTAAAAATGGCAATGAAGAAGGGATTTTTAACAACATTTTAGTTGGAGGAATTGCAGGGTTTGGACAAGGCGACACTTCCTTAATAAAAGATTGTTGTTATAGTGGACAAATTTTTTCATCTATATCAACAAATGCAGCGATAATAGGGCAGGTATCCTCTAATAGTCCTATTTCTGTTTCGAGAATTAATTACTGTTATTGGAGAGAAGATGCTTCTCTTAACATAGTGGGTAAAAATGGCGATAGCTATGTTAAATCCGAAACTCTAAAACCTGTATCTTCAATTTCTTATTCCTTTTTATCAGACAAATCAAATTTCAATCCTGTAGAAACAGGTTTGGACTTTAAAAAGACTTTTGGTTTTGAAAATGGACAAGTTGCTTTGCAAAAGTTTCAGAAATTTTCTTTCTCAAGAGAAGATAATATGGATGAAATTGTGGAAAGCATAACTTTTAGCAATGGCTCTAGTGGACAAACTCTATATGATATTTCTTATGGTAAGACTATTAATATTTTAATTCAATTAAAATCAAAAGTTAAGAATGGACAAGAAATAGATAATGTTGCAAAATTTTATACACTTACAGACATTCGTGTTAATGGAACATCAAAAATTGGAAACGATTATAATGTTGTAGTAAATGAAATAAACAATTCAATTTCTATAGATTTTGAAGCAAATGGCTATACAAGTGGGGCATACTCTTTTACTTTTAACGCTAATCCATATAGGGGAGAATTTAGTGTTTTGAAAGAAGAAGATGTAACGCCTGGTGGTGTAACTTTTTCTGATACTAATGCTGTCGAAAATATCGTACAATCTTACACTGTTGAAAGTTTAAAAGATAATATCACTGCTGTAGGATATAATTATTACACTTTTGACCATTGGAATTTATATTATATGGTTGATGGAAAATGGCAGATTCAAAATAATTGGGCAGGAAATAGTGATGTAACAAATCCAACACTCGTTAGCTTGCCTATCAATTTTGGTGTTGCTCCTTTTGACCAAGCTTTTAAACTTGAAGCAGTATTTTCAAGTGAAAATGGATTAAACATTAATTTTTCGGGCGTTGATAACTCATACATTTCGAGTTTGACTTTGCAAGGTATAAAGTTTGATGGCTCGCCAATAACTATATTAAAAACGCTAACTAATGCATCTTTAGTAATTGTAATGAATGAAGGCTACGATTTAAACCTATCGTCATTTATCTCTAATCTTTCATCTCTTTATGGTCAATCTTTAACTGAAGAAGAGGTTGTAAAAAATTCTGGTGTTGATGAAAAAGGGCTTAAAACATATACTTTGAATTTAAATATAACTAAATTAAATGAAAAAGCAACTTCTGGAACAATAACTTTAAGTTTGCCGGTCATTTATGTAGATAATTCTGGAGATGCTAGTCTTTTGTGGCTTGGGATTTTATTGCCTTGCGTTGTTTTATTAGGAGTAGGCATTGGTCTATTTATTTACTTTAAAAAGAGAAATCAGGCTAGAAACAATGTTAAAAGAAAAGAAAAAGAAATTAATTACAAAGATTTTTATTCTTAATTTTATTTAAAGATCTATTGACTTTATAACAATTAAAGTAAATAATTAAATTTTAAAATAAAAAAAGGGCTTCACCCTTTTTTATTTTTTTGTATCTTTTCATATAATAGATTATTTTTTTATTATTTCAATTAAAATTTAGTCTAAATTTTATATCTATCATACTATGCGATTTTTTCTGCAAACGAATTGTCAATTAATTCTGAAAACTCTGGATTATATGATGTTCCTTGAGTTGAGTTTATGATTTCTACAAGTTTATTAAAAGATGTTTCACTCATTATCATATCGTCACTCCATGCATCTATTGCAAGGTATTGTTCTACTGCAATTTGTAGTTCTTCTTTGGTCATTCCTACAAATGATGGGGCAAGAGCTTCTGCTACTATGCTTGAATCATTGTTTGCAATATATTGATATCCTCGTTTAACTGCTTTTAAAAATTTTTCTACCTGTTCACTATTGTTTTCTAGATAGCTAGATTTAGTAGCAAAGCAAGTATATGGAATTTCTCCTGAAACATTACCTACTGCTGATACTACATGTCCTTTTCCTTGATTTTCAAGTGTTGTTGCATTAGGTTCAAACAATGTGCAAAATTCATTTCCAGATGTCTGAAATTCGCTTGCTATGTTGTTAAAGGCAACATCTGTTCTGAGATTGACTTCACCAGCAGATGTATTTTCACCAATGGTTAATCCTGCTTGTTTTATAACATATTCAAGTGTCATTGCTGGAAGGCCTCCTGCTCGACCCCCAATAATAGTTTTTCCTTTAAGCATATCTAGTGTAAATTCCCCATCTATTTCATCTCTAGAAACTATGAAAGAGCCATCTTTTTGAGTTAATTGACCAAAAACAATAGGGTGATCTTTTGTTGTTGATGTGTAAACAACAGTTTCAGGTCCTGCTAAGATTATATCTGCACTTCCACTTAATAATGCTGTCATTGAAGCATCTGAGCCTGTTGCAGTTTCAATTGTTACATCTAACCCTTCATCTTTAAAAAATCCCATGTTTTGTGCTACATAAAGTGGTGCATAGAAAATACTATGAGTAACTTGATTTAAAGTTATTTTGTTAGGATCGGAATTTCCACAGCCAACAAATATAAGGCAAGTTGTCAAACAGAGCAATAAACATACTGTCAAAATAGATATTTTTTTTACTTTTTGCATTTTTCCTCCTCACAAAAATAGTTTATGAGAAGTTTTTCGCTAAGGTGTGTGTTTTTTCCTTATTTAAAATATTTTGGCAGATAAAAATGCAATATTTTTCTCTTATTTTTTATTTTTAGGCTTTGTAAATTTATTTGTTTTGTTTTTCTACAGATAATTGTAATTTTAATACATCAGACCTTTTTAATGAATATTTTGAAAACATCATGATGGCAAGTGATAAGAATATTGTGCAACCGAAAAATACTATCATTCCCAATCCGTTTTGAACAGACATTGCTTGGAGGGGTTGTGATGAATCAAATTTTATTATATCAAGCAAAAAGCCTATAATGAGCAAAGCAATTGAGTTTGCTAAGTTGTAAGTGAATGTGAAAAAACCTGTATATGAACCAGCATTATTATTTCCTGTTTGTGCCATTTCAAAAGTTACAACATCAGCATACATTGAAAATGGCAAACTATACATAGCGCCTGCACCTATTCCACAAAAAATTAGACAAGGAATTGCAACATAAAACATTGTTTGAACTGGTATATATTCTCTAAATAAAAATGTTAACATTATTAGAAAAATGCCTAATATAATAGTTGTCAAGGAATATATTAGAGCCTTTTTTTTATCAAGCCTTTTGGAAATATAAACCCAAAGAGGTTGAGAGCAAATCGCACCACCGAAAAGACTAATCAAAACAATTGAAATTTGTGGACTTGAAAAATGATAACAGTAAGTAAAAAGATGTAGTCCTACAGAAGTTAAAAAAGCTGAAGAAATTGTCGCAAATGAATAGCCAAGTATCACATTTCTAAAATTTTTCTTTTTTAATATGTCAAAATAGCCATTGACTAGAGAAGAAAATTTGAAAGGCTCTTTTTTGAAATCATTATCATAGATTTTGTATCTTTTTGTGTATCTAAGACAAGCGAAAATCATTATTAAACCAAATATTAGTAATAACGAAGAATTTATTAATGCTATTTTTATATAACCTATTTGACTGTGAGAGGCTTGAATGCTTATTGAAATTGATGGCATAAAGAAATACATTAATATACTAGGCAAAACCATTCCTAATATTGAAAATATTGTTTTAAAGCTTTGAATTTTTGATTGTTCGTTATAGTCAGGGGCTAAATCAATAGCAAGAGCCGCATAAGGTGTTCCAAAACAAGTGTTTGCTGTTTCGATAGATAGCATGCCTATTAAAAGCCAAAGGAATTTACCAAATTCTGGCAAAGAAGAAGGCATTGACCAAATACAAATGTTTAAAAAGGCTATTATAAATATCCCAAAAAACATAAAGCCAAGTCTTTTACCAAAAAATTTGTTTTTTGTGTTATCTGATAAATAGCCGACAAGTGGATCACTAACTCCATCCCATAGAGATGAAATTGCAACAGCTATTCCGACCAATGAACCAGAAATTCCCATTACAGAAGTTCCAAAGAACATTATAAAATTGTTCAATGTTTGCGACATTGAACTATAACCAAGACCTCCGATTCCATATAAAAATTTATTTCGTAGCTTAAGCTGTCTTTTCACAAAAATAGATTATGTTTAGCTAGTCACATTTATAACATTGCGTGTTTCAAAATTCTAGTTTTTCTTTAGGAATAATTGTAAAACCCTTATTTTTTCCACAGAGAGGGCAATTTTTCCATGATTGTTTTTGAGTTATTGTATTTCCACAGTTACAGCAAGTCCATTGTAAATTTTTTTTGTCTTTATATAAAGTTTTGTTTTGATAGTTTTCTGCTAAGGATTTAAGAATTTTAAAATTGGTTTGGGACACATTTGCTATTAACAAAAAAAGATTACTAATATTTTCAAAGCCTTCATCTTTGGCTATTTTAGCAAACTGCGGAAATAAATTTTTACTTTCAAATTCTTCGGTTATAGAACCTTGCTCTAATCCTATTTTAATTTTTGAGCTTTGAAAAGGATATCCTGCTTCAATAACAATATTATCTTTTTTGTTTTCCAAATTTTCATTAATTAAATCATATAAGCGTTTTGCTTGACCTATTTTTTCTTCACTAATTCTTTTCAATAATGTTGAAATATAAATCATTTCTTCATTAAGGGCATCAATTGACATGAATTTTAATCTTGCTGAGTCTTGGCATAAACCAGCAAAAGCTCTTGCCATATTCTTTTTTGTTTGACTTTGGGAAAACTCCATTTTAACTCCTTTTTTGTATTTATTTCCTTTTTAAAATTGATTAAACATTTGATTTTTTTCTTTAAAATAAGTAAACTTAATTTATAAGGAGTTCCAAATGAGAGATTTTTCTAAACTTGAAAATGAAAACAATGAAAAACATCATTACTATCTTATAGGGAAAAATGAAAAAAAGTTGATAAAAAAATTAGATGAACATCTAAAATTTTATACTTTAAGATTTAACAATAAATTTTTAGGAAAAGAAATCGTATATGATGTTCCAAGCAATATGTTGTCAAATGCTGGCTTGGTGCTTTCGAAACAATATGAAGAAAATGGGGGAGTCTTTTTTAAAGTTAGAAAAATAAGTTTTTTACCAGAAAATGTCTCCAGAAAAAGTAAAAAGTTTTATTTGGCTCAGTGTTCTGGCAAAGAAGAACCTAAAGATTTCCCAATACAAATTGCAAACGCAATTCAATCATCTTTTACCGAACCTTTCACTATAGACCTTGTTTCAATAGTTAGACAAACTGTTCCTAAAATAGAAATTTTAGTTTACGGAAAATATTATCAAATTATTGGGGGATTTGGTTATAAAGCAAAATTAAATTTTGAAAAAGTAATATATAGAGATATTGAAACTAATAAAAAAGTTGCAAGGTATGGTGTTACATTTGTTATGCCAAACAATAAATTTGATGAAAAATATAACAATGAAATTTTGCAAATCATAGATAAATATTGTTCTGAACTTGTTCCTTATAAATCAACAAGATTTGAAATTGCTAAAAAGGCATTGTATCCAACTGCTGAAGAAGGAGAATAATTTTTTCGAAAATTAGAGCATTTATTTGACATTGTATTAACTTATATTTTATACTTAAATTGGAGGAGGGTAATATGAATTATAAAGTTAAAACTATAATTTTGCGTGCATTTGCTATTTTTTGTTCTTTATTTGCTATGGTTAGTATGGCATTTGGGGCAATCTTTTCGCAAACTAAAGCTGGAGACCTATCTTATACCAGCGAAAGTGCATCTTTCGGAGATTGGTTTTCGCAACTAAATGGCGACGCAAGTCTTGTTTTTGGCGATGCTGAAGGAACTTGGAAAGCAAGTGAAGCATTCTTTATTATCAGTATTATTTTATTAAGCTTGATAATTATCGGAATTGTTTTGCAATTCTTTATTAAAAAAGGTTGGTTAAATCTTACTATTAAAATAATGAGTATCGTTTCTATGTTGACTGTTTTGACAGCATTTGTCTTAATGTTAACAGGTTGCATTCAATTGAGTTCTTTGATTGGTAGTGCAGTTAATGTTTTACCAGCAGCAGGTGGTTGGCTATTTGTAATTTTTGGTTTAGTTGGTTCTGGACTTGGAATTGCTTGTGGTCAAAAACTTACAGCTAAGAAAAGAAAGAAATAAGATTAAATTTTAAAATTTAAAAAGAAGTCTTTTTATGAGGCTTCTTTTTTTAAAAGAAAAAAAGCTAATCTTTTAAACTTTTATTAATAATTTGGTAATAAGATTTTAATTTTTGAAAAGAAATTGAAATTTGCGACAATTTTTTTATAAAAATACTTGACTTGAAAAGATAAAACATTTATAATAAGCAAGTATCATCAATAATGGCCTCATGGTCAAGCGGTTAAGACATCGCCCTTTCACGGCGGAATCAGGGGTTCGATTCCCCTTGAGGCTACCAAAAAAGTTAAACGAAGATAATTCTTCGTTTTTTTTATTTTAAATCTATGTCTAAAAGGGAATCGAACTCTTGGGTTCGTGGGGTTCCCGAAAATGCTTGTCATTTTTGGGGTAGGGTTCCCCTTGAGGCTACCAAAAAAGTTAAACGAAGATAATTCTTCGTTTTTTTTATTTTAAATCTATGTCTAAAAGGG
>CALVMV010000002.1 GCA_944349375.1 uncultured Clostridia bacterium
TGCTTTCCTTTTTTATTTGGTCGTATTCTTTGTGGACTATTTTCAAAAAATGAAATGTGAATATGTCTGTTGTCTGTGTTCTCGTGAAGTCCTGCAAACCAAGTTATATTATCTGCTTTTAGTCCAGCATTTTTAAAAAATTTTGGCACCTCACTTTTTATTAAATTGTATGCTTGCTCATAACTATCACACCAAGTTTTTCCAAACTTTTCTTCAAAACTAATAACCATATCCCAAATAACTGATTTTGTTTTTCTTAAAGCCTGTCTTATCTCTTTCCTTTCATCACTTGTCAAAAGTCCATTTTTACCAAACACTCCAGCACTTTTATCTTTGTTGTTCATATATGAAAGATAGTCAATTTTTTTTGTATCATTTATTCCAGTCAAAATGTAATTCATATAATCTTTATTTGTATTAGATGAATAAAATTGCCTTTTGTTTTGATATTCTTTACTCCCACCATGAGAGTTGTAATAATGCAAAAATATATTCACATTAGGAACAATTCTATCTGACATTTGTTTCCCTTATGCAATTAAGTTCTTCATCTAATAAATCAAATAGCCCTTCGTTTATATCATAATCACATTTTTTATTACATTCCAAGTTATAAACGACATAAGCTATATAATTTAACATTTTCTTAATTAAAGCAATATCTATTTTATATTCGTTTTTGTTTTGTTTAATTTCGCATTTTGTGTTTTTAATTTCTTCATTAAGATAATACAAACTTTGTCTTATCTCATCTAAATTTGCTCTTTGGTCAACTTCATTATCTCCAAGTAATTTTTCAGCACCAGTAACAGTGCAATAACGAATAAAGTCCGAAAGATTATCAAATCCCGATTTTGTTCTATTGTATGCTTTATCTAAAATATCTTTATCTTCTTGATTGTAAATTCGCAGTGTTAATTGTGATTTTAATGTTTGTTTTATTTTTGGCATTTTGTTTTCTCCTTAACATAAATTTTTCTTCTTTTTAAAATTCTATATCTGTCTCTATATCTATATTGTTATGTTAGGCAACTTTCAGCATATTTGTTTTGCTAAGATAGTAAATAATCTCCTTTTAGGTGGGGCAAGTTAAAAGAAGTTATTTTATTTACTTAAAATATATCTTTGCTGGTTGCCATAAGCACAAATAAAAAAAGATAACAAAAAGGAATTTAATTACTTTGATTGCTATCTTTTTACTAAAGGAAACATTATTTTGTCCCTTCACTTTATATAGGTTTTTCTTAAAATTTGCATTTTAAAATCAAAAAGTTTATAAAACAAAAAAAGCTTATGTCAATTTTATCCACAAATAAAGGATATTCAGCATGAACTTAATTTTAAAGATTATACAATATTAAATTTTTATTTCACCCCAAAATGTTATCTTTTATATATTTCAAACCTTTATTTTGATTATGTAATCTTATTCTTCTTGGAGCAGCAGTTAATGTCAACCATTTGTAACCATAAGCACAGGCATATTTTTCTTTTAAAATATAAAGCGCAAAATAATCTTTTTCTTTCCACCACTCATTTTGTTTTTTACCAAATACATCTATTTCTTCAAATTTACCTTTAACAATATTTGAGCAAACTATAGATTTATATTCATCTTTTAAATCTTTGCTAAAAATATCTTCGGCTATTCTTTTAGAAATATCATCAATCTTTTTACTGTTTCCCATTTTTATATTCGGTAGTTCAAACTCAAAATCTTCAATTCTTTGCCGATAAAATGTTTTATTGCTTTCATCATATTCTGTTTTTGTTAAAATATAATATTTATCGTCTTTTTTAGTAACAAACACAACAAAAAGAAATTGGTCATTAAGTTCTAAATCCTTTTCTTTGTTTTTATTTACGATATATGAATTTTTGGTTATTCTACCTATTGCAGTTTTATTTATCTGTTTTTCTATAAAGCCATTATCTATAAAGAATTTTAAATCGCTTTGTATCGTTCTTTCAGTAACGGCAAACTTCCAAGCTAAATCTCTAACTAAAACCTTTTTGCCATTCAAATATTTCAGATAAGCAAACAACTTTTCTCTTCGTAAATTCTTTGTAAATACACACTTAGTTGGTCTATCTTTTTCTTTATCATAAACTTCATCAAACCCTAATTCATCAAGTTTATCATAGTCATAATATTTTCTCACACCTCGTTGTCCTTTGAGATAAGTTTTATTCTGTTTATTCATATCTTAACCTTGTTTTTTATAATTTATATTAAAATATGTTATTCATTTGTTTTAATTACAAAAAAAACATAAATCATAATATTAATCTTTATTATTAAATTTTTTCATTTAAAATGTGTTATTTCTTTTATATCTTTTGAATAAAACCCTTTAATATTTAAGTTTCCACTGCTATCTATGGATAAAATAGATACGGTCTTCCCATCTTTTACTTTGTAGTTTTTATACTTCCCTTTATGTGTAATTACTCTTTGATTTGTAGAACCTCTAAATTGCAAATAGAAGTTTTGTTTAGAGAATATAAATCTACCACTTATTATGATATCCGCAAGTTTCCAAACTGCTAGGGCATAACTTTTAATTTCTTTTTTGTTATATCCCGTAAAAAGAATTACTGTATATTTTTTCTCTTTCAATGTTTTTATAACTTCCAGCAAATCTTTTGCTTGATCTAATGGTTCTCCACCATGCAATGTTATTCCATCAACATTTTCTCTTTCACAAATATCTAAAATTTCATTCGTTCCTATTAATTTAGTCTTTTTAAATTCCCATAGATGTTTATTTACGCAACCTTCACAATGTAAAGAACAACCTTGCAAAAATAAAAGTAATCTCTTACCTGGTCCATATAAATGTTCGTTTTCAATTATTTGATAATCATAATAACTAATCATTTGTATTTGTTACCTTATCATCTAAAGTAGTTTTTTGTTCATAATAATCTTTCTTTTTTGTAGTTTTTCCATTTCTTGCAATATTCTTCAACAATTTATCAAGTTCATCTAAACACTCTGTCCCATACATTCCAAAAGTTTCAGCATTTAAATTGCCTTTACTATCAATTTTAACAACGATTTTCTTTTCTGCCATTATTCATACCTCACAAGAACAAGTTCAATTTTATCTCCATTTCTACTTTCTTCTACAGCATATCCCATTTGCCTTGCTCTACTATATAATAGTTCTGCAGTTCCATCTCTTAAATTGTCATTAGCAGTTTTTAAGACTTCACTTGTTTCAAATAAAAACTTTGTCAATGTTTTGTTAATTTCATCTTTGTTAGATATTATATCTTGCTTCTCTTGCCCAACTAATCTTCCATCTTCATATGTTGATATTATCTTTTGAGTTCCTTCAATTGTTAACTTCCCATTTCTAACAATCTCATGTAAATATCTACTTAAACTTGAATTTGTATTATATGTAAATTTGTTGTTTTGTATTAATTCTTTTACTTCTTTAATTATTTTTATATTAGAAACACATTCCCCATAATTATATGTGCTATCGATAGCTTTAATTAGATTAGTTAATTTATCATTTATAATATAACTTTTACCTTTTAAATTACATTCAATAAGTTTTATATCCAATCCTAGTGCTTTAGAAATTTTTATAAGTTCTGGACATATATTATATTTATCATTAACTAATAATGTGTCATCACAAGCATATACACTCATATTTTGTAATACAATATTTAATTTCTGTAATTTTTGATTACTTGCATATATGGCCATTTCTCTTATTTGTTCTAATTCAGTTTTAGATATAGTAGTAATATTTAATTCAATAATTTTATTCTCTGTTACAACATCAATAACAGGTTCGTCCCAAACATCGTCATCATCATAATCTGCACTCATAATTACTCCTTTGCAACTGTAAAAAGATTGTACTTTTTACATATATTTTTTACACTTTCATTTTCTTCTAGTGAATTTATAACAATAAAGTTTTGATTATTTTTTTCATAAACAATGTATTCAAGCGGAAATACTAAACATTTAATAATTTGTTTTAAAAAACTTACAAAATTATCATAATAATCATTAAAAGTATATAAATTCTTTTCCAAAAAATTTTCAAAATGTTCCGCTTTGCTTAAATCTTTTTTTACAACGCTAGTAACACTATCAGAATATAAAACTCTTGTTTGTTGTTTGTTTAACCACTTGTTGTAATTAGAGCAAAAAGAATTTTGCACCATTATATCTCTATTATCATCTTTACTTTCAAATTTTTGTTTTAATAATTCAAGGTCTTCTATCTTTTTTGACAATATTTCTATTCGCCTTTTATTTGATAAGACTTCAATATTATCTTGAATAAGTCTTTCTTTATCTTTGATTGTCTTTCTATAACCATCAATTTCTTCGTCAAATTTTGAATATTTTATTACTTCTGCGCCTTTGTTTAATGATTTATATACATTAAATATTTTATCAAACATTTTTGACTTGTTCGTTTCTAAATCATCAATGGCTTTTTGGCAATATTTATCAAAATTACTATATTCATAATTACTAACAACATTTAAAACAAAATTTTTTATATTAAAAAGATTATCTATCGTTTTCTCTATCCAAGTGTCACTTATTAAATTTGTTACATCATCTTTAATTTTTATTAAAACATCGCTATTTAATTTTGCAACTTTATTTGCAACTTTTTTTATTTCATCATATACGCCTGAAATTTTATATTCAGAGTTAAATCTAGGTGGATTTAAAACAAATCTATACTTAACGACCTTACACTCCATAGAGTAGTCATTGTGTTTGTCGGTTATTGATTTATCAAAGTTTTCATTTATAAAATCTTCCATTGTTGGGCTTGAAATTTCAATAGAAATTTGTTTTTCTTCTTGAATAAAACAATTTTCAATTTTGTTATTGTTAAAACACAAGAAATTTTTTGGTAATTCTTTTATATTTCTGCTTTGTTTATTATTAAAATATAAATTATCTTGAACATAATGTTCCAAATTGGCAATTTCAAATAAAATTTCTATATTTTTATAATATTTTAAGCAATAAAGCTTATTTGTTTTAGTCAACAATATGATTGCTGGTTTAATTCTATCGCAAACAAGCAAACTGATTTTTAAATCTTTAAACTTATCATGAATTTCCTTACTGAAATTTTGTGTTTTTACAATATAAGCAATATTAAGTTTTTTTTCTTTACCTTTCTCTATTAAATCATTATGTTTATTGTTATATTTATTATCAATAATAAACATTATTTCGCAACCATTTAGAAAATCGTTTAGTTTGCTATCTTCTTTTTTTAAATTTATAGGGCTATCTAATTTAATGATATTATCTTCTAAAAGAAATGCCAATTCATATTGTTTGCCATCTTTTTTACCTTTAATACACATATAATTTATTGATATATTATCATCTTTTTCTAACTTATTAAATTTTAATCCTTTTAATTGAGATAAAATTTCATGATTTTTATATGTTAAATTTAATATTAGCCCACCCTGATTAAAAGACCACAAAATCGCTTCGTATAATCTTCTATGAAAAACACAATCAGATAGGATAAAATCAATCTGACTTGCAAATGTAATTTTGTTTACAATATCTTGAATAGATGGACTATTAACATCACTTTTGAATTCTTTTTCTATTTGTGTGAAAATAGCCCAATCTCTATCAAATGTATTTTCTTTAGTTATTTCAATAATTTTATTTTCTATCATCTTTTCTCTTGCTTATAAATGGATTATTATACTCTTGTTGTAACTTTGGTATATCTTCGCTCATCTCTTTAACTTCTTCTGGCTTTTCATTGCTTGCCATTCTCGCTCTTTGTTCAGCCCATTTTCTTAAATTTGAGATTGTTTCTGCCATTGTTCTTGAAAGTGGAGATGTTGCCGATATACATTCAAGCAAATTGTTCATTTGCAAATCTCGTTGTTTCTCTGCATATGCATTGAATAATGCTTCATTTACAACTTCTTCAATTTCTGCACCTGAAAAGCCTTCTGTTTTCTTAACAAGATCTTTCATATCGAGATTTAATGCTTTTGCATTTCTATTTTTATTTTTTAAATGAATATTAAATATATTCTCTCTTTCTTTTGCAGATGGTAAATCAACAAAGAAAATTTCATCAAATCTTCCTTTTCTTAATAATTCTGGTGGAAGTGCACTAATATCATTTGCTGTAGCAACAACAAACACAGGTTCTTTCTTCTCTTGCATCCAAGTTAAAAATGTTCCAAAAACCCTTGCACTTGTTCCACCATCAGTTCGCCCACTGCTTTGTGAACCACTTAAGCCCTTTTCTATTTCATCAATCCATAAAACACAAGGTGAGATAGTTTTTGCGACATCTAAGGCATATCTAATATTTCTTTCAGATTCACCAACTATCCCACCAAAAACTTTTCCTAGGTCAAATCTCAATAAGGGAAACTTCCATTCATTAGCAATTGCTTTTGCTGTTAAACTTTTACCACAACCCGGAATACCTAATAACAAAACACCCCTTGGAATGTTAAGTCCAAAATCTTTTGCGTCATCACTATATGCTTGTCCTCTTTTATGTATCCAATCTTTAAGATTATCAAGTCCACCAACATTTGATAAATATTCTTTTGGGTGGAAATATTCAAGCAAACCACTTTTCTTAATAATTTGTTCTTTTTCACTTATAATAAGTGGAATTTCATCTTCTGTTAATTCTCTTTTCTCTATTATTGCTTTAGCGAAAGCCAGTCTTGCTTCCATAACAGTAAGTCCTAATGCAGATTCTAACAATTTTGGTGTGATATTTGTTTCCATACAATAGTCTTTGTATTCTCCAACAACACTGTTTGCAATAACTGCTATCGTATCTCTATCTGGCAATTCTACCTCAATAACAGGTAATTCCTTTGAAAGCTCTTCTGGAATAAATTTATTTGGACTACTTAATACAATTGCTTTTTTATAATTGCCTGTATAGTTTTGTGCTCTCATTGTTTCTCTTAAATATCGAATATTTACAGGATTATTACTATATGCATGAAAATCTTCTAATATTAAAAGCATATCATTTTCAGCTTTCATATAATAATCTAACACTGCTGGAAGTGTAACACAATCTGGATTAATTGTTTTAAAATTTCCATTTTCCCAAACTTTAAGCCCAGAAACACTGCTCCAAGAATACCAATCAACATTCAAATCTTCAGCAACATAGTTTACAAACCCATGAACTCTTTGCCATTCAAATGAAGCAATTTCAACAACTTTTGCTCCTGCCTTAATTAAAGTTTCCAATTCTTCTTCATAATATCTCATATTTTTCTCCTTAACAAACTACTTGGTTCTTTCCACCATAAACTACATAATTGTTTTCTTTCTTTCCGGGTGCAAAATTTATTAAATCTGATTTAGCAATCTCATTACCATGTCTATCTTCAGCAACAACTTCAACAAAATAACCTTTGTCATATAATTTCTTTTTTTCACCTCCATATTGGACAAAAAATCTAAAATCAACATTAAGTTGTGCCAAATCCTTTATAGCCAAATGCTTCTTTGTTCTCTCAACTTCTATTTCGTCAATAATATTCATTTTTATCATATCGATTTTTTGTTCTGGTTTAAAATCATATTCGTAACGATACACATTATTTTCATCTACAAAAGACTGATTTTTTCTTGCATATAAGTTAACCTTATATAAAGCACATTCTTTAACTTCTTCCCAAATAAGCATAACTCCATTTTCAAGTGGATTTAATTCTAATTCTATTTTTTTCATATTACTCCCTTTTTATTTCAATATTTTAAAATGATTTAACTGAACATTTTACTTTATCAGTTTTATCAATTATTTTGCCATTTTTATCTTCAACCTCTACTTGCAAATAATAATCAAGTCCACTATGTGTAGGTCTTCCACTAAAACCAACACTAGGACGAACTATACCAGAACCTGATACTATCGAACTTAATGTTGTTGTAATGCCATCAATAGCAGCTAAGCCAGTAAATGAACAATATAATTCTGTTCTTTCATTTATCCTTTGAGAAATAACTCTATCATTTATGAATAATTTTATAGTATAACTAGCTGCATTTTTATTACCGTCCCAATAAGCCATAATTCCTTGAAATATTGGTTTACAAACTAAATTCATATCGTTTTACCTCCTTTTAAACCCATGCTGGAAGTCCCAATGGATTAGTTATTCCTTCTATTTCTAAATCGACTTGCTCTATAAAATAATCATCGTAATCCCATTTAGCATCTTTAACATTTTCATCAAAACCTCTTTCGCATACTTCATCAAAAAATTTATGTAAATTATCTAAACAATCTAAAATATATCTTTCATCAATTTTTAAAACTGTTAATGCCAAATCACCATTTTTATAATTGTTATTTGGGTCATATATCATTTCAGGATACTTTCTTTTTAATTCATCGTAAGACCTTAATGAATTATGCTTCAAAAAATTCCAAACCAAATAGGCTCTGTCAAATATATAATAGTTATCGAAATCAGGAAATTGAATTTGATTACTTTTTTGTTTACCTTGAATAAATATATCAAATGCTTTTTTTGAAAAGTCTTCACTTTTATAACCTTGACTTACCATAACTCTTAAAGACAAGGCATTTATTTCAGCCATCATCTGCTGAAAAAATTGAGCATAGATTGATTTTATTACAAACTTATAAGGTTTTTGTCTTCTTATATTTGCAAGCATTCCTGACATATTTGCTTCATCATAATCCAACACTCCATCCATTAGATTGACAGTTCTCACATCTTCTTCAACTTGTTTAGGTGTTTTAATGATATCAATTGCTTTTGAAAATTCATTTATCCAAAGTCTTTTCAATTGTAATAATTTATCACTAAATATATTAGATAAATAATCATATTTACGTATTCGACTTGGAGTATAGTAAACACTTTTTCTATGTTCTATTTTATTATCTGGTAGTTTAAAAAATTTTTTATATCTTTTTGTATCTAGTTTAACTCTACCAGATTTAATGAAAAGTCCATAATGTCCACGATTATCGTATTCATTCTCTAATTTTGTGTAATCTTTCCTGATTGTTTTTGATGATTTTTTCATTTAGCCTCCAAAAGAAAAACTGATAGCGGGTATGCACTATCAGTTTTCTCAACAATCAAACCTTATGATTATTAAATTTTGATACTGCTATACCACTCTTGAAATTCTGCTTTTAACAATTGGTTTACGCTTCTTAATCTATATCCCAAGATTAAAATTTGCTCCAATATTTCATATAGGTAAAGTTCCTAATCAACATTTTCGGAACCTGTCTTACGTATCACATAAATATGATACTATAAAATTTAATAAAAGTAAAGTAATATTAAATTTTTATTTACTTTATGTCTTTATTTTACTTATTTATTTATAAAAATACAATGAACTATTAGTTCAAAAAAAAGATTTTATAGCAGAACTATAAAATCTTCCACTTTGTTATTAAACATTAAACAAATGTTTATAAGATTTTCTAAACTTGGCAATTTTATTCCATTCACCCAATCATAAATCACTCTTGGTGAATTAAGTTCAAGATTGTACGCTA
This sequence comes from uncultured Clostridia bacterium, assembly GCA_944349375.1. Classification (GTDB taxonomy): domain Bacteria; phylum Bacillota; class Clostridia; order Christensenellales; family UBA1242; genus Caccovivens. Next base: position 9,576 of record CALVMV010000002.1, read on the forward strand.
GTTCTTCATAAGTTGTATGATTATCCAGCATTGCTTGCCTAAGTTTTTCTCCAATTGCTTTTTTGTTTAATAACTTTTTTGTGTAAATCATATAAGGCCCCTCCACGAGCCTCCCCGTGAGTGAATTTATATGTTTACATTTTTATTATAACATAAAATATTTAAAATTTTAAACTTTTTGTATAAACTTTCGTGTTTTGATTTTTATTTTATTTTTTAATTCTTATACAGCCTATTTTTCGTATGTACCGTAGTTTTAACATCTCTATGCCTAAGCCGTTGTTGAATAACTTTTGGATTTTCGTTCATTTCAAATAGCATATTAGAAAATATGTGTCGTAGTCCATAAAAATGAACATTTGATTTGTGTAAGTTGTTTCTTCTTTTAAACCTATCAAAGATTTTGCGAGTGCCAGAGTAACTTCTAACACTTCCATCATCATTTGCAAAAACAAAAGAAGTTCTAGCTATTAAATCTGCTGTAACTTCTTTATTTGTTTTTTGTCTTAATATTTGCTTTTCTCGCCACTCTTTAAGAGTTTCTATAACTATGTCTGCAACGGGTATTTTTCGGACACTACAAGTTGTTTTTGTGTCTCCAACAACCGTTATACGATTTATCACATTACCTTCGCTATCAAACTTTGGAACTTGTGTTATCGCCTGTTCAATTTTGAGAGTTTTATTACCAAAGTCAACGTTCTGCCATTTAAGAGCAAGTGCTTCGCCAATACGAAGTCCAGCAAACATAAGAGTAATGCAAAGCGGTTTGATAAAATTTGCTTCATCTTTATTTAATGCGTTTAAAAATTTATCTCTAATCTCTGGGGCATTGCTTTATATTTTTCATCATCGTTTGCTCGATAAATATTCCGTTTACCTTTAATTTTTACTTTTAGTGTAGGATTGACAAGTATCCATTTATTATCAATTGCATATTCAAAAAATTGATTTAATAAGTGTTTACATTTTTTGACGGTATCATTACTATATCCTTGTTCCATTAAATTGTTAACTAATTTTTGTATAGTATAGTTATCTATTTCATAAACTTTCATTTGGCCTATTAGTGGAGCAATATGCAATTTGAAATTTCTAATGTCCCCTTCAAATGTTCGTGAACTTACAGCACTATTTTTAAAAGTCATAAGATATTCAAACATCAAACTTTCTAGGTTGTTTTGCTCAACTAAATCATACGAATTACTTTTTATTCTACCACTTATTTCAGAAAGTTTTTTAACTATTTCTGCTCTAGATTTTCCATAAATTGTTTTTCGTATAATGTTTCCATTTTCATCATAGCCCATCGTTAGTGCTCCGCCCCAACGACCATCACCTCTTTGAAAAATTGAACCTTCATTATTTGCTCTACGAGTTCTCTTAACTGCTCTCTTTTTAGCCATTTTTCACCTCGCTTGTGTTGTTGTTTAAAGTGAGCCAAGTAACAAAATTTAGCACACTAACAACTTGTCTTTTACCAACCTTTGTTGTTGGGAAATTTTTACTTCTCATCAAATTTCTAACTTCGATTTCAGTATTGCATAGGCCGATGTTGCAAAACCTGATACATCGAGAACTCTACTTTTGTAGTTTTTTGTTTTTTGTTCACGAAAAAAGAAGTCTTATGGGGATTAGGACTTCTTTTCAATTTTTTCTATTCAGTTAAAGGGGCAATGATTTTTTTATCCCTCACTTATATAGGGAAAGTATATGGCAAAAACAAGTACAAACCATTAATAATAACCATAAAACAGAAAAATCACTTTCTCTTTTTAATACTTTACCACAGTGTGGACAACTTGATGTTGTGACAGTATATCTAATCGCCATAAAATTTCTCCTAATTATAAATCGTTCCACTAACAGAGTATATCCCATCATCCCAATATTGCTCATACGAACTTATTGAATAACTTCTGCTACCAGATGTTTTGTAGCCATTTGATTTGTATAATGTGACATAAATTTTGTATTCACTTGGTGTACCATAAGACGTGCTTATAGATGAGATATCTAGTCCTATTGTGACAGAAATACTGCTTGGATTATCTGAATAATAACTATAATGGAATGAAGATTTTGGTGAGATTGAATATGAATAAGTTGCCGTCCTATATGAACTAGAACCAGACGCAGAGCAACTAGATGTTAGTGTAAAATAATCTTCAAAATTGCTTGGTGTTAGTGTTATACCATCTTTATCCCAATAAGCGTACAATGTGGTGTCATATTTCTTATCCCATTTTCTTACACTATTCATATATTTATCATAGTATTTTGTACCATTTCCATTAATACTTGAATAATAGCCTAAAAATTCATAACCACTTTTTGATGGTTTTGTGGCATAAGGCATATCATCATCGTAGTATGCTTCAACACTATATGTACCACCCGAGCCACCTTGTTTATTAAACGTGACCGTATATGAAGTGCCGGATGGTGTATAGCCACCGTCTGAATTAGACGAACTTATGGATGCAGATACTATACAAACAATTCCCATTACGACGGCTAATACAATCGAAACGACTTTCATCGTATCTAATTTTATGTCTAACTGACCCCATTTATATGCACAAACACATGTAATAATACATATTATCAGAGATATTACACCAATAGCAGTTGAGCCACCATCACTCGAAAAACTTATTATTGTTCCTATTAATGATAGCACAATTGTAATTCCCACAATCCATCTAATAGCTTTTTTCCAAGTTTCATCGGATTGAGAAGATGAACTCGTTCTATTAGGAGTTCTTGAAAAAGTAGAAGAACCAGAAGAATATGATTGTGATTGTTGTTTCTCAATTCTGCGATTTGTCTTGTTTCTATAAGTGTGATAAGGGTCAATTTGATTTAGCATTTTTGTTAATTCTTCTTTTAATTTAGAAAAATCAACTTTATCTTTTTTTAATCTTTCAGTAAATACATCTATCTCTGAAAAAGCTCCGCACAATACATCTAATATTTTAATTAAATGGTCAATAAATTCTATTGAATAAACTGCCTTATCAACAAAGTTTTGCTTAGCAAAGGTGTATTGAAGTTCGTAATTTATTAATTTTGTTAAACTTTCTTGTGATTTATTACACATATCTATCACTTTATTTCGTATAGATGTTGCAAAAGTGACACTTAATTCGTGTTGAGCTCCTCTGTTGCTAAAATTTACTTGCAATGGTTGTACAATTTTGTCCCATGCTGTAAGCGATTTTTTAAACTCCGTTATTTTTGTAGCAAAATCAAAAGATAAAACATCATCGTTTACAAAAGTATTAGCATCCGTTTCAATTAATTCAAATTTCTTCAAACAAGCTTTTTCTTTTTTATCAATTGATTCTTTCATCATGTCTTCATAAATTGCTAATAAATCATCAATAAAGAAAGACATATAATTCTCTTGCTCAACAAGTGTATTAAACAAAAATATAATATCTTTTTCTTTGAGATAATCAAAATATTTTTTTATTCCTAAAATACATTCTGATTTTAATTCGTCTGTTGCATTTTGTACCAATTCTATATTGCCAATTGGTGCAAATTTAGCAATTTTTCTATTATCATTTATTTGTAGGAAAAGGTTTTCTGTCCCTAAATCAAACCACTTTCCAACTTCTATAATTGAAGAACACATATCTTCGATAACCATTTCTTGCTCATCATCGGAGTTGTCGAAGAATATATCATTAAAATTTTTAAAAGTTTCTGCTGTAAAGTATCTAATCTCGTGCTTAATTCTTTTTTTAAGGTTTGTCAACTCTGTATATGCATAATTAATCTCTGAATCATCGTCAAAAAACAGTTGTTTTTCTTCAAACAACTCTCGTAACTTATCTGCATTATCTTCAGGTGTTGCACCTAAAATGAAAAAAGCATTTTTCATATCTAATCTCCAAATCCTATTCTTCTGCGTTCTTGCTTTTTAGGTAAAGAATTAATTGCATCATCTATCGATTGCAAGCTAACTTCATCTAGTCCATTTTTTCCACTAATTAATGCAGCTTCTTTGATAACGAAATTAACATCTGCCAATGTTTTACCTTCTAGTTTTTTAGACAATTCCGAAGTATTAATTCCTTTTTCAATTGAAATATCTTTAATTAAGAAATTCAAAAGATTTTCAATTTCTTCTATACTTGGTAAACCAACTTCAATATGGTGGTCAAATCTACCTTTTCTAAGAATAGCTGGATCAATCTTTTCCAACATATTTGTCATTGCTATAACTAAGACACGATTTTTATTTGCCTCTTGAATCTGTCTTAAAAATTCTGCAACTTCTTCTAACTTATGAGTACTGTCACCAGCACCACTTCTATCCGAAAGATAACTTTCCATTTCGTCTATTACAACCACAGATGGAGCATTTTGAATTGCTGTTTCAAAAATTCCAGAAATCTTTCGGCTTGTATCATGTATGTAAGGCGATGCTATTGAAGAAGAATTAATTTCATATTTTGGTAATTTTAAAAATTCAACTAATCTATCAACAGCATAAGTTTTTCCACATCCCGGTGGACCATATAAGATTATAGAAGAAGGGAAATCTATTCCTAATTTCTTATATCGTTCTGGCTCTTTTAAAATATTGACTATATGTTCATTAAAGAATTTTTCTAATTCTGGTCTTCCAACTAACTTAAAACTCTCTGTATATACAATATTTTCTTTGATTTCTTGAGGAGTATCTTTTATTTCTATTCCTGATATTTTAGATATTTCTGCAAAATCTTCATTTATTAGGAATAGAGATTTGATGTTGCCATCGCTAAAATGCTTTGAAGAGTTTCCAGAAAAGAAATACCCCAACAATGCATCGTCAGAAAGATTTTTGTTTGTGTATGTAGGTAATATATAACCAAATTCTTCGATATATAAAGCATCAAACATTGAAACATCAGTGATTTTTCTCATTTGTTGTAATGTGAAAACAAAATTTAGTGCTTGGTGTCTATTAAACAAAACACCATCATTGTCAATTGTGTTTAAGATATATTCTTTTTTTGATTTAAGATAAAAATATATCTCATCATCTATTGTTGTTTTCTTAAATGGGTTAACATTAAAAAACATTTTGTCATTTGCCCATCGCTCGTAAAGAGAGCTCTTGACAATTAGAACAGTGTCATTACGAACTGTCTTGTATATCTCAAACTTTTCATTTTCAACAATCAAAGTTTTTACTTTTATATTACTTAAAGAATTTCCCTTAATAAACATTTTTTCTCCATTATTTTGTAATACCAGATTTATTTAACATAGCATCAAGTTCAGACCCTTTACGTCTAATCATGATTTGAGCGAGTCTTGATACTATATTACGAAGCTCATTAATGTCGTTGTTTTGTATCGCAATATGTCCTTTTGCAATTAATTGATTATATAAGGCTCTGTCTGTAAAATCTTGTGGATTTTGCACCATTGATGCGAAGATAAGAACAAACACATCGTCATCATTAAGCATTATTTTAGCTATAATCTTATGCAATTCTTTTAATAAAACTTCGGCTTGTGCATTTTTTGCATTTATTGCACTTTGTATTGAATTTCTTAAATTTTCGAATTGTTTTTGTTCAGCAGGAGTTGCTTTTTCTTTTATTGTTTCAAATACCTCAACTTGTTCATCTAATTCCTTTTGCCACATAACTGGTTGATTTTTCTTCATGTATGAAGCTAGGGCAGATTTACTTTCTTGTGTTAATTCAAATAAACTTTGTGTATCTTCTGCATCAAGATTATCTTTTTCCATATAATGATCAAGCTTTGATTGAATGTTTGATAATTTTTCATCAAAATTGTTTTTGTTTATATCATTAATCTTTTCTAAGATACTGCTAGCTTCTTCAACAATTTCATCACTATCTGTACTATAATCTATTTGACCGCTTAATCTATTGTAGAAATTATCTCCATTTAATACAATTCCAACTGATGGTATGGAAATTTTTATATCAATATTACCACTATCATTAAAAGTATAATTACATTCAATAACGCTTCCGACAGGGATTATTCCATATTCAAAAGCATTGCCATCAATCTTAATGTCTCCAATAAAACGGTTGTATTCTATTGGCTCTGCAATTTCTCCTTCCCAAAGCTTAAATGAAATAAAATCGTCACTACCGGCACTAATTCTTTTAGTTGTTTTGTATCGTACTGTTCCACTTTTTGGAAGGATTTCATCTTTGGTGATTAGATAATCAAGGACTGGTTTGTGGGTAATAGGGTCTTCTAATTCAACACCAACAGAATGTGCTGCCGGTATGTTTCCTATATTAACTAGGGTCTTTGTTATTATAATTTTGTTATTATCTAACTTTATTTCTTTACCTTGTTCATTTGTACATTCTACAACAAAAGTGTTGTCGCCTTGACTAAATAAATCTAATTCAACAATAGAATGACTTTTTTGTTCTAGTTTTCCACTTGTCCAACCAGTTTCAATATTTTTAAAGCTAAATTGTAATGGAGTTTCTGAATCATAAATAATAGCAAGCTTTGCTTTTTCTGCTGATGTTCTTGCATTATATCTAAATTCAATATTGTAGTCGGTTGACTTAATTACACCTTTGCTTGCCTTTTGTCCACCTTTTTCGTTTGTAAAGTCAATACTTTCAGCATAAATGGCAGCACCTTCGCTAACAACTGTCATAGGATTAACATCAAAGCTTGTTTCAATTCCTAATTCAGTAGAGACTCTGTCACGTAATGGTTTATAATTTGATGGACCACCTACGAATACAATATAACTAATATCATCTGGTTTTAAACTTGCATTTTTAATAACTTCTCTTGTTTTTTCGATAGTTTCGTCAATTTTAGGGAAAATTAAATTGTTGTATTCATCTCTCGAAATATTTACATCCAAATAAATTTCCTTACCATCTTCATCGGTACAATTAATTTCGTTTTCATCCAATCTAACAGATGCTGTTTCTTTTGCTGATAATTCTATCTTAGCTTTTTCAGTAGCCCAAATTGCCATACGTAGAAGTGATGCATATTTTTTATTAGTTCTGAAATCTTCCGGTAAATTAAAATTATTGTATAACCATTCAATTACTATATTTTCAAAAAGCATTTTATCAAAATCACGACCACCACAAAAAGCAATACCATCATTAGTTAATAAATTAACATTATTTCCAGTTCTTTCGGCAATAGATACGTCAAATGTACCACCGCCAAAATCATATACAACAAATAATCCATTAATCTTTTTCAATTTTGCAATGCTCATAATTGCGGCAACTGGCTCTTGAATTAAAGCTACTTTGTTAATACCTGCACTATAAGCGGCTTGTTTTGTAGCATCCTTTTGCATTTGGTTAAATGCCGCAGGCACAGTAATAACAGTTGCAGTATTTTCATCATTTCTAATATCTTCTGGAAGATAGCTAAATAATGTTCTAAGAATTTCAGCCGAGCATTCCTCTGGTGTCATTTCTAAATTGTTATAATCAAAATGAATTTTTGTATTAGTACCCATTAATCTTTTAAAGAGTTTGGCAGTATTGTTGGGGTCTCTTGGCTCATTGTTATATGCACTTTGCCCATATACTTTTCCGCCTCTTTTGTTAATATAAATAACACTTGGTGTCACATCATTTTGCTCTGGACTTTTCCAAATTCTAGTTTCTTTCCCATCAAAAGATGTAATTGCACTATTTGTAGTTCCTAAATCAATTCCTATAAACATTTATTTTTCCTCCTCTTGAATTTCTATTTTTTCTAACATAACCGTTCCGCTTCTAATTATAGAACCATCTTTTGTTGAAATTATTAGTGGCTCAATAACTTGCTTAACGATTAAAACATCATTTTTTTCGAAATCTTCAATATTCAATGGTGTAATTGATAGACCATCATCATATTTTTTGCCTTCAAGTTCTACAATTTTAAGATTGCATTCCGCCATTATATCTGCAATCTTTTGAACGTGAAAATCATAAACAGATTTGTATTTTTGTCTATCGTCAGACAACACCTTATTTAGTAGTGACACATAAGATTTTAAAAATCTGTATTCTTCAACAATAAAATCTACAATTTGTTTTGAGTTGTCTTCTACAATATGTTTTTTGGATTTCTTAAACATTTTTGCTCCTTTTTTTACACATATATTTATATTATAACATACTTTTGCATAATTTGGTATAGTTTAACAAAAAATGATAAAAAATAATATTAAAAACTATTCAAATACATTAATTATTAATTTTTTCTTTTGTTTTGCATAGGCATAGGCAAGGGCTGTGCCACTTTTAGGTTGATAGTAACCAATGCTTCTTTTAGAGTATTTTCTCATTTCGGGCTCATAGTCTCATCATAGTAAAAGATACAATAATCACTATCATTTATCATAACTTGGTTTCGTTCTACATAACTTGCACGACCAGATGTGTATTTTGATTTATGTTCAAATTCTGCATCAACACAAAGTAAATTAACTTTTTCTTTATATAAATTAAAATAAATTTGTTCCCATTTTTGTTTTTCACTTTCAAGTGTGCAACCTTCACTTTTACAAGTGTATGCAACTCGTTTAATATATGGGTATTTACCTTTTAAATCAGTTACTATTTTATGGCAAAGGCTATCAAATTCACTCTTGCTACCAAACAAAAAAGTTGTGACTTCTTTGTTGATAATTAAATTTTCAATAACATTTCTAGTCTTTTCTTCCAATTCTTTTGTTAAGTCAATTTTTCTATGACTAATAAAACAACAAACCTTATTTTGCATTTTTACGAAACTCCGTAAGGCTAATAATACATAAAAAAGTAGAATAATTACGGAATATCGTTACGGAGTATAGTAATTATGAATATTGATGAAGCAATAAGAAAAAGAATAAATGAGATAGTTGAAACAAACAAAACAACTTTAACTGCATTATATTTAAATTCAAATTTAACACCATCAACTATTTTTGATTTTATGTCAGGTAAAAGCAAATGCCCAAAAGTTATTACAATTAAGAAAATTTGTTTAGGTGCAAATATTACACTTGCAGAATTTTTTGCACGAGATTATTTTAATGGTTCAGAAGATGTTTACTAAGTTCTAGGAGTTAATATGAATATATGTAAAGCTGTCGGTTTAAGAATTTCCAATTTACTTTTAGAAAATAAAATGACACTGTATCGCCTAGAACAAAAATCTGGCATTTTACACGGAACAATGATGTGTATAATGAACGAAAGAAATAAGAATATTACATTAAAAACAATAATGCAACTTGCCCGTGGATTTGATATGACTTTACTCAAATTTCTAGATGATAAATTATTTACAGAAGAAGATATTGATTTAGATTAAAAATAGAATTAAAAAACATCAGCAAGAGCTAATTAAAATAAAACATAATTTTGCCGATATGAGGAAATTGTCTTAATGATTTAAAAAAAGGAATCAAAATTAATGATGCCCTGATTTTTTTAAAGTTTTTATAACAATCTTATCATTTAAATAATTAAATTTTCTTTATTAACCATGCACTATAAAATAAAAAGTCTAGTTCTTCAATGTAAAATTTTAATAAACTTTTGTAATTTTTTGATACTGCAACTACTTGTATATTGGCACAACCTTGTTTTTTTACATAATTTTCAATATGGTTCATAAGTTTTTTACCATAACCATTATTTCTATAAGATGGGCTTATGTATATTTCATCAATGTAAAAAGATTTTTCACCTTTTTTCATATAAGTTTTATCTTTTTTAACAATTTCATAACTACCAAAAGCATATCCAATTACTATTTTATTTTCCTCAACAATAAACACAACTTTGTTTTTAACATCTTCTAAAGCATCTAAACAAATACCGTTACAACAATTTTCTGTCAAAAACTCTTGTTGTAAAAATAAAACATTATTTAATTCATCTTTTTTACATAATCTAATTTTCATATAACACCTTAATCTAATATACTCATTATATCATTAATAAATAAAAAATAAAAGCAACTTTGACATTAATATGTTGATTCTATATATTTATTGGCAGAATTATAAATATGTGCCAATTTTTAATAAATTAAAGAATTATCTTAATAATAAATAATTAATGAAAAACAAACAGTTTTATACAGTTTTAGATAGTTTTAAATAGTAAAAATATATTAAATTTATATTCGTAGGTGTATGTAGGTGCACAAGTTTTAAAAATTTTTGCACCTATTACAAAAAATACTAGCGTTTTTGCAAGTATTTATAATTATTTTGTTGGCATAGAGCACAAGTTTTGGTTAAAATATTTTTAAATTGGTAAGGCAGATATCACGGGTTCGAGTCACGTCATTAGTTCCAGAAATAAAATTTTTAAAATACTTATACATAAATAAATTTGGTGCTTGTTACTTTTGTGGATTAAATAAAAGATCACTTATTTAATTCTTGATCTGATTGTTGCTTAACTCTATTTTCGTAAGCATTGATTGCGCAAAATGCATTTTCAACCATGTTTTTTAACATGCCAAGACGCACTTTTGCTAAATCAATTGATTTTTCCGTATATGTATACCCTTTATCGAGTTCATCGATGAACATTCCGATCATTCGATCAACACCTTGAACTGTACTTTTGCAAATCAAATTATCATCATTCAATGGGTTATTTTTATAATATTCTAATATCCATGATTCATCACTACAATCCATAATCTTCTCCATAAATTTTTTATTTAAATTTTTAATTATTAAGTTCAACTTTTATAAAATACTTTCAATTATATAAAATACTCAAAATTAATATTTAATTGTTTTAGTAAACCTCATTTTTAATGTATCACAAATTTTTAAATATGTCAATACTTATATTTTTTATTAATAATATTAAAACACGAATCATCCCTCATTGAATATAAAAGATAATAAGAGTAATGAAACAACAATATAAAATTCCTAAAATTATAATCCAAAAATAAAGGTTTCAATTTATTAACAAGTAGTCATATTAATAAGTAAACAAAATTATTTAGTATGATTTGTTATTTATAATTAATCTAAATTAGTTATTGACAAAACTCCTATTATGATTTAAAATTTAAACGGAAGTTTTTATGCTTAATAATCAAGAATTTAACGAAATTAAAAACCAAGAATTATTACAAAAAGGTATCGCAGAAGCAAAAATATCAGGAAATTATGATAATGAATATTTAAAATTATTCATAAATAAAAATGAGGCACTGGTAAATTTTTACATTAAAAAAAATTACGAAACCTTAATAAAGTTAAAAAATTTTTATTCAATTGAGGATTTTAAAGCCATTTTTATGGCTGAACTTTTTCGCGCTATGATCAAATATAAAACCAACATGGGGGCTTCCTTTGGCACCTTTGCATTTTTTTTAATGAACAACAAATTGAGAATGATCATTAGAAATGCAAAAGGATTAAAAAATAAAATACATTTTTCGCAAACATATTTGGAAGAAAAAGTTCAAAAAAATTCAGATATCACTTTAGAAGATGTTTTAATTGACGAAAGGAACTTGTCTGTTGAAGATTTATGTATTCAAACTTATTCAAATTTGCAACTTATTAAAAGATTAAAATTAGTTTTAACAAGTAGAGAATATAAATTTATAATCAATCAAATGAATGATTTAAAATCAAAAGACATTGCCAAGCTTCTAGGAACAAGCAAAGCTACTATATCAAAAATAAAGACTAAATTAATAGATATATTTAAACTATGGAAAAATTTAGCTCGCTTTTCTTTTAATAAAAAAAATTGGCAATTGTTAACAAAAAAAATTTATCCTCAAATAAATAGATCAACATTATATAAAGAATGGTTGAATGCACAATTAATAATAAAAGGAAAACTAAATATTAGTTTCTTTTATAACAGGCTAAGTGATAAAGATATCGATATGATATACAGAAAATACATTAACCAAATTTTTAATATTCTTGATAATAATGATACTTTAAAAAAAGCAAAATTATTAAAAATTTTACCTTCAAAGCAAGCAGAGTTATTATCTTTAAAAATCTTTAACAAAATAACTAAAGAAGAAATCTTAAGAATTTTGGATATAAATAATTTACAATATAAAAATATTGAAATAAAACTTTTACAAAACCTAGAGAAATTAACTCATTTCAATAAAGAGGATTTCGAATTTAACTTTACACAAAAACAATAATAATAAAATTGTTTACAAAAATTTAAATATATAATATAATAAAAACATGAGAGTAGATAACCAATTAAAAATTAATAAAGATTTGAAAAAAATGTTGATTTTTTGTATTATAGCAAGCATTTTTTTACCTATCGGAGTTCCCTTAATCGTTATAGGAGCTTCAAAAACTTGGATTTTGTTAACTTTTGGAATCATAATGACAGTATTTGGTTTTTATGGCTCACCTATTTTATGGGTTCTGTATGGAAACTTGAGAACAACGAAACAAGTTGTAAATACAATTTTAAAAGAAAATTTAACAAACACAAAAGAAATATCTTCTCATCTTCAAATGCCTGAAAAACAAGTTAAAGAAATAATAAATAAATCTATCAAAAAACAATATTTAAAAAATTTAATTTTTGATGGTGAAACCCTTAAGATAAACGATAAATCAAAACTCAATTATAAAAATCTAAAAAACAAATGTCCTAATTGCGGAGGTTTATTAGAACAATCCTCAGATGGAATTGTTTGCCCTTATTGCGGAAGTAAATTTTAAGTTATAATAAAAAAGTGGTAAATATTTACCACTTTTTTTATTTTTAAGCTATTCATTTTGTGATTCGTTTTCAACACTAAGTCTAATAAATTCTTTGCATCTAGGATCTGCAATAGCACTTAAAAAAGCATCTCTTAAACATGGCGATAAATTATTAGGCAATTCATACATAAAATCAATAGCATATTTGGCAGGAACTACAATAGTAAATAATTTTTCATCTTTATCAAGATTTGTCTTTTTATCCCCTAAATCAACTTCAGCTAAAAATGTTTGTTCCGATTCACTTGAAAAACCTGCAGATTTTGTTACTATTCCACTTATAGGAATCATTTTTACAACATTAGCACCATTTTCTTCTTTTAATTCTCTAAGAGCTGTCTTTTTGACAACTTTTTCCACATCTGAATTGTCTAAAACATCTCTCTTATCAACTAAACCGGCTGCAATTGAAATTTGTGTTTCTCCCATGTTTGGTCTTAACTGAACTGTAACCAAATAGTAAACTTCTCCGTTTTCTACAAAGTATGGTAAAACTGATACAGCATCAGGGATTCCTTCTTTGTTAATTTTATTTTTTCTTTCAGCTGATTCAGAAACATAAATTTCATCGTCACCTTCTACCTTGTATTCAATCTTTGCAACTCTTATCCAATTACCATCATTCTTTTCAGGCACATACTTTTTTACAACTTGCATTTTTGCAAATTTTTTTTCTAGGTTTTCTGCAAAATCAATATCGTTAGGATCATACATAATAAAACCTTTGAATTTTTTCATATTTTTCTCCTTTTATAATACAAGGTTGAATTTTTTTCTATTTTCCTAAATATTAAATCATAATTTTCTAAAATTGTCAATAACAATCTAAAATAAAAAATGGAGAAAAATTCTCCATTTTAAATTGAAACCTTATTCCAACCAGTCGATTTCATCATGTCTAGTATCCAATCAATAGATGTTTCATAACCTTCAGGTTTCTGTTGAAAATCTCCGCTCCAAATTAAATCTTTTGGAATTGGGCAACTATCATAATTTAACCATGCAAATGCTGTAAAATCATCACCTATATAATTTTTGTTTAAAGTTCCATCCTGTAAATTATTTATATAAACGCAATTGCTTATTATTAAATTAGTTGAAGTTACTCCCACTGAATTAATAGAAGTGTTTGTTTTAACAATTCCATAACAGTTGAATAAATTAACTTTAGCAGAGCCAATACTTTCTCCTATGAAAACTCCACTGTTATTAACTCCATTGATAACACATTCAACCCCACTACTTGTTAAATTGATAGTAGTGCCAGTATAAGAATTATCGCATTGGCCAATTATTCCACCAATTCCTGAAGTACCTGTTACATTCCCTAAATTATAAACAGCAGTAACATTGACTGTGCTTGTTGAACTAGAAGTAATATTAATCTTCCCTACAATTCCTCCAGTATTATTTTCCCCTGTTATTAAAGCATAGTTGAAACAATTTTCTAAAGTCAAAGAAGTTGATATAATTCCAACTATACCTCCTACATTTGAGCTACCATTTAATAAAGCAAAGTTATAAGAATTAAGTATTTCACTATTCAATGGTCTTCCTACAATACCACCGATGTTTGTCTCTCCCATCACTTCTGCATTATTTATACAATTAGAAATATCTGCACTGCCTGAACCAATTATACCACCCACATTTGATAGTCCTGTTATATTCCCATCAACGGAGCAATTTAAAATTGTAGTATAAGATGATGCGCTATAACCTATTACACCACCTACATAAGAATTACCTTTTACATCAGTATTAACCAATTTTACATTTTTAATTTCAGAAGGATAAGATGTAGAATAAGAATACACATATCCAAATAAGCCTTGATATGAATCTCCATTAGTCGTACCATACAATGTTTTCAAGCCACTAATAGAATACCCATTTCCATCATAATTACCTGCAAAATAACGACTATCTCTCACTCCTTCTCTTGTCGCAACAATACCAATTGGTTGCCAATAATTTTCTGATAAATCAATATCTGCAGTTTGGATAAAATATTTTTCTCTATAAAACCAAGCTGAACTATAAACATTATTCTTATATGGTTTATTGTAATATATTGTCCATGATAAGAAAGCCAAATCCTTTGCTGAACTTATTTTGTAAGGGTTAGATTTTGTACCAGATCCACTCAAAGCATAACTGTCAAAGTCATCATAAACTTCTGTCCAATATTTCGGTAACGCACTTTCATCTTTTAAATATGGATAACCATTATTCGTTTCCGAGCTTATATCCCAATAAAATTCAAAATTCCATGGGTAACTTGAATCCCAATTAGAAGAATCTAAATAAAAGGCTTTATCTTTAAAATTGTCTATTGTCAAAGATTCATCATATTCCGCCTGCCCAACAACATCTTGACCATTTATACCTTTTGTAGTGCAGTTTACTCCATAAAAGCAATTGCTTACACTACATCCCGATAAACTTTCTCCTAGGATTCCACCAATTTTTCCTGTCCCAGAAACTTGCCCTAAATTATAACAATTGTTGATTTCACCATAAGACTGACCAACAACGCCTCCAATTGGATTACTTGACGATGTAGAAGCAATATTAATATTCCCAATATTAAAACTATTTTTTACATATGCAGAGGATCCTAAACTTCCAGTCAATCCTCCAACATAGCAGTTATAGGAACTATTTTTTAATTCAATATTCCCTAAATTATAGCAATTTGACATTGATGACGAAGAACTTGATATCCCTCCTGCATATGTATTTGAACCTGTTGGAGAAACAATAATATTTCCTTGATTAAAAGAGTTTTTAATAGTTCCGCTATAACAAATTCCGCCTACATAGCTATTACCATTAACCTCTCCAAGATTAAATGATGAACTTATAGTAAGTCCTGCTCCAACCAAACCACCCACATAAGTTTTTCCTTTTATTATACCATTATTTGAACTATAGGATAATGCACCACCTACAGAGTATCCAATTATTCCTCCCAAATAATTAGCTCCAGTAATATCTCCATCATTTGTATTATTTTTCAAAACAATTGAAAATTTAGAATACCCCACTATTCCTCCAGTGTAGATATCCCCACCAGATACATTAGATGAGTTAGATGAATTTTCAATTATGAAAGACGATGGCTGGCTATCTCCTATGTATCCTACTAGTCCTCCGGTATAATCAGCATAATTTAAAATTTTTCCTGTGTTAGAAAAATTACTAAATTCCACAGTATTTATGCTCGTAGAAGATGTATAAGAGCAGCCTATTATTCCACCAACATATCCACTTTCTCCTTTAACACTTCCCAAGTTGTTTAAATTATTAAAATACAATTCTTTAGTACCAGAACTTGTATTTACATATCCAAAAATTCCACCAACATATTGATTGCTTATAATCGCCCCTTTATTTTCATTTTCATAAGCACCTAGGGAGTCATAAACATAACCATTTATTCCACCAACATTTTTTGTACCGCCAACTGATGCTAAATTAAAATTATTTGTCAATTCAACTTTTTGAGTATATCCTACTATTCCTCCTACATGTTGAGTCCCTAAAACATATCCACTATTATTTTTACAATTTACAATGTCGCCATAATAAATATAAGCAACGACACCCCCTACACTTGAATTTCCCTTAACACTAGTTGAGTTTAAAGTTATATTTTGTAAAATTATTTTTTCAATAGTCGAATATCTCCGAACATAACCAAATAATCCCTGATGAGAATAGGCATTGGTAGTACCATAAGGAGTTTTTAGTCCGCTAATGGCATAATTTTGCCCATCATAATTACCTGAAAAATATCTATAAACAGAGCTTCCTTCTCTATTGTAATAAACACCAATAGGTTGCCAATAATATTGAGATAAATCAATCTCAGCAGTCTGCTTAAAATATTTACTTTCATAAAAATATCTACTTGAACCACTAATCGTTACATTATTATTATAAGCTTGATCATTATAAACAGTCCATGATAAAAATGCTAAATCTTTTGCTGATTGAATTAAATATGGATCTTCTCTAGAGCCACTTCCTGATAATGAATATGTACCAAAATCATCATATACATCAATCCAATAAACAATTTCATCAACATTACCATTTTTAAAAACTGGATATCCATTATTTTCATTCTCCATGAAAGTCCAATTTGTATCAAAATCCCAAATATAAGATAAACTCCAATTCGAAATATTATTAAAGAAATCTAATGACTTGAAATTATTACTATTTAAATTTTCTAGCAATTGAGCTTGTCCTTCTACATCTTGTCCATTTATTCCACCAACTGAACAATCACCACCATAATAACAGTTTAAAACTTGTGCGAAAGTAGTACCTAATATTCCTCCGACACTAGAATTAGCACTTACACTTGCAGTATTAAAATTGTTTTTAAGGTTTATTTTGCCATAACTGCCTTGAGTTGTATAACCGACAATTCCACCTACAGTGCTTGAGCCTGAAACCTTACCAACATTAAAACAATTTATAATGTTTGCAACACTATCATGACTTGACATTCTTGAGTAAGTATAGATATATCCAACATTGCCACCTACACAACTTGATGTTGCTTCTATATTTCCTGAATTATAAGAATTAGTTAATGTAAAATATATATCTGCAGATGTGCTATAACAATATAGATATGCATATCCAACGATTCCACCGACATAACTACTACCAGAAATATTGCCTGTATTATAAACATCTTCTACTGTAAGTGTATAACTATATCTATAATCGTATTTGTATAAATTAACTTTACCAATTATGCCTCCTACGTATTTTAATCCATATATATCAACATCTGTGTGAACATTGCTTATGGTAATTTTTTCGGTTGAATTAACTTTTTCCAATGAAATATTTAAATAACCTATCAATCCTCCAACGTTTTCATAACCATTAATATTTGAATTTTTTATTGTCAGATTTTGAACTCCACAATAAGATGAACCACGAGAAGATACATAACCAAACAACCCTTGACAAGAATATCTATTAGTATTTCCAAAAGGTGTTTCAATCCCCGAGATTGAATACCCAGCACCATCATAGTTCCCAGAAAAAGCTCTTTCTATAACATCTCCATTTGTATCATAATATAGTCCGATAGGTTTCCAATAATATCCTGTAAAATCTAAATCTTTAGTCTGTTTAAAATAAATATTTCTATAATAATAATTTGTCTGATAAACATGATTGTTATAAGATTTGTCGTTTAAAATTGTCCAAGAAATAAATACTAAATCTTTTTCTGATTGGATAAGATATGGATTAGTAGATGAACCACTACCTTCTAAAGAATAAGAGTCAAAATCAGTGTAAACATCCGTCCAAAACTCAATTCCAACATCATTTTCTTCTCTTAAAATAGGGAATCCAACATTATAGTTGCTGTCAATTTTCCATATATAATAAAAGTCCCAAGGGCAAGAAACATCCCACTTAGTCATATCAGTATAAAAGCTCGTTGTTTTAAAATTATCTAGAGTTAAACTTGCATCTGCTTGAGCTTGTCCACTTACATCTTCTCCATTAATTCCTCCAACAGAGCAGTTAACACCATAATAACATTTAGAAATTTGAGTTGAAGTGTTTTGCCCAACAATTCCACCTACATAAGTAGTTCCATTAACAGCACCTAAATTATAGCAATTATTAACTTTTGTAGTTGAATAATTTAAATAACCTATTATACCGCCTACACTATCTTCTCCATATACATTGCCTACATTGAAATTATTGTAAAATCCTCCACTTGATGATCCATAGCCTCCACTAATGCCTCCAACATATTGAGCCCCATAAACTTCTCCAAGATTATATGAAACCTGTGCACTTCCTATTCCAACAACTCCTCCAACATATTGATCCCCCTCAATAAGACCTATATTATATGAATTATTTATAGAACCAGAACCAGAAATTCCTCCAACATAATTACCCCCTTTTATATTTCCAGTATTATAAGAATTACTGCTACCACCATTTCCAGTAATGCCTCCAACATAGGATGAACCATATATATTTGCAGTATTTAAACAATCAGAAGAGGAACCACTCCCAACAATACCTCCTACATATTGATATCCACTTACATCAGAATGGTTTTCACAATTTTTTATTGTTCCTGAATATTTATATCCAACTATTGCTCCTACATATTTATTTCCTTTAATAGAAGAATCACTAATTTTAATATTATCTAATACAACTGGTTTGTCACTAGAAGGTTGATAAACATAACCAAAAAGCCCTTGATAATTATAATTATCATTATAAGCAGCTGGAGTCTTTATCCCAGAAATAGAAAAATTATTTCCATTATAACTACCACAAAATCTTGCTGCTTTTCCTATTCCATCTCTTTTTACATAAAATCCAATAGGTTGCCAAAAATATTCACTTAAATCAATATCTTGTGTTTGTTTAAAAAACACTCCTTCGTAATAACGATAATGATCAGACATTGAGCTAACTTTGCCATTATATGCTTTATTATAATACACACTCCAAGAAAGAAAAGCTAAGTCTTCTGCAGATTGTATTAAATATGGTTCTGTTTCTGTGCCCGATCCTTCCAAGACATAATTAGCAAAATCAATATTTGCTTCTATCCAAAATAGAGGTTTTTCATCACCAAGTCTCAAATAAGGAAGTCCATTATTCCTTTCACTTTCAATTCCCCAAAAGTAATCAAAATCCCAAATTACTCCATTAGCCCAATTGTTTTCATCTTCATAAAAAGATATATCTTTAAAATTATTTATACTTAAATCTTCTTTTTTCTCAGCTTGCCCTTCTACATCTACATTATTTATACCACCAACTTTGCAATTTCCGCCATAATAATTATTCTCAACTTTTAAACTGTCATTAACATTTCCTAAAATTGCACCAATTGATGTTTTTCCATTTATTTCACCAACATTATAGCAGTAACCTAAATTTATTTGACTTGAATTAGAATACAATCGCGCATACGCAATGATCCCTGCCACATAAGAACTACCACAAACCTTAGCAACATTAAAGCAGTTAAAAATTTCTGAATTTGTAGAAAAATATCCATATCCAATTACTCCCGCTACATAAGAAGTGCCAATTAAATCAGCAGAATTATAGCAATTATACATCTTTAAAGTAGGATATCTTTCTCTTATACATCCAAGCACCCCTCCTAAATAAGTGTAAGAACTTGAAATTTTTCCCCAATTAACACAGTTTGATAAATTTATGTTTAATGAATAAGAATAAGCATAAACGCTACCGATTATTCCTCCAATATATCCGTTACCAGAAACACAACCGTAGTTTATACATTGTTCTATATTTAAAGTATTTCCTGACTTAGAATTACTTACATGACCAATAAGTCCGCCAACATAATAACCATATCCTTTTACAGTAGCTTCATTTATACAATCTTTTATTGTACAATAAGTGGAATAAGAATAATCCAAATATCCAATCAAAGCCCCAACATACTGACTTCCATAAATTGCAGAATTTGTTAAGTTTATATTTTTGATAACGATTTTATTAGTTGTATTATAATAACCTACTCTACCAAAAAGTCCTTGGTAAGAAAAAGCATTGGTATATCCTGATGGTGTAGATAGCCCACTAATAGCAAAATTACCTCCATCATAATTACCAGAAAATATTCTATTTGCCGATGTCCCATCTCTTAAAGAAGATATCCCTATTGGTTGCCAATAATAGCCACTTAAATCAATATCAGCAGTTTGCTTAAAATATACATTACTATAATAATACTTTATTGAATTTCTTGTTGAAACCTTATTTTTATAAGCTTTATCGTTATATATTGTCCAAGACAAAAAAGTTAAATCTTTGGCATTTTGAATCAAATAAGGATTTGTTTCTGTACCACCACCTGAAAGTGTATAAACATCAAAATCACTATAAACATCTGTCCAATATTGTTTGTCTTCTACTACTTTAAATGTAGGATATTCGCTTTCTAATGAATTAAACTCCCAAACATTTTCAAAATCCCATGAATATGCACTCCAGTTTTCATTGTTTAAATAAAAGTTTTCACTTTTAAAATTTTCAACTGTTAAATCATCTTTTTTCTCAGCTTCTCCAGCAACATTTTCTCCATTTATTCCTCCAATATCATAGTTGCCACCGTAATAGCAATTGTTAACAACTTCAGAAGTTGAAGCAACATTACCAACAACTCCACCAATTTCACTATTGCCTACAATTAGAGATATACTATAACAATCACTAATTACTGCAGAAGACAAGTAACCAGCAATTCCTCCCAATTTAGTATCACCAGTTATATCCCCTACATTAAAACAGTTTGTGGTAACTCCAGTGTTAGCATAACCTACTATTCCACCGACATACGAACCATTTCCAGTTAGATTACCAGTATTATAACTTGTTACAGCATAACCTCGCCCTACTATTCCTCCTATATATTGTCCATTTGATGAAATATTGGCATTGTTATAACTTTCAAAAACATAGCCAAAACCAGCAATGCCACCAATATATTGGTTACCATTAATAATTCCTGATACACTACAATTGTAAATTTTGGCAGTACTCTGTCCGGCAATACCTCCAACATATTGATTACCATTAATATCAACATTAACTAAGTTAACATTTTCAATAATAGACGAAGAATTATCTAGATATCCAAATAATCCTTGATAAGACTCAGCATTGCTTGAGCCAGTTGGAGTTTGTAGTCCACTTATTGAGTAACTATCTCCATTGTAATTACCTTTAAACCCCCTAGTAACTTGCACACCATCTCTATTATAATAAATTCCTATTGGTTGCCATAAATATTCGGATATATCTAAATCTACAGTTTGTTTAAAATATGTACTGTTGTTATAAGTTTTTTTGTTATAGTAAACTGTCCATGACAAATACGCCAAATCTTTTTCTGAACTTATTAAATAAGGAGAGGCTTTAGTCCCCGCACCAACAAAAGAATATGAGTCAAAATCGTTATAAACTTCAATCCAATAAGGAGTTTTTACACTTTCTTCAATTAAAGATGGATAACCTTCATTAATTTCACTATTAATAACCCATGTATTATCAAAATCCCATGGATAAGAAGAATCCCAATTATCAACATTTAAATAGAAGTCTTGATTTTTAAAATCATTAACCGTTAAATTTTCCTTTCTCTCAGCCTGACCAACCACATCACTTCCATTTATTCCACCAACAGAGCAATCTCCACCATAATAACAATTTTGAATTGTCCCTAAATTATTGCTCCCAGCTATTCCACCAACATTATATTTAGAATTAATTGAACCTAAATTATAACAATTTTTTAATTCAACACGCGATGAAGTCGATTTTGTATCATCAACTAAACCTACTATTCCTCCTGTATAACTTGAGCTAGACATTGTTTCAACATTAATCGTCCCCTTATTAATAGAATTATATATCTTGTTTAATGAATTATCCCGTAAAATACCACCTATTCCTCCAATATATAATTCAGAATTATTTCTAGATGATACAAGATTTATCTCTCCTATATTATAACAATTATAAACATTAACAGAATTGCCTCCTATTGAAAAAACTCCTCCTACATATACTTTATTGCTAAAATTAGACGAAGTATTTACATTTAAAGTGATATTTCCAGCATTAAAAGAATCATAAAGTGATAAGTAATATGCATAAGAAACTAATCCCCCTATGTTTAAATTACCTGAAAGTGATGAATTTATATCAACAGTAATGTTGGCATAATTTTGACAATTTTTAACTATTGTTTTATAAGATGATGTAGCCCCAGAGGAACCAATCAAGCCACCTATATTAACAGCATTATTTGCTCTAAGTTCTCCCGATACACTACAATTTATAAAAGTAATGTTATTATTAAAATAAGAGTTCCCTCCAACTATACCTCCAACAGATTGATAACCTAAAATATTTACATCTACAAGTTTTATATTTTTAAAAGTTAACGATCCTATTCCAACAAGACCAAATAATCCTTGATATGAATAAACAATAGATGAACCTGAAGGTGTATGCAATCCATTAATTTCATAATTGTCACCATCATAATTACCTGCAAAACATCTAATTTTTTGATTCCCAGTTCTATCGTATACCATTCCTATTGGTTGCCAATAGCACGCGGATAAGTCTATATCTGCCGTTTGTTTAAAATAATTACCTGAATAATAATATTTATTAGACCCGGACGTTCCAACTTTATTATCAAAAGCTTTATCGTTATAAACTGTCCAAGATAAAAAGGCTAAATCCTTTGCAGATTGAATAAGGTAAGGATCTGTTTCAGTTCCTGACCCAACAAAAGAATATGTCTCAAAATCATCATAAACATCTATCCAATAACCATCTGGATCAATTATTGGATCATCTGCTGTTGTCTGTTCTGCTTTTTCTATTTTATTAAAATCTATACATAAAAAAGATGCTCCCAAAATCACTGCGAGCAAACTAAAAACTATAGAAAAAAATATTTTTTTTGACATTATTCTTCATCCTTTTTTTTATTATAACCTATTTTAACAAATTTTTACATTTTTCCCAAATAAATAAAGGCAAAAAAATTAATAAAAAACAATAATTTGCTAATTATTGTTTTTATTTTTTTCTTTATCTTTACTTCTAAATAATTTTAAAATTGACCATTCATTTTTATTTAATGTAATCATCTCGTAAATTTGTAAAATAATTGTATATAACAATATAAACAATATTCCGACTAACCACCAAGTTAAAGGAGTTCCTTCTAAAAGAGGAGCATTTAAATGCATATTGTTTGACTGCCCCATTACTGAATTTCCAAAAACAGCATAAACAACCATAAAAGCTAATCCTATTGGCAGAGATGCCCATCTTTTGAAACTTGGAACAAAATATTTAGTAACAATACAAAGCAAAAAGATGAAGAACATGTTAGTATGATATAATAATCCTGTGAAAGGATGAATATTAAAAATATTATCAAAATAAACTAGAAAATCAGGATAAATAAAAGTTAATAATCCCCCTATCATGCCTGCAAAAATAGCATACTGAAAAATTTTTGTATCAGGCTTAAAAATTAATACTGTTAAAGGAAGAACAAAACCCATAATGCTACAAAAAGTATCAGGCAAAAAGTCTAAAAATGTTGCATCTCTAGATTTTGCCACTACAATTCTATTTATTATAATTAAAATAAAACCAATAGCTGCAAAAATTTTAATTGGGATATAACTTTTCTCTTTTGGAACAAATCTTTTGATCAAAACTAGTGAAATCACCATTAAAATTGACATTACAATCATATAAATAATATGTTCTAATCCAAAAACTTTCATAATACTCCTTTTTTATTATATATAAAATTATTGAAATAATCAATAAAATGATTATTTAAACAAATCTCTTATAATTTTTTTACTTTCTTTTTCTTTTTTACAAAAATCTTTAAATCCACAATCTTTATTTCCCCATTTTGGAACAGGCTCTTCAGTTAAAGTTCTTGAATAAATGTAGTGAGTTATTTTGCTTTCCCCTTCAACTTGATATAGTTCACAGATGTCTGAATATTGTCTAAAAAGAGTTTGAGATGTAGGATTTTCAACAAAATTAGTCAATATCCTAAAATTTTTAAATCCTTTTTCTTTTGCCTTATCAATAATAAATTTTAAAACTTTATTTCCAAAGCCTTGTCTTATATTGCTAGGAACAATTCCACCAATCCCCAACCATGCATCTTCTGGATAATCTTTTAAAACATAAAAACCTGTAATCCCAATTGCTTGATCATTATTATAGACAAAATAATAAGGATTTTTAGAATTAATTGCTTCTTTATACGTTAAATAAGCACAATGTTTTTTTGTAATTCTTTGTTGCAATCTAACTGCATTGATCAAAGTTTTGTTTGTGATTTCAACAAAAGTAAGTTTCCCTTTATTTTGCTTTTCTTTTTCAATTTTAGATTTTTTATAATTCTCTAAAGATATTTTTAAATCTTGTATAATTTGATAAACTTCTGGCCAACATGATGCATGAGTATTGAGAATGTTTTTGTATTTTAAATTATATGGGGCACTTAAAATTATTGTTCTTATACCTTGAGCATTTACTTGTTGAATATATTTGGGATTATCATCTATTAATAAATCCACTTTTAATTCAGCACATTTCAAACCTTTTTCTAGACAATTTGCTATTAAAGAAGTATAATTTATTTTATATTTTTTTAACCATTTTTGCGTTTCTTTTTTCGCATCATTATTCCAATATTTATCTTCTCTTGAAGTAAGAATATAAATTTCATCTCCATTTTTTAACAAATTGTCAAGGACTTCTTTAACAAAAGGCTTTGGATACAACAACTTTTTCTCTATTAAGAATTTTCTCTGTTGAGTATAAAATTTTTCTGTTTCTAATGAGGAAAATTTAAAAATTTCTGGGGCACTATGAAAAATAGTGTAATAAAAATTTTTGTCATCAGGATGATTTTTTTTATTATAATACCACGCACAAGCGAAATCCCACTCTAAACTGTTACAAATACAATCATCTACATCAATAGCAATTTTCATTTTTACTCCTAAACTTTAGAAATATCATAACAAATATTGAAAAAAATAATATAAAAAAAACAAAACAAGAAAATATTTTATAACACATTAATATTTTTAATTTTTCTGATTTATATAATTTAATGCTGTAACATTATTGATTAGTTTTTGAACGTTTATAATCCTAACGTTATTTACATTAACTTTTGAACTATCTTTGCAAATTTTAACAAATTCATCCCATGTAACATTAGAATTTATTTGCAAAACCAAAGCATATAAACCCACAGCTTGTGGAATTGACCAACTTACAGAGCCGTTCGGTTCATATTTGTAGCCTTCTTTACTTAGAAATTCTGGTATAACTTTACCCCCTGATATAAAAGTCATTTTATCAGAATATGATTTGAAAGATATCCAATCGGGCTGAACTACTTCTGAAGTATGATAATTAATTTTAGAACATGAAAAATCTTTAGAAAATCTTTCAGATGAAATAACTTCACATCCTAGCAATTTAAGTTCTTCTATTACTTTTAAAAAAGGAGCTACTTGTTCATCCCTTAACTTTTGCCAACTTTTTTGATCAGAAATTAAAGACTGCAATTTTTTATTTCGTAAAAGAGGAGCACTAATATTAACTGCTCTGATTTTTTCTCCCCCTCTTATCCTTTCCAAAATATCTTTAAGAATAGTAAGGGTAGCTTTATCCACTTCTTCTCCATATCCTTGATATGTATTATAATGTAGGACTCTTGCTTTAGGTGCAATGCCAATATTTTTCCCGCATAAATTAGAAAGGACTCCTGTGGCATGAAAATGATAGCCTGTATCTTTAAATAAATCTACAATTTCAATATTTGCGTTAGCAAACTCAATATGTTTTTCATCTTGAAAACCAAAATCTATAGTTGCAACACAAATACCTTCGCCGTTCACTCCTCTTTTGTGTAGTTCTTTAATACCCATAAAAGGATTTTTTGCAAAGGCAATGATTTCATGTGGATTAAATCCTTTTGGCATTTTTTCAACAGAAGGAAATATAGTGCTAGAATTAAATGGCACTTTCAATAAATGTTCCTTATCTACTTTCGTAAAATCGTAATTTGAAAGATCCCTGTAACAGAAGCCAAAGTGTGTGAAAAGCATTCTTTTTTGTTTTTGGTTTTCATCTTCTATATTTGTATCTAACATTATATCAATCCACTCATTTGTTAATGTTAAAGGTATGTCATAAAAAGATTTAACCATGCTAACATAATCATATGATTTGATTTTATCCATTTTTATCTCCTAACAAAGTCGCTTATAATGCTCTTATAAAGGCAAATCTTTTTTGTCAAATCTAAATACCCCTATTATGATGCAAACAATACCTATACCTAACAAAACACCAAACTTCCACAAATAGCTTAATGTTCCATTCAATATTGAAACAGTATCAAAGAAAGTTATTATTGAAAGATAATTAAAGAAATCCATGGAAGAAATTCTCATTGCACTAGGAACCACTGTTGAACCAAAAAGTCCCAAAATAGTGCAAACTAATGAGAATATTGTTAGTCCTCCACCAATTGAAAGTGAGTGTTTTGTTCTATTAAATAGAGCAGAGCACATAAAACAAAATCCTGCTATTGCAAACATAGTCAAAAATGCACCAGCATTTAAAAGTAAAATTTCCGAATAATTAATTGCAAAATTATTCCCACCTGCTATGGCAACGGCAATTACACTGAAAACAGTTAACATTGCAAACATAGAGAATAATGCAAAAACCAAATATGCAAGTTGAGTTACGGTTACTGTTCTTCTTTTAGTTGGAGTGGACAAAACATATGCCATAGAACCAGAATCCACCTGCCCTGCTAATAATCCATTTGCTGTCATAATTACAAAAACCATAGGCAACAATAGACCAGCAATTCGGTAGAATATAGAGCCAATAATTAATCCATACATATCCATATTACCCAGCTCTTGCAAAGCTACTGCAACTTTTTCTGGAATCTCATCAGAAATACTCTTTGTAGCTTGTGATTTCGCTTCAACTTTAGCATCCTCAGTATCTCCCAACTCATTTAACCAAAGTTGATATGTATTTATTGCAGTATTAGAAATAACTTTTACAGCAACACCATATTGTTTAATTTCATCTTCCGTCATGCCTGAGCCAGCTAAACTTTGTTCTGCTTGAGTTTGCATAAGCAAATTTACACAATTTGTAGCATCAGCAGAATAATTGTATTCGCTATTAGATTTATTTTTGTTATAAGAAGCTACTGCATCTTGACAAATATAACTAGAACTTGAAGCTTGAACTAAAGCTTCTTCTTCTGATTTTCCGTTTGCTATAGCATCTTGATATGTAACTTGATAAATAGTATTGCAATACGCATCAGAAAGCAATTTTTCATCAGTTAAAGAAGTTCCTTCTAATTGAGCATCACTGTAAACAGTAAGGTAATTGGTTAAAAATACTTTTACTAAGCTTTCATCCATTCCAAATCCAGCAGCCGCCCCACTCTCTATAATGCCAGAAACCATGGTAACAATTATCTGAGCTCTAACTTCTTTTGTCGCTTCAATTCCTTGTCCTTCCAATTCATCAATCTGATTATCGAACTGTGGCTGCAAAAATGCTAAAAGAGGTGCTTTACTTTCTATCGCCGAATATCCATCAATCATAGTAAAATAAGATTCATAGCCATCTACAGAATTTTCTTTTAAACTAGATTCTTGGTCTGCCTGCACAAACACATTTTTTAAAGAATCACGAATATCGTTTATCCCAAGATTTCCTAAAACGATTATAACAATCATAAGCATAACACAAGTTGACAATGTAACAGAAAGCCACTTAATCCAATGTGCTTTGCAAGATTGTTTAAAAAGCGCTCTATTTATCATGTTTTACATCCTCCTTTCCTGATTTTGTAGGTTTTAAAACAATATCATTCTTTTTATAAAATTCAGTCAAAACTTCCTTAAAATGTTTTTCCAAATCTTTTTTTACTTCGCTGATAAACTTTAATTTAAAATTTTTTAAATCTTTAAATAATTTATTAATTTTAGAATTGTCAACTTGAATAGTAAATTGGTTATATTGTTCTTGCACTCTAACAATTTTATATTTAAATTTTTTAAACTTAATAAAATCTTCATGACTTAAAAATTCAATTTTAAATAGCTTATAAGGAAGATTTTTTAATTCTTTAATATCTGCAATGTCAATAATTTTTCCATCTAAAATTAAGGCAACCCTATCACAAGTTATTTCAAGCTCATCAAACATTTGACTACTCATTATGATAGTTTTTCCTTTACTTTTTTCTTCAAGGATAATATCAAGAAAAGTTTCTCTCATGAGTGGGTCAAGCCCTGTGGTAGGCTCATCTAGAATAATTATATCTTTATCAGCCATTAAAGCTGCTACAATAGCAGTTTTTTGTTTCATCCCTTTGCTCATTCTTTTAAGATTCGCACTTGTGTCTAACTGCAATTTTTCAATCAATTTATTTGCATAAGACATATCAGCTAATCCAAGTAATTCAGCTTGATTTTTCAAAAAAGTTGTTCCATCTCGCAAATCTGGGAAAGCGATTTCCCCCGGTATGTACTCAACATTTTTTTTAATTTCACAAGAATTTTTCCATGAATCCAAGCCAAGCACTTTTATTTCGCCTTTTTGAGGTTTTAAAAATCCCATGATATGTCGAATAATGGTTGTTTTTCCGCTTCCATTTGTTCCGACAAAACCAAAAACTTCACCTTTTTTTACATTAAAAGAAATATTAAAAACACCCTTATTTTCTCCATAATCTTTTGTGAGGTTTTCAACTTTAATAATATCTTCCATTAGAAAACACCTCCAAAATTTTTATCTTCTCTATAAAATTGCATAAAATAATCTTGTAAGGTCACTTTGTTTTCTGAAAAAGTCTCTATTTGATAATCACTTAACAATGGAACAAGTTGATTAATATCTTTGTCATTACAATAAGCAATTAGAGATTTACTATTTTTATCAATTTTATTTATGTATGGTTTGCTAACCTTAATCTTTCTCTTTTTTGAAACAGGCAATAATTTTAAAAATTTATCAAATTCATCTTTTTTCTTAAATTTAATAAAGAAATTTTTGTTCTCATTATGCTTAATTGAATTAGCATCAAACATAGATACTATTCTGCCATCTTTAATTATCGCAATTCTATCACATGTGGCTTCAACTTCGTTAAACATATGCGAAGAAAGAAGAATAGTTTTTCCCCTTTTCTTTTCTTCTTTAATATAATCAATAAATACTTGTTGCATGACAGGATCAAGACCACTTGTTGGTTCATCTAAAATTAGAACTTTAGGGTCATTCATAAACGCAGCTACTATAGCAAGTTTTCTCTTATCCCCTAAACTCATTCTTTTAGTTTCGCCTTTAGGATTTAGCTTAAATCTTTCAAGAAGCATTTTAAGTCTAGTATTGTCGTGCAAATTTCTCAAATCTCCCATCATTTGCAAAAATTCCCAGCCTGTTAAGCCTTCAGGGAGAACTATTTCTCCTGGTAAATATCCTACATCTCCTAGAAAACGAAAATAATTACCAAAAGATTCCATACCTAATATACGAGTTTGACCTTTTTGAGGTTTAGAAAATCCCATTATATGCCTAATAGTTGTGCTTTTACCTGCTCCATTAGGTCCCAAAAAGCCAAATACTTCCCCTTCTTTGACATTAAATGTAACATCAAAAACACCACGACCATGGCCGTAATCCTTTGTTAAGTCATCGACTTCAATAAGGTTAATTTCTTTTGTCCCCATAGGCATTTCCTTTTTGAAAGTTATACAATGTTAGTTACTCTTACAATCTTATTATATCATAAAAAATTAAAAAAGTATAACTTTTGATATAATTTACATATTCACTAATAAAAATAATTTCCATAAAAAAAACAAAAAATTTAAAACTTTTTGTTTTTAAAAGCAACAGATAAAATAGTTTAATATGCAAAATCTAAAACAGTAAAACTTACATTTATTGCAATTTTGACAACACCATTGATCAAAATCGTAGTAATCATAGCACAATGCAGGCTTATCGGTTACATCAATAAGCAAAAGAATATTTGTTATTATTTCATTACTATTAAAAATTCTTTCTCCTTCTTCATCAGTAATTGAAATAGTTGAGATATTTTTTATTCAATTCATTTTATACCTCTACTAATTTACGGTAACATCAAATTCAACATTTCTAGACTCTCCTGCATTAATATCGCTTAAAGGAAAACCTGAAATAGAGTTATAACTTGGATAAGAAATGCCATCTATTTTCACGCTACCATCAACAAAAGTAATCCCACTTTGCAAGATATCTTTAAAGACAACATTTTTTGCAAGCTGACTCCCAGTATTTTCTACAATAGAAGTATATTGGAGCGTATCACCCATAATAGCATAAGATCTATCTACACTTTTTGTAACTTTAATTCCTGTGGAAATAACCGCAAAGCTAACAACATTAGTATTTTGATTGAAAGTTTTGGTTCTAGATTGGTCAGAGACATCAAACTGTAATGATGTAAAATTTTCCACAACATCTTTAGTCTTTGGATTATTAGTCAAAACTAAATAATTAATTTTTGTGCTTTCTCCACAGTGACAAACTTATTATCAAATAAAAGATAAATCTACTTTAACATTTAAATTCTTTATTAAATTATTTTTATTAATTCATATAAACTTATTGATGTAGTAGTAACAATAAAAAAACACCTTTTTACAGGTGTTTAATGTTAAATTACAACTCTGAATCTAAAAGACTTTTCTTTCTTTTCTCAAATTCTTCTTCTGAGATAAAACCTTTTTCTTTTAAGTTTTGAAGTTTTGCAAGTTTATCTTCCAAAGAATTTTTTTCTTTTCCTTCGCTTTTGCTTTCAACTACAGGTATAGCATATCTTGAGTTAAAACGATTTACTCTTTGCGCTCTTTCTTCGTTTTCTTTTTGCAAAATTGCGATAGCCTCTTCAGTCACTAAAAAATCAGGTTCTTTATATACATACGAAAATAAAATATAAAAAATTGTTGCGATTCCAAGCAAATAATTTGAAATACAAAGCAGATAAGATCCAACATTAACTAAATTTTCGAAAGTAGTAAGTAAAACAGCAATGCCACTTAGGAGCCAAAAAAATGCAATTATAAGTTCTGCGAAAGCATTATAATATTTGTTTTTAAAGCCTAAAATTGAAATCAAAATTTTCCAAATTGCAAAAGCTAAAGCAAAAACAAATATGAAATATCTAATATCAACCTGAGCGTTTGGAACAACCACAAAAACAATTCCAGCAACTGCGACTAAGATTGTTAGACAAATATAAAATATTCCATCAGCACATAGATATTTTTTTTGACTTTTATAATTTGAAAATACTCTTATTTGCATTGCTCCCATAAAAATTGCAGACACAAATGCAATAACACTAGAGCCAACGACAGAAAAATTTAAAAAATTCCCACCAATAAGCCCAACAATAACTAAAACCATTAAAGCAATTCCAATAAGGACACTGGTAACAACTGAAAAAGTTTTAGTTTCTTTTTTTAAAAATTTTTGTTCCATAACTATCTCCTAATAAGTTTAAAGCTTGAAAAAATCAATTTTAACAGGAAATAAATTGCTTCAAATGCATTAATGATTACTTGCAAAACAACAAGTTTTTTCCAAGCAGAAAAAAGTTTTTTAATTCTTTTTTCTTCAGCTTCTTGTAAAATTCCCATATCAAGAATTAAAGATTGACCTACATTACAAGCTTTAATGTATCTACTTGCAGCTATTGCAGAAATAATAAAACTAATTAAAGCAATGGCTAGCCCAACTCCAGTCAAAGCAATAGTCCAAGTTCCAATAGATTCAGCCAAAACTAAATCTAAAATTAAGCCTACAATCATTAAAGGCAACAACAGCATTGGCAACCAACCAAACCATCTATTGAATTCAACCAACCTTAAACCTTTAACGCCATCTGCATGCATTTTAGCTAGTCCTACAAGCCTGCAAACAACAGCTAAATTGGTAGCAGTTGACCTTCTTGCTGTTCCCCAACTTAATTTTATAATTTTTTTAGAAACACTATAAGTATTCCCAACAAACATAGAAGCAAAAAAACCACATTTTTTTACTTCAACATCTACAAGCCCATTTTCATCTAGCAATAACCTAGCATATTCTTCCATAGGTTTATTTATATCAAGTTTTTTCAAACTAAACCAAATAGTAACCCTACTTGCATTCCATCTTATAAAACTTCCATATAAAGAAATTATAAACAGAACCCCCAATATAACAAATAAAACAATTAATAATGGATTCATTCCTCTCCTCCTCATTAAGAGTTTAACAGAAAAATTATATAAAAGTCAAATAAATAAATAAAAAAAAATAACTATTTATTTTTTTTATTAATACACTCCACAATTTTCCCTATAATTCTTATTTTATTATAATATATGTTAAAACACTTTACTTTTGCGCATTTATTATAATAATATATTAACTATGAAAAGATTATTTAATGTTGCTTCTGGATTGTTTTTCCTATCTATTTTTCCTATTTTATCCTGGATTTTATTGGGCATTACTTTAAATGACACAAATATATCTAATGTTTTTTCTTTAACTTACCCTATGCAATTTGTATGGGGAATTATAATAACTTTTTTTGGCACTGCAGTAAATATAAAAAAATATAAAGAAAATAAAAATAATGATGTTGTTTTTAGTGGTATAATTTGGGGAAGCATTTTTGGATTAATAATTTTTGGAATTGTTGCGATTTTTGTAGATAAATACATAATTTTTATGAATATGGATCCACAAATTTATCATGATTTTTGTCTGTATTCACTTGGAAATTTGTTCTTTCAACTAGTTTTTTCATTAATAATGGAAAAATTATATTTTGAGAACAAAGAAAAATTAGCAAATTTACACAGCTTTTGTTACAATTTTTTAAGTTTTGCTGTTTTAATAATAACATCTTTAATAACAAAAAACACAATTATTATTATATCTGTTACCTTATTCTCAGTTTTTATTTATAATATAATTTTATCTATATGGCAGTTTAAAAAATTTAAGTTTATACTTAATTTTCTTTCTTGTTTTAAATATGAATCAGCTGGACTATCTACAAACCTTTTTATGTTAATAATTTATTTATTTGGCTTTAAAAATTCATTTACATTTGGAAATGAATATATTATAGCAATAAATTTTGTTGCAATGATTACAGATGTACTCTGGGATTCGTTTGGTGCTATAAAAAAATGTGCAAAGGTTGATATTTCTCAAAATAATTTCAAATTTAAAGAGTCATTAAAAAATGGATTTTTATTGATATCTTTAGGGACTACTTTATCAATTGTTTCATTCTTTAGTTTATTTAACACTTTTAAAGTAACATTAACAATCGGTTTAATTGTTTTGGCATTTCAGATTTTTGATTTTTATTTATCTTCAATAATAAATACTCTATATCCTTTTTTACAATTACAATTTTCCGCTACAAAAACCACCATAATTGAAATTTTTGCACAAACAGTTCGTGTAATCTTGTCCGTCTTTTTACCGACTGCTTATTGTACTGAAATAGGTCAATGTGTAGCATCAATTATTTTATTTAGCCTGTATTTATTTATAATTATAAAATATTATAAATTGGAAAATGATTCTTTAATATTTAAAGAAAAAATAAATACAACATCACAAAATGATTAAATTTAACAAATTAAATCTCTATGTAATAAATAACTTATATGGAGAGAAATATGAATTTTTTTGATAAAGAATTTTACAATTTAATAAACGAATTTAAAACTAAGTCTATAATAAATTTATACACCCATAGTTTACACAAATTTAAAAGCTGTTCTATTGGAATGCAAAAATCTTTTGAAAAATTCTTCAATCAATTCCCCTACTGGGGAAAATTAGATATTCAGTCAGAAAACTATGAGTTTATTTACTTAAAAGCAAAAACTTTTAAAAAACATCATAAAGATTATGTCTGGCTATATGAAACCCTTTCAGATTTTAAGTCAAAACGAATTTTATATTCTATTTTAAACAATTTTTATAATTTTAATTTTGAAGATTTAAAAACAGTAAAAGACAAACTACATTATTTTGACTTAGACTTATTGCCATCTATAAAAAACATGGTAATAGTTGATGTTGGTGCTTATACAGGCGATACTGTTTTAGATTGTATAAAAACTTATAATGAAAATTATAAAAAATTTTATTGTTTTGAAATAACACCAAGTGTCTGTAACGATTTGGAAAATAATTTAAAAGATTATAAAAATATTATTATAAAAAATAAGGCTGTAAGCGATAAAATTGAAACACTATTTTTAAAAGAAAATAGTCATGCTTCAGGAAACCAAATTACTAACGCTGGCGATTTGCCTTTGCAAAGCACCACTCTTGATTTAGGAATCAAAGAAAAAATAGATTTGATTAAAATGGACATTGAAGGAGCGGAAGAAAAAGCACTTTTAGGTTCAGTCGAACACATAAAAAAAGATAAACCGATATTATTAATATCAGTTTATCATAATAACGAAGACTTATATAAATTGCCACAAATTATAAAATCTTTAAATCAAGGTTATAAATTATATCTTAGGTATTATGGTGGGCCTTATTATGCAACAGAAATAGTTTTGTTTGCTATTCCAAATTAAAATTAACTATTATTTCTTGCTTACTTTTTCTAAAATTTTTCGTTGTTTTTCTATTTCTTTTACTATATTACTTGCAACTCCTTTATAATTGTGCCACCAATCTCTGCTCCAAACACGCATAATAGTCCAGCCTCTTGATTTAAGGAATTCGTTTCTATAAACATCTCTTTCTAAAATAGAGTTAGAACTATTTATAGCAGTTTGGTCAGTTTCTATTCCTAGTATGTATTTATCGAGTTTTTTGTCATATACAGCTACAGAAATTCTGCTGTCAGAGTTACCTAAGTTAATTTGTGCAGTATATCCCAATTTTGTAAGTTTATGCTGAATTTGCTGTTCAAGAGGCAAAATGCCAATAGTTTTATTTGGCTTTAATATTCTTTGATTAAAACTATCCAAAATTGAACTAACTTCTTCCGAATTGCCTTTTGAAACAGCTCTAGCATAAGCTAAATAACTTCTTAAAAGTTTTGGTCCAGCATATTTAGCACCTTCAACTTTGAGTTCTTCTGGCTCTATACTTGTTACCACATAAATTTTTTGTTTAGCACGAGTAATCGCAACATTAAGTCTATTTTCCCCTCCTTCGTTTGAAAGAGAACCAAAAGATGCATTAACCTTTCCAAATTCATTTCTTGCATAACCTATTGAGAAAATGATTATATCTCTTTCATCACCCTGAACATTTTCAATGTTTTTAACAAAAAGTCCTACATCTTCATCATTTTCCACCCTACTTGTTTCTCTAATAAATTTACTTCTAAAACTTTCATCTTTAAAACATTCTTTATCAAACAAATCTTCTATTATGGCTTCTTGGTCTGCATTAAATGTAATAATACCAATTGTTTCATTATTTTTTCTAGTTTTCAAAATATGTTTAGTAAGTTCAACTACTTTTTTAGCTTCTACAATATTTTTTCTATCTACCCATTTTCCATCTACTAAAATTCGTTCTATTGGTTTTTGCCTTAAATTTTTTGAAACATTTGGCGCAATTTGTAAATTACCAGAATAAAAAGCTTTGTTAGAAAAATCAATAAGCTCTTGATTTTTACTTCTATAATGGTATGTAATGTTTGCACTGTTAAATCTTGAAACTGCTAAATCTAATAAACTTTCAACTTCAAGAGCTGCTTGAGTAGATAAATCTACTTCATCATCTAAACTAGCTCCCATATATCTCTTCATAAATGTTGTAGTTGGACGCAACTGTTTAGCATCACCAGCAACAACAACACATTTTCCCCTAAACATGGAAGGGACTGTATTTTCAATAAATACTTGTGAAGCCTCATCAAAAAGGACAATATCAAACATATTTTTTTCTAAAGGCAAAATAGTCGAAACATTTTCAGGAGATAATAACCAACAAGGGAACATCTTAAACAAATAGTCCCCATAAACTTCTACCATTTTTCTTATAGGCCAGAAATTTTGTTTTTTGGAAATCTGGTAAAGAAAATCTTTACTTTGACTATCTCCATTAAACATATTATTGTAATCTTCTACAAAGCTTTGCATTGAAATTTGTCTAGATAAAGCATTTTGCTCTTTTTTTATTGCTACAATTCTAGTTCTAATATTCTCAAAGTCAGTCATTTGAGCAAGTTGAACTTTCATTTTGTTTTCATATTCGATAATTTCATGATAAATTCTAAGAGGTAATAATTTATTTAAAATTTCAACATATTTATTGTAAGAATTTGCATGTTTATATGCAAAATTTAACACAAATTTTTGATTTTCTGTTAAATTGTTTAAAACTTGATTTATATCTTGATTACCAATATAATTTTCAACAGCATTCAAAAGCAATTTCAAAATAGAATTATTACCACTTAAAATACCATCAACTGCCATTAAGTAGCCTTCTTCTGTCAATATTTCTTTAAGAAATTCATATTCTTCCAAATACTCTTGTAATGCAGAAATAGTTTTATCAAATTCTTTTGAAATAATTTTCTCTTTCTTTAACATGCTAAATTTAGCAATTGGATACAAAGGAAAAGCAAAATGACTTATTTCCAAAAATTTATTCGTTTTTTGATATTCTAATTTTGCAACCATTTTAATCAAAGTTTTTAAATTTGATTTTTCATTTAAACAAGATAAATAAGTCAAAATTTGTCTGCTATATTTATATTCTGCTCCATCAAACAAAGCTTGTCTTGTTGAGCAAAGATTTTCTAATTTGGACTGGCATTTTGCAAGCTCATGTAAAGATGCATCCTTCTTCAAATGATCAACAAAAGGATTTTTCTTTTTGCTTTCAACAAAATTGTAATAAAGTTGTACTTTATTTGATTCATTCAATAAACTTAATGCTTGACTTAACTGGTCAAAATTAAAAGATAACAATTTTTTAGATTTGAGCATTTGTTGATAAATGCTATATTCTACCGAATGTTTGCCGATTTTGAAAGAGTTGTAATACATTTCTTGCAAAGATAACCCAAATGGAGTTTTCTCAGTTAAACAATTATTTATTTCTTCTAATTTTTTTATTTCTTTTGAAAGTAATTCACTTTGTTGTTCAAATTTCTTGCCAATAGCATAATCAATATTAAAAGACTGCAACTTTTCATGTGATTTAAGGCATCTTTCATAAAAGCCTCTTTTTTCTTTTTCAGCATCAACAACAAACATTGCTCGGTTATTAAGAGAACCTAACCTATTAAAAACTACATCTAATGCTGCTTTTTTCTGAGAAACAACTAAAACTTTTTTGTTTTTAGCAATGGCATCTGAAATAATATTAACAATAGTTTGACTCTTACCCGTTCCTGGAGGTCCATATATAACCATGCTTCCATCTTCGTTAACTTTTGAAACAACTTGCTCTTGCGCATAGTCAACATTGTTAATTAAATATAAATCTTTCGACTTATTATTTCTCTTAATTTTTACTTTTTTGTTTAACAACAAATTGATAGATTCATTTGTCAAATGTTTTTTCTCTAATTTAGCATAATCATTATAAATTGAATTTGCTAGAGAGCATCTGGCAAGCAAGCACAAATTTTTAATTTCAGGAGCTTGTGAATGTTTTGGCTCAGAATATCTATCAAATGGAAAAATATTTTTTCTAGGGTTAGCACTTATTTTAACTCCAAAAGTAGCAAGATAGTCTAAGAGTTTTTGGATATTTGAAAATCTTGATTTCATACAATCGAATTCCATATCCATTTCTTCAAGATTCAATCTCTTCGCATCTGCAAAGGCATACATTAAAGCTTTGTTTAATTGGACAGGCTCACCTGATTTTAAACAAATACTTGCAGTTGAATCGTTTTCGATTTGCAACTCTACAGGGAACATTAATAATGGGGCTCTAAATGTATAGTTTTTAACATTTCCAAATACAAAAGGATAACAAACATAAAGTTCGCTACGCCCTGTTTCTTTTTCAATTTCGTCAATTTCTCTTTTTAAAGCAACAAGATTTTTAACCTCTTGTTCAATCATTTTCTTTGCTTGTTGTTTCTTTTGCTTTTCTAAATCAACTTTCCCTTCCTGAGAATTTGCTAATTCTTGGCTATCTTCAATCTTAATATTTTTCAAAAAAATATCTTTATGCTCTTTGCCAATAAGTTCAATAGGACTAGTTCGACCATTCCAAAGATTATCTAAAAGTTCATTTGCAAAATCTTGATTTTGATATAAAAGTTTGCCTATATCATAACCATTTTTTTTGTTAAAGTTTTTTAAATATAGGCTTCTATTTTTTCCACTTATTTCAATTAATCTTTCTTTATAATATGTATAAATGCTTTTCATAAATTTTCCTCACAAATATTTTACACTTTTTTGCTAGAAAATACAAATAAAAAAAGCTCTATCTTAAGAGCTTTTTCTTAAAATTTTAATTCATTAAATTTTGCCTTTTTGCCTAGTTCTTCTTCTATTCTTAATAATTGATTGTATTTTGCTACTCTTTCACTTCTACAAGGAGCCCCTGTTTTTATTTGTCCGCAATTTAAAGCGACTACTAAATCTGAAATAAATGAATCTTCTGTTTCTCCACTTCTATGAGAAACAACCGCCGTCATATTGTTGTCATGTGCAAGATTAATAGCTTCTATAGCTTCTGTCAAAGTTCCAATTTGATTTACTTTTATTAAAATAGAATTTGCTACTTTTAACTCAATCCCTTTTTTAAGGCGTTGTGGATTTGTAACAAACAAATCATCTCCCACTAATTGAATTTTACCACCCAAAACCTTTGTAAGTTTTTGCCAGCCTGCCCAATCTTCTTCAGCAAGCCCATCTTCGATTGAAACAATAGGATATTTTTTTATCCATGATTGATAAAATTTTATTAACTGTTCAGCTGTAAATATTTCACCTGTTTTCCAAAAATAATATTTTCCTTCTTTTCCAATCTTTTTTGCTTCATCATACATTTCAGTCGAAGCCACATCTAAAGCAATTGCTACATCTTTTCCTTTTTTGAATCCAGAAACTTCTATAGCTTCAACTAAAAGTTTTAAAGCTTCTTCATCACTGGCAAGATTTGGTGCAAAGCCACCTTCATCACCTACTCCTGTTGAAAGTTTCTTTTCTTTTAATATTTTCTTAAGGTTTTGATAAATTCTTGAAGCCCATTCAATAGACTGAGAAAAAGTTTTAGCTCCAATAGGCATAATCATAAATTCTTGACAATTTAAATTATTATCTGCGTGTTTTCCACCGTTTAGAATATTTAACATGGCAACAGGCAAAGTTGTTCCTTTACCTAAATATTTATATAAACTCACATTAGAAGCTTTAGCTCCAGCAACAGCAACAGCAAGAGATACCCCCAAAATAGCATTTGCTCCTAATTTGGATTTATTTTCTGTTCCATCTAATTCAATCATTTTTTTGTCAATTTTTTCCTGTGCAAATACATTCATACCAGCAACATTTTTTGCTATGATTTTATTTACATTTTCAACGGCTTTGAGCACTGATTTACCATTGAAATAATTTTTATCATTATCTCTTAATTCGACAGCTTCAAACGCACCAGTAGATGCTCCAGAAGGAACAGCCGCTCTCCCCATAATTCCATTTTCAAGCCAAACATCAACCTCTACTGTTGGATTTGAACGAGAATCCAAAATTTGTCTTGCGTGAATTTTTTTAATTTTTAACTCTTTCATACTTTCTCCTTTTAACTTTTCAATAAGAATTATCAACGCTTATAGACCCCTTGCATTTATTAACTCATTATAAAAAACATTAAACAATTTTTCATCTGCTTTTATATTTTGCCCAAAGTTTGTTCCCAAATTAATATCACATTCTCTTTTAGACGACATTCCATGAAAATCAATTAAGTATTTTATATTGTGTTTTTTATTATCTTAAAAATTTTTTGCCTATAAAGGTTAACTAAGTCAAAATTAGCATCCTCAAACAGATTTTCAGTTTTTATTATTAAAGAAGAATTAGTTTTTTCACTAATACAAATTGCAACTTTAGCACTACCTTCTTCAGAGTATTTTAATTTACCTAATCTATTTTGCGAAACACAGTGTGGAGCAGATAAAGAAAATCTCCTATTTTTGTTCTTGCTTTGTATCCTTTGCTATCATCTGAAACGAATTTGCTAATTATTTGATTAAAACTTTTACACGTGTAATATTTCATCAGTCATATTATACATATTTTCGCCCTTTATTCAAAACGCTTTGATATACTATTTATATAAAAATTAAAAGATTAAAAAACAATTTTAAACCTTGAAGTATATTATTTGAAACAAATAACTGAAATTAAACACAAAAATAAACAAAACAAAATTTAAAATTGCTTTTTGTTTTTTATTTTCTATGATAAAATAAAGGTAAATAGGAGGTCTTATGAATAAAAAAATAGAACCATTATTTACTCCATGGAAAATAGGTAATGTTGAAATTAAAAATAGAATTGTATTATGTCCAATGGGTGGCACTTCAGTTTTTGGTTGGATGGAACCACACCATTTAGATAAAGATGCTTGCGATTTTTTTATGGATGTTGCAAAAAACAATGTCGGACTTATAATTCCTGGCATTGCACCTTTAAAAAATTTAATTGGAGGACAATGGCTTTATAAAAGCAAAAGAACATTTAAAAAACTCAAAAAATACATGCAAGAATTTCACAAAACCGGTGCAAAAATGTTTATTCAATTAACAGCTGGCTTTGGTAGATCCTTTTCAATTCCAAACTCATTAGCCAAAATTTGCAAATCAAAATTTTTATCAAACATTTTAAAACCTATTATTAATTTACCATATTTATGCGCAAGCCCTTCAAAACTTCCATCTAGATGGCTAGAAGGTTATACCTGTAGAGAACTTAAGAAAAAAGAAATAGAAAAAATGATTTATGCTTTTGCTCAAACTGCAAAACTATGTAAAGAAGCTGGAGTTGATGGCGTAGAAATTCATGCTGTTCATGAGGGATATTTGTTAGATCAATTTACACTTAACTACACAAACAAAAGAACAGATGAATATGGCGGAAGTTGGGAAAATAAATATCGTTTCGCAACTGAAGTTGTAAAAGCAATAAAGAAAGAATGCGGACAAGATTATCCTGTAAGTTTGCGTTTCTCTGCAGTGAGCAAAACTAAAGATTTTTGCGAAGGTATTTTACCTGGTGAAAAATATAAAGATATAGGTAGAGATATAGAAGAAGGTAAAAAAGCAGCCAAGTATTTACAAGATGCTGGATATGATATGCTTAATACTGACAATGGAACTTATGACGCATGGTATTGGGCTCACCCACCTCTTTATATGCCAAAAAATTGCAACCTTGAAGATGTCTCAAAAATAAAAGAAGTCGTCTCAATTCCTGTAGTATGTGCTGGCAAAATGGAGGCTGTAGATGCAGCCAAAGCTATAAAAAATGGAAAAATTGATGCAATGGGTGTTGCTAGACAATTTCTTACAGATAGTCATTGGGTAACAAAACTAATTGAAGATAGACCAGAAGATATACAGCCTTGTATTTATTGCCATAATGCTTGTTTAAATATGGCTCATTATAAAGGGGTATCAAATGATCAAGCAATGGAAGATTCAAAACATATGTCAAGATGTGCATTAAATCCTATGACCATGGATGGAGGCAAGTTTGACTTATCCCCTGCTAAAAAGAAGAAAAAAATAGCAGTTATTGGTGGCGGAGTCGGCGGAATGGAAGTTGCAAGAGTTGCAACTTTGCGAGGACATGATGTAACAATTTACGAAAAAACAAAAAATTTGGGTGGAGTATTCATTTCAGCAGGAAAATTTAGCTTTAAAGAAAGAGATAGAATGCTTTTAAAATGGTATAAAAAACAAATTAAAGACTTAAATATTAATGTAAAATATAATTGCGAAATAAAAGATATAAACGAAATTAAAGCAGATGAAATTGTTATTGCAACAGGAGCTAAAGCAAAAACAATAAAAATAAAAGGTATTGAAAATTCAATAGAAGCAATTGACTTTTTGGAGAATCCATCTGTTATGGGCGAAAAAGTGGCTATAATTGGTGGAGGTCTTACTGGATGTGAAATTGCTTATCAATTAGCTCTCGATGGCAAAAAGCCATTAATAATCGAAGCAAAACAAGATTTAATGGCTGTTAGAGGCCTTTGTATGGCAAATTCTTCTTACTTAAAAGATTATTTCAAGCATAACAAAATCCCTGTTTACCTCGAATCAAATGTAAAAGAAATAGGCAAAAATTACATCATAATAAATGACAAAAATAACACAGAGAAAAAATTAAAAGTTGATAATGTCATTTTGTCTATAGGTTACACCCCTGCACCACTGACAACAAAAGGCAAGCATATTCATATTGTAGGCGATGCCTTTAAAGTAGGAAATTTAAGAACAGTAGTTTGGAGAGCATGGGAAATAGCAAAAAAATTATAAAAAGTCCATCTTTATAGATGAACTTTTTTTATTTACATATTGATTTGCAAACAAAATTATGATATAATGAAAACATGAAAAATAAAAAAATGGAAAAATATATTAATCTAGACTTTAAAAAGACTCCTTTGAGAATAGAAAATACCACACTTTACAGAATTAAAAGTTTCTTAAAGGGTGTAATTATTTTAGGATCATGTGTCGATATTTATTTAACATCTTCTACTTTGTATGTGCTTTATAATAACAAAGCTCAAAATCTCACAAACGATTTTGATACAGACAAAGTAATTGATGATAACGGAAATGAAATAGAAGTAGATGACAACGGCCAAATTAATCCATACCCTGTATCTGATGAAGAAAAACAACAAGTTATCTCTAAATATAAGCAATTTTTGAGTAATGAAACAAAAAATTTTGGGATCACTGATGTCATAAATAAAATAATTTCAGTAGATTGTATTCAAATAAGAGAGCAAATAATTGAGGATACTTACAAAAACTATTTAATTACAATTAAATTTGAAACAACTGATGAAAAGAACAATTCAAATACATATGAATTACAATATTATGCTGATAAAGATTTTTCTTTAACTACATCTGACCAATCAGATGTTAACAAGTTAAATGAACTAATCAACTATTTACAAAATCCTGATTACTGTGCTTTGTATAATTTAAACCAAATGAGCGAACTATCAAAAGAAATTATGGACATTTTGATAAGTAGAGGCAATAAAGATATTTCTTTTGTTGGGCAAAGCATAAAAACACAGCACAATTCGGGTGATACATTATATTTAATACCAGTCTATCACACTGATGGCAAGATTGATGTCTTGACAACCTCGATTCAATCCACACAAGACTTGGAATTTGAATTTGGAAGTTGGTATGAAGATCAATTAGCGCCTGAAAAAGCTTTTATTGAACAATTAGCGGGCAAAGATGAATATTTCACAAAAACTGAAAAATCATCAGGTTCTAGCTTAACTGAGATAAATTCTATTTTACAAGAGTATCAAGATTCTAATAAAGATGCTGAAGAAGATGAAAAAGAACAAGCACAAAATCTAAAAAAAGAATACAATTTTTATAGCTATATAGATAAATTTTATAGCGAAATTATAGAGAAATAAAAAAAACTTCTTGTTTTCAAGAAGTTTTTTTATTCTTCATATTTTTTTAATTTTTTCTTATTTCTAATTAAGTAAATTATATAGCAAATTACAAATAATCCTAAGACTCCAATACAAACATAAGATACCACATCAATCCAAGCATCGTTGTCTGTCATAATGACAAATTCTCCTAGTTCGTCAATGTTGATTACAATTTCTCCATTTTCATTTTGACAATTAACTAAAACATATTCTCCATTTGTATTTTTATGATAAACATAAATATTGTTTCTATCTGCAAAACCATCTGTCAGCTTTATTGTTAATTGTATAGTGCTATCAAGATCAACTCTTTCTCCGTCTTTTTCAAGCCATATAGAAAAACCTGTTATTACTTGATATTTGTTTAGTCCCATATCTTCACGAGCAATATCAAAATTAATAAAACTTAAATTTGTTCCGTTATATAAACAAGCACTATCTAAAGCTTCTATAACGACTGTTTCTTCTTCCGAAGCAAGTTTGTTATAAGTAATTGAACCTGTAACATCTGTAGGAAGGATAAGATTATAATTATGAGCTTTGTCTCCAACTAAAGTTATATCATAAAAGGTAACAGGTAAATTATCTCCAAC
Source organism: uncultured Clostridia bacterium (assembly GCA_944349375.1). Classification (GTDB taxonomy): domain Bacteria; phylum Bacillota; class Clostridia; order Christensenellales; family UBA1242; genus Caccovivens. The sequence goes on from CALVMV010000002.1 coordinate 54,336, forward strand.
CTCAGATGTAGAAAATCTAGCACAATTGTTTTTATCATAATATAGAGAAACATTTTTATCAACTAACCCTGACACTACAGGTGCTTTTATTGTAGCTGTATCAGTTCCATCATAAATCTTATCATAAACAGAAGCTAACATATAAACATCTTTTTTCTCAATTACTAAGTAAGCTTCTTCTATTGTAATGTTATAATTTACATTAGACAAATTTGAAATCATTTTATAGACACCGACATCTTCACCTTGTTCCCTAGAAATATTACCATATAATATGTCGTTGTTAATAAGTTGCCCTTCTACAATTGTATAAGTAAACACTGGATCCATTTGACCATATATCTTTTCATAATTTTCGGTTTTGACAACTATTTCAATAGGCTTAATTACAAATACACCTTTTGTAAACACAATAGTATAATTCCTACCAAGATTTAGACTGCTTCTAATATCATAAATACCAGCATTTTCGCCTGCAACACGGGTTATTGTACCTGTGATTTCATCACCATCTAAAATTTCCCCGCTTATTATTTGATATTCAAGTTGTGGATCTTCTTCACCATAAATCTTACTTGCATCTAATGCTTTTATTTCTATTACTCTAGGAGTTACCTCAAAATAATAATTCTCAAAAATAATTTCATAATTATCGTGTTGTAAAGTTGAATAAATTTTATATGAACCAACATTTTCATATAAATATGGGTCGTTTTCTGTTGTTGGTTTATCACGATATAAATAACCACTTAACTCGTCATCATTAACCAAATTGCCAACTATGATATAGGTCATTTCAGGTTCATCTTCTCCATAAACTTTTGATAAGTTTTGTGGGATAATTTGTATTACTCTTTTTTCAATTACAAATTCATTTGAAACAAAAGTCAAAATGTAATTTTCGTTTAAAGTTAATGAACCTTGATAAATTTCATAAGAGCCAAGTGTTTCTCCTTGCGCTCTTGATAACGCACCAACAAAATCATCATCAAATTTAAGTTCTCCACTTGTGATTTTATAACCAATTATTGGGTCTGCATCTCCATATTGCTTATTGGTTAAATTTGCAGTAACCTGTATCGTTTGTGGAACAATTTCTAAAATATTTGGTTCAAAAACAACTTGATAGTTTTGTCCTAAATTATATGTCCCTTGATTTATTTGGTATGTTCCTACATTTTCGCCTTGTTCACGAACCATTTGTCCTTGAATTATATTTGATAAAATATCATTATTTTTAAGTAGTCCATCAACTATAATAGCATCATAATAAGGATCTTCATCACCATAAATTTTTACTTTTGATTCTGCTTTAAGCGTTATTTTGCTTTTAGTTATGTTTAAAACTCCTGGAACAAAAGTTATTGAATATCTAGAGTCATTAGATGACTCTAAGACCATTTCATACTCGCCCACATTTTCACCATAAACTCTTTTTATAGTTACATTTACAGGTTGCCCTTCCACTAAATTAGTCGCTGAATAAGTAAATTCGGGATCTTCATCTCCATATACTTTTGTCGCATCATCTGCTACAATGGTTATAGGTCTTTTATTAATGATAAAATTTAAATCTTCAAAAATAATATTATAATTGTCGCTAAAAAGCATATTATCAGTTTTAATATGATAAATACCTACATTTTCGCCTTCTTCTCTTGTTAAAATTCCAACAATAACATCTTCTAATGTATCATTAAATTGTAATTGCGATGTATTTATAAGTGAAATATTAAATTCAGGATCTTCATCTCCATAAGTTTTTGACAAATTGTCAACTCTTAAATTAAGATCTCTTGGTAAAATTGAAAATACATTATTTCCGTTAAGTGTTATAGAGTAATTAGGATTATTAGCACTATTTAAGTCATCTAAATAGTATAAATATTGCCCTACATCTTCTCCACTATTTCTTTTAACAGAGCCAGTTAGCGATTCGCCTTCAACAACATTTGAAACAGAAAACTTAATTTCTGGGTCATTATCTCCGTAAATTTTTGTTAAAGAATCTACATTTACAACAACTTCTCTTGCTCTAATTTGAATATATTCATTTAAAAATACATAATCAAATTCAAAGTTACCAAGATTTTCTCCATTAATAGAATAATTTTGTACATTAACTTTAACTTTTCCAACATCTTTGCTCTCTAAATCTGCCTCTAACTGCAACTCAAGAACTTGATTTTGTAAAGCATTTTGGAATTTAACAGCGCTTGTTACTTGATTCGTTCCATCATACTGCTTATCTTCAAAAGTTATTTCTACTGAAATAGCCCTTGGTAAAATTTCAAGATATTCTTCTACAAAGGTTATATTATAATTAGAGTTAGACAATGAACCTAATTTGATAATATATCTTCCTATTTCTTCCCCATTTTCTCTTGACAGATTTCCTGAGAAACTATCTCCTTCAACCAAATTTTCTACTGAATATGTTAAAATAGGGTCTCCATCACCATATTCTTTTGTTTGGTGGTTTGCAGAAATTATTACATCTCTTTTTATAATTTCACAATTTGCACTAACAAATGTTATAGAATAATTTTCATTTGAAAGTGTTCCCAATAAAATTTGATGAACACCTACATTTTCATCTTCTATAGTTAGTTCCCCTTGCAAAGTATCTCCATCTAATAAATTTGCTCTATAAGTAAGTTCAAAATCATCTCCGTAAACAGCTTTAACACTTTCTGCTTCTACTGTTATTGATTTTGGGATAATATTTCCATATAAAGTCGAAGTAGGCATAGATATCTGATAATTATCTTTGTCTTCTCCAATTAATTGATAACTTTGAATTATTACTTCTTTACCATAACCAGCATTTGCATCTTTATAATAAGCATTTATTTCGATACCAACATCTTCATTGTTGTAAATATTAGTGAGTTTTATGTTTAAAGGAACTTCATTGCTTTGGTCATAAACTTTATCTTCTGCATAAATTTGTGCAAAAGTTAATTGTCTTTTAGTTATTGTAAAATTATAATTCTCATTTGATAACTTTATATCATAATTTGAGTTTGACAAAGTTCCAAGGGATATTTTGTAAACGCCTACATTTTCACCACTTTCTCTAGTTAAGTTTCCCTGTAATGAATCATTTGGCAACAATCCTTCTGACACATAACTTATAATAGAATCAGCATCACCATATTGTTTTGATAGCGTTGTAGGAGTAATAATTAAATCTCGTTTTAAGATTTCTGCATAGCTCTGTGGAATCAGTTGACTTTTCAGTTTATAGTATTGTGAATCTTTACCATCAAGAGTAATTTTTGAAGCGTCTTCAACAACTATAGCTTTATTAGTGCCAGCACTTGCAGTAGCAAAAGAAAAAGTTGTTCCTGTTAAAAATACTTCATGATTTTCTTCAACACCATCAAAGTTGAAAATTATGTCATCTTGATTTATATTAGTTGTTCCATCATAAATTTTATTATTTACTCCAATTGAAGTTACCGAAATTTCTTTAATAAATTTTGCATAAATAACATCGTTTGCATTGACTGTGTATAGAAATTCAACATCAGTTGATTGTAAAGTCCCGTTTATATACCAGCCTTCAAATATAAAATTGCTTTGTGGAGTGTAATGCAAAAATATTTTTCTGCCTTGTAAATAAACACCTTCTCCTGTAATTTTTGGAGGATTTTGAAAGTCTGTTTGAACTTTTACTTCAACATAACTATCACTAACTGTTAATGTTAAAACTTTTTCGCTTAAAATATAATCATCACTATAAGAATTAGCTTTACATTTCGCCTGCACTTTTATGACTGTTGAATTTGGAGCATCATCTGAGATATATAAAGTATTTCCAATTATATCAACATATTGACTTCCTTGTAAAACATCGTAAATAATTGCGTGGTTTACTTTAGAAAAATTCAAAAAGTTACCACTGACATTATTCACAGATAAAACTTCGTTAGAAGCAGATAATTTAACAGAGCCTCCGGCTGAAACAATTTGATCATCATTTTCGAAAGAAACAGAATCTATTATAGTAAATAATTTAATAGTTGGCATAGACAAAACAAAATCACTATATTTGCCTACTTCAGTTTTTGCAAGAGTGGACCATTCAAATTTTAATTCAGACGAAGATGAATCTATTTTAATCATTTCACTTGCATATTCTGTAATATTGCCACCGTTATAATTTGTGGAAACAGATGTCTGGTTGTTTCCTTGAGTAAATGTAACTTTTATATTTGACTGCGAGTTGCTGTTTTTTGCTTGAAAAGAAAAAGCAACTTGTGCATATACAACACCTTTTTCAATTAATACATTTATGTCGTTTGTTGTTCTAACAATAGCATACCCCGAGCTTGTTTTCCCTAATAGAAGCCCAGATGTTGGCACTAATGAATAGTAATCTCCCCCTTCATTAGAAGCCTTTGCATTGACCAAAGTCGAATTGTTACTTTTGTCTCTAAAATAATGTTCATTAGTGTTACCGATACCCGCAGTAAGCACATAATTATTCCCTGAAATAGCTTCAATGTCAGCCTTAACTTGTGAAATAGGATAAAAAATTGAAAGGAAAAAGAATATGCTAAGTAAAGATAGCAATAAAATTAAAATTTTTGAATTTAAAAATTTAATTTTCATATTCTAATTCCTTTTTTAATTTAAAAATCCTAAATCTTCATCACGACGAGGTTGTCTTGTTTCAGCCAAAATTACTTGATCCCCTTCGTATGTAGTTTCTGGTTTTATGTATGGATTATTATTAGTTGCAGTCAGCAATTTAAAATCAAAATCAACAATAAATATTGCTTCTTTTATACTGCCAGTCAAGTTGGCATCAGCATAATTAAATTTGGTATTTAATTGACCTTTGTCGATTATCGCATTACTTTGGAATTCTACAATACCATTAAGAATCGCATAAATATCAACAATTCCAAAAAGATAATAATCTTTATCACCAATAGTGTATTTATAATCTGTATAGTTTGTTCTTATGATATCTTTTAATTTAGCTATTACCCTATCAACCATATCGCCAGCACCATAATCTTCAAAAAATCCCAAAATTGAATCTCCTTGAAATTCATCGAGAGTGAGCCAGTTATATAATCTTAAATCACCAACTATAGTCAATTTGCTTTCATATCCTTCAAGTTTAGAAGATTCATCTGGAGTAAAGCAAATACAACTAAGTAAATTTCTTGAGAAAATGCAATCTTCGACAGTAACATCTGATGCAACAGTATCATTTTTAATTCTGTTTATTACCAATCCACCTGAATAAGAATTCCTTATGATGCAACCTTTAAAAGTTGCTTGTGCGCTCAATACTTCTGTCGTTATAAATGCGTTTTCTATTATAGTATTGTAAATTAAAACATTTGTTGCGTGATTTGTTATAAGTAAAACTTTCCCCTTCCCATCTAGTTCAGCCAATTCTCCTTCTGATGAGAAAGATGTTCCTCTTAAGATAGCATTATCAATAACAATATTGCTTCTAGTAACATTCATTTTTACATACGCAGTATCATTGGTGAAATCTATCATATAACCATTTCCATAAATATTAAAGTTTACATCATGATTTTCCAATGTTTTTTCAATAATTATATCTCCTTGTAAAACTATAGCAGAATAATTATTTGTTTTGTTTTCATTTGAAGTTTTAGCAAGACCTACTGCAACTAAATACTGAGAATAGTTATAAACATTATATCCATCAACAACATAGAAAGTATATGAATCTGAAACAACATTAGCACCATCATAAGGAGCAATTTGCCTTGCAGTAATAGTTACAATACCTGTTCCATAGAAAGTTATTTCGCCATTTTGATTAACTGAGGCAATTTTGCTATTGCTAGTGGACCATTCAATCAACGAAGAATAGTCGTCATCATTAGGATAAGTTGAGTAATTCATTACATAAGAATTTGTTTGCTTTCCTGTTGAAGAAATAAATTTATTTCCGAAAACTCTATAACCACCAAAGCCATAAGAATCCTCAACTTCATCTAATTCTAGTTTAATATCATTGAGCTTTGTAAAGAATGTAAATGTTTTGCTATAAAAAATATCAGTATTATCAACTTTCAATGTTACTGTTACTTCACCTTCTTTCAAACCTCTAAGCCTGTAAGTTCCATCACTAACTTTAGTCAAAGATGCAATTTGAGCATTGTCTAAACTAAAAGTATATGTAAATCCTTCTGCATCTATAGGGTAAGGCAAAACTGTTAAATTAACATATTCGTTTACATACATCTTATCCTTTGTATCCGTGAAAGAGATGCTTTTTATTTCTTTGGTATATTCAATTGTGATTTGTTTTTTAATTGAACTATCATTTTTTAAAGAAATGGTAATTGTAACTTTGCCAAGCCCTGAAAATTCAACTGCACCATAATCATCTACTGTCGCTATAGAAGGGTTGCTTGATGAATATGTAAGAAGTTTATCATTGGCGTCGCTAGGCAAAACTGTGGCATTAATTTGATATCCTGGACTAGATACGAAAACTTCTTGCGATTCTACTGAAATCGAAGTAGCTTTTCTTTCAACTTTAACAGTATAAGAACCTAGATTAATATTATTAGCATAGATATCAAAAGTTGCTTGCCCGCCGTTTAAAGCCCTAATAACACCATCTTCAAATTCTATTACAGCTTTTTGTGAATCATTTCTTTGCTCTACTAAATTTTTAATAGTAATTTCAACATTTGCATTATCACTTGGCACAACTTTATTGAGAACAAGTTTCTTTTCTTCTCCAGCTTGCATTGTTAAAATATTATTCTCAAATGATGAAGTATCAAGTGATGCTTCAATTAATGTATCCCCTGCATAGTAGAAAATGTAAGAAACCGATTTTACTCCATTTGTAGTATCTTCACTAGTAAATGTAATGGTAACTGTTCCTATCTCATTAAAAGTTATGAGTCCTTTTTCAACTGTAGCTTTGCTCTTATCTGAAACTGTATAAACAAAATTCCTATTTGTAGCATCTAAAGGATAAACTAATTCTTCAAAAGAAATTTGATTTTTGCTCGTTACATAGTAGTTTTGATAAAATTCGAGTCCTTGTCCAAAATCAATTTCAATTTTTTCAACAGGACTGCTTACCGTGATTATGCAATCAGAATAAATTTCTTGTCCTAAAGAATTAAGTGTATAAATGCGTACAGTTGCTGTTCCACCATACAAACCTTGAATTAACCATTTATCTCCACTTTGAGTTAAACTGATAACATCATTATCACTTCCATCTGCTGAGTTTTGAGATACAATTTTATACTGAATATCTTTGTTTGTAGCATTTGCAGGCTGCATTTGAGTAACATAAAGAGTAAAACTACTATTTTTTGAAATTGTCTTTTCTTGTGCATTTAATGTCAAACTATAAAGGTAACCCATAGTGCTTGTAACTGTAACTTGTTTTGTCAAGTTGCTTCCATCCATAGTAGAAATAGTTACAACCACAGTTCCAGCACTTGTAAAGATAACTTTGTTTCCATCTAAAGTTGCAAAATCAACTTTTGGCATAGAATAAGATAAATTTTTGTTGGTCGCAGTGCTAGGAAGAACAGAAGCATTTATAGTGGCTTGGGCTAGTGCAGTAACAATATTTTCTTCACTGACTTGAATAGATGAAACCTTTTTTATAACATTAATTTTGATATTTTTAGTTATTCCATTTGAAAGTTCTATGATAATTTGACTATATCCACCACTTAAAGCAGTTATTGTAAGATTTCCACTATCAATCGAAACAACATTAACACCTGTTGTGTGATTTATTTCTCTAATCAAAATCTGTTTGTTTGTAGTATCATAAGGCACCCATTTTTCAACTTCAACCTTGATGCTCTCTCCAACATTTAAAGATATTTCATCATCTATGTTAATTTCTGCATCTAAAGCATCGCCGCCAGTATATCTAAAATTAAAATTCTTTGAGCAATTACCATCAGCAGAACTTACTTTTAATGTCAGAGTTCCAGATTTTGCCCAATATAACTTTCCACCATTTATATAAGCAATACTCTCCGAAACACCATTTGAATTGTATGAACTAACTATAGAGAAATTGAAATCAACATTTGAAGCACTAGATGGCATAGCAGAAAAAGTTAAATCAACTTCTTCTTTTGCTGTAGTAAGATACTCATTATACTGTTCAATATCTCCACTATAGATGATATTTTCAACAAGTTGAGAAATTATTATCTTGATTTGATAACTTTTTATTGGACTTCCAAATTGGTCATACAAATAACAAACTATTTCAGTTTCTCCATTTGCAACAGCTATTATTGTTTCTCCATCAATTATCAAAACATCTTGGTTTGCACCCTCAGCAAAAACAATTTCGATTTGATTATAATCAATTCCTTGCCCTGAAAAATCTAATTTATTACTATCACCAACAAACATTTCAATTTCGTCAAGATCTGGATCAATAGTGCCTGTTCCTTTAGCAATCTTTTCAATTGTAAAAGAATAAGTTGCTTGCTGATTATCCTCACTTCTAGCAAGAATCTCTACTACTCCATCTTTTAAGAAATACAAAATATTGCCTTCTATATATGCTAACTCTGGGTTAAGCACTTCAAAAATAACATTCTTGTTTGTTGCATCAATAGGTTTAACTATCGCATCCAACTCAATACTTGAATTTGTAGTTTGTATATTTGATGGTGATATTTCAATACTTTCTACTTTTTGGTAAACTTCAATTTCATAAGTAAGAACAACAGTCGCAGAAACATAGACTGTTAAAGTTGCTTTCCCGCCAGCAATAGCAGTCAGAGTGTTTCCATTAACTTGCAAAACCTTGCCTAAAGGGCTTGAAGTCGATTGGTTTGATACTTTTAATGTTATATTTTTATTCATTGTATTTGAAGGGAAAATGTTTCTGATTGCAATTATATAACTTTCCCCCACACTAATCTGAGAAGGCATTATTTCAACGCCATTGTCTGTTAAAATTCCAACTTCTGCTGAAATAGGATATGAACCTGTATATCTTACTTGAACTTCTTCTTGTAAACCACCTATAGATGTTGCAATTAAGGTAACCGTTCCTGTTTGGTTAAATTTAAAAGTTTCTCCCAAAATTACCGCTATACTCTTATCATCAACAGACCAAGAAATATTTTTATTTGTAGCATCACTAGGATAAGAAACTGCACTAAATGAAACAGTGTTTTCGGCAGTTATGTAAACACCATCTTCTTGCTCTAGATCAATAAATATTTCTATTCTTTCAATTTCTCTTAAAACTGTTACTTGCAAAGTCTCAGTCTTTTTCTCACCATTTATTAAAACAAGCGATACTTCTACAGTAGCAGTTCCTCCACCTATACCATGAATAGAGCCATCAGGCAAAACTTCAATAACATCTCCCTCTCCGGAATTATTTTGCTGTGAAAGAATTGATAATTGTATAGCTTTTGTGTCTGCATTTGAAGGGAATAATATATAGTCTATCAATTTTGATTGTCCATAATTTAAAGTAAGAGAATTCTCAGAAAGACTAAATTCTTTTGCTTTCCCTGCTGTATATTCAACTTGAATTGAAGTTGAAATATCACTGTAATCATTATTTGCAAAAATAGTAATAGTAGCAGTTGTGTGATTATCTGTTAAGAAAGTTACCAATCCACTATCGCTAACTGAAACATTAGAACTGCTAGAATGATAGAAAAATTTATTATTTGTTGAATCTTCTGGGAATGAAGTCGGAGCAAGCTGAACAGTCTTTTGCGCAGTAACTACATCATCGATTAATATGCCTGTTGCAGGACTTTCAACATAAACAATAATTTGTTGTGTAATATATTGCCCTTTAGACTTTTCAACTTTAACAGTAATTGTAGCAGTTCCACCACCTACAAAATATAAGTAACCATTGCTAACAAATGCGATATCCTCATTAGACGATGAAAAAGAAACTTCTGTGCTAGCTAAAGAGGAAGGCACTGTAGAGTATTCTATAACTTGTGCAGCATCTCCAATAGTAGCAGAAATAGAATATTTTTCTAGCGTTAAACTTTGTGCATAACCAGCAGTATAAACTATAGTCATAGTTTTAGAAAATCCACCATCTACTGTTGTTAAAGTTACATTGACCTGTCCAGCCTTTAAGAATGTAACTCTACCTAAACTATTAACAGATGCAACAGTTGGGTCATCAATTGTAAATTCAACAGATGTATTTGTTGCATTGCTAGGATAAATTTGATAACCAATAAAATAAGTGTCTTCACCAGTAATTGCATAATCAGTATTTAAAATGATATCACTTACAGGATTGATTATAGCTAAATTTACAAAATCGGTATAATTTCCATCTTCAGAAACAGCAGTTATAGTAACATAACCAACTTTTAATCCTGTTACTAAGCCATTTTGGTCAACTTTTGCAATAGTAGGATCTGAAGAAACAAAACTAACATTTTTATTTTCAGCTTCGTTCGGCAACACCGTTGCTGACAATTGAACAGTTGTTCCCACATGAACATCTGTATAAGGTGCTGTCAAAATTACTTGGTGAACAGCAGTATCGGTAACATAGAAATAACAGCTAGCCATTTTATTTCCATCAGCAGTCGTTGCTGTGATATAACCATTACCAAATCCAACAAAAGTTACATTGCCATCAAGGTCAATTCTAGCAACATTCTCGTTAGTACTAACCCAAATAATCTCTTGATTTGTAGCATTTGAAGGATAAATAGTTGCTTCAAGTGAAATCTTATCATCTATATTTGCAATAACTTCAGTTTTATCTAACTCTATTCTATCAACGGATATAGAAACATTGCCGATAACAACCTCGACAGTAAAATTAACCAAGATTATAATTACAAGAGGAATTGCAATCATTAAAAATATCATTAATTTTTTCATGCTTCAATACTCCTATATCTATTCTCAAGCTTATAAAATAAGCGGAAAAGTTCAATACACATATAAGGGATACCAAACCCAAACAAAACAATATAGATTGCAGGAACAGATACAAACATTGAAACTACAATGGCACCTATCCCCATAAGAACTGCTATAATAAACCCTATACTAATGCTTGCGTTGATATTGCTATTTGTAGTTGTAATCTCTTTATTATCAAGAAACATAAATTGAGGTCTTTTTATATCAATAAGTATTGCACTTGAAATTGAACCGATAACAATCATGCAAACTGCTAAAGCAATAAGCATAGAATTTGCATAAGACAAAAATCCTGCAAGTGAAAGTACTAAGCAACTCACAATAACTGAAGGAATAGATACAATAACATACATCAAAAATTTAACTGTTATTTGTTTTCTGAAAGAAACAGGAATGATTTTAGTGTGGAAGAAATTCCCACCTTCTCTAGTAATGGAAGTAGCAGCAAAAGAAGTCCCCATGCTCAAAAACATTAATAACACAAGAACGGCAATCCCCGGCAAAATACCTGCCCCAACTTGTCCAACTCCAATATTAGAAGCAATTTGACTTGAGAAGAAAACCATTAAAGGCGTTGTAATGATGATAGTCAAATATTGAAAAGAATAATTAACTGAACGGAAAATTGATAAAAATTCTCTAAAGAATAGTGCCTTAGTAACACTTCTTTGTTTTATAACTGATTTGTTTCGATAAACACTACCACCATTTTCAATGTTGTTTAAAAGTATGTTCAAATAAGATTTGTTTGCAAACACCAATACGAGCAATAAAAGAACAAAGGCAACAGTTATGTTAACAATCGCACTAGGCCAAAAACGATATAACAACAAACTGTTTTTAAATAGTAAAGGCAAATACAAAAAGTTTGCAATAAACTTAATGTCAATTATAACTTGTGTTTGTAAAATGGAAGATACATCTGAACTATTTAATATTTCCATAATGAACTTAAGTCCATAAGTATAAATTGTAAAGCCAGCAGCAACAAAAATGATATACAAAAACAGCATAACAACAAATTTATTTTTCAAATAACCAACGATATACATAGCAGGAACAGAAAGCAAAACACCAATTAAAAAAGGTATCACTGGCAAAAAAATAAGATTTGGCAAAAGCATAATATAAAAAATAGCCGATTGCATTGTTTGTATCCCATATATAATAAATACAGGCAAAGTCAAAAATGTAGTAAAAAGAAATTCATAGATGAAAAGATATGTAATTTTTGCTAAAAATATCATTTTCCCATTTAAAGGTAATTTCAACAAATCGGAATCTGAGTTATAGAAAAGAGTTTTTGTGGTTAGACTAAGCCCAAAAAATAACTGTACAATTTGAATTAAACAAGTGTAATAAACTATAAATTCTTGTGCTAAATCAGCTTTAACACAAATTCTAATAAGACTATTAAAAACATACAATAAAGCTCCAACTAATACACAAAGACCTAAAATTGTAATTAAATATTTTAATATTTTCAAAAAAAGATGCCCCTTAACCCTATTTTTAGGTGCACGATTTAAAAACTCAAGTTTTAAAAGTGTTAAGAATTGAGTCATCTTTTCTCCTTTATCTTTTATTTTTTATCTTTTTGAATTTTAGATTTTAAAACTTCTAACTGCTCTTTAATTTTTTTAGAGTATTCTTCGTTAAGTTTCTTTGATTGAAGTTTCTTTTCTGATTTTATATCTCTTATTTCTTTTTTGGTTGTTTTTTTAACTTGCAAATTTTCTGCTTTAATTTTTTTATCTTCTTCTTTCTTTTCTTTTGCAAGGATAGCTTTTTGTTCTTTTTCAGCTTTTAATTTTTCATCTCTTTCTTTTTTCTTTTGTGCTTTTTCAGCTTTAAGTTTCAATTTTTTCTCTTTTTTATCTTCAAACTTAATAACTTTTGCTTTGCTATCTTTAGTCATATTTAAGAAATAAGTTTCAAGAGGGACTTCACTTTCTTTCATAAATTTTTTGACATCAATTATTTCCATAAGCTGACCACGATTCATAATAGCCACCCTATCACAAAGCTTTTCAACCATATCAATATTATGAGATGAGAAAAATACGCAATTACCCAGTCTTTTATGCTCTTTCATGTATTCCCTAATTTCAAAAGTGCTTTGAGGATCTAAGCCCATTAGAGGTTCATCAAGCACCCAAAATTTTGGATTATGTATTAAAGCTGCAATAATACAGATTTTTTGTTTCATACCATGAGAATAAGAACGAATTTGATTATCTATCGCATGAGACATACTAAACAAATTAGCAAACTTTTCAATTCTTTCTTCTATTATATCTTTTGGCACTCTATAGATGTTTCCCATATAGTTGACATATTCTCTTCCTGTCAAATTTTCATAAACAGCATGATTATCAGGGACATAACCAATATTTAACTTGGCTTCAATAGGATTTTTTTGAATATCATAACCACAAACTTTTATAGTTCCTTCATCAAAAGGCAATATTCCTGTTAAACATTTAATTGTAGTACTTTTTCCAGCACCATTTTTACCCAAAAAGCCAAAAATTTCCCCTTCATTTAAAGTGAGATTTAAATTTTTTACTGAATAAAAGTTTGAATTTTTATATCTTTTTGTAAGACCGACAATTTCTAACATATTTAATCCTTTTTTTTCGATAAAAATTTTACCACATAATTGCCAAAATGTCAATATTCTTTTTTAAAACAAAACTTTACATAGCAAACTGTAAAAAAGGGTATAAATATTATTAAACTAAAATAAAAAACAACTTAATCAAAAAAACGATACTTAAGTATCGTTTCTTTTAAATTTATAAGCTAAATCAACAATATCTCCTGCTCCTAATATAAGAAAAACAGATTCTTCTTTTTCGATCTTTTTTATAAACCTAAAACACTTATCAAAATTTGAAAAATATCTCACATTTTCATTAAATCTTGAAATACCTTTAGCTAAAAATTTAGAAGTAATTTTTGCAATAGGTTTTTCGCGTGCAGGATAAATCGGAAGAAGCCAAACCTCATCAGCTTCAATAAAGCAATGACAAAATTCATAATACAAATCTCGTGTTCGAGAAAAAGTATGTGGCTGAAAAATACATATTAATTTTTTATCAAAAGATTGTTTTATCGCTTTAATTGTTGCAACAATTTCATCTGGGTGATGTGCATAATCATGAATTATGACGCTTTTATAGTCATCTTTTATAATTTCAAGCCTTCTTTCAACCCCTTCATATAAACTTAAAGCTTCTTTAATTTCTTGCAGAGATATTCCACAAATAATCCCAACGGCTATCGCACTTAATGCGTTATAAATGTTATGCTCTCCTAAACATTTTATTTTAAAATTTCCAAAATCTAACCCCATATAAAACAAATCAAATTGTAAGTATCCATTTTGCCTATGAATATTTTTTGCTTGCAAATCTGCTTTATTTTTAATTGCGTATGTAAAAATATTGTTTGTTTTTAATTTTCTTGCAAATAAATCGTCATTATTAACTACCAAAACACCGGTTTTTTTTGTATTTTTTGCATATTTTTCAAAAGATTTATAATAATTTTCTTTAGTTTTAAAATAATCTAAATGATCTGGATCTTCATTTAGAACGACACTTACATCACTAAATAACTCTAAAAAACTATCTTTATATTCACAAGCTTCTGTGATGAAATATTTGCCTTCCCCTATCATCACATTACTATTTAATTTTTTCATTATTCCCCCAACATGAATTGTTGGGCTTTTATTTGCATATAAAAATATTTCGCCAATCATAGAAGTCGCTGTTGTTTTTCCATGACTTCCTGCTACAGATATTGTGTAATAATTTTTTGCAATCTCACCAAGAAGCTCTGCTCTTGAAACGACTCTTTTATTTAATTTTGTTGCTAAAATAAGTTGCTCATCATCTTTTGGAATCGCACTAGAATATACAACTAAATCTGCTTTTTCAATTAATTCATACTCTATTTTGTTAGATACTGTAATTCCTTCTTGTTGTAATTTTTGCGTTATCTTTGAAAAAACTTTATCAGAACCTGAAACAAATTTCCCCTGTGCTTTTAATATCAAGGCTAAAGCAGACAAACTTATTCCTCCAATTCCGATAATATGAACATTTTTTATAGTGTCTAAAAAACTCATATAAAAATATATGAAAGGTAATTAAAAAAGTTTCTTTAACAAAAATAATAGAAATCACATATATTTCACTATGAAAAATAAGATATATAAAAAAATTTCAGAATTTACCAGCATAGGTGTCGGTGGAGAATGTAGAGGAATATTTTTGCCAGAAACTACAGAAAAGTTTATCAAAATTATGCAAGACTTTGATAAACAGTCAATTCCCTATAAAGTAATTGGAAATGGAACAAATTTATTATTCAGTGATGAATTTCAAGATTATTTTGTAATTTCAACAAGAAAAATAGCAAAAAAAATGTCGAAAAGGAATAATTATGTTACTTTTTCATCTTCAGTAAATCTTTTTGATGCATATAATTTTTGTTTAAAAAATAATTTAAGTGGATTTGAAAAATTGGCATCTATACCTGGAAATATTGGTGGAGCTATAGCTAGTGGAGCAAGTTGCTACGGTGTAAGCATTTTTGATAATTTAAAAAATATTTCAATTTATCACAATGGAGAAGTAAGAACCGTTTCAATTAAACAATTAAAAAAAAGTTATCACAGTTCTTGTTTTTTAGAAAACACTTTTATTAAACCCAAAATTATCTTAAGTGCCAAATTTGAATTACAAGTCAACAATCCGTGCACAATTCAAAAAACATATTTAAATTATATTTCAAAAAGGATATTAACTCAACCATATGGTAGAAGCTTTGGCTGTGTATTTAAAAATATAAATGGACTCAGTGCTGGCAAATTACTAGATGAATGTGGATTAAAAGGATTACAAAAAAATGATGCTTTTATTTCAGATAAACACGCCAATTTTATAATAAACAAATCTAAAGCATCATTTAATGATATTTATTTTTTAATTCAAACAATGGAGAATAAAATTAAAGAAAAATACAATATTACTCTTGAAAAAGATGTCGAAATAATTAAATAAAATTAATAACCAAAATCTTTTAAACTTTTATCTTTATTTCGCCAATCTTTATCTACCTTAACAAATAGTTTTAATAAAACTTTGTTTCCTAATAATTCTTCGGCAAATTTTCGACTTTCTTGCCCAATCTTTTTTAAAACATTCCCACCTTTTCCAATTACAATCCCCTTGTGTCTTTCCTGCTCTACAACAATAGTTCCTTCAATAATCACAATGTTTTCTTTTTCATCAAATTTATCAATAACAACAGCAATTCCATGTGGGATTTCATCATTTAAAAGGTTTAAAGCATTTTGCCTAATTTCTTCTGCAACCAAAAACTTAACACTTTTATCGGTATAATAATCTTCTTCAAAAGCAAAATTTTTTACTTTACTTTTAGGCATTTGTGATATTATATAATTTTTCAAATTTTCTAAGCCTGCCCCGGAAAGAGAAGATATTTCAAAATCTGATTTAAAATCGTTAATGTTTTTTTTATCAATTTTTGTTTTAATGAGCAGTTTAGGTTCTGGCAAATGTTCATAATACTGTATTTCTTCTTCATCTAATTCTTTACTACCATCAGCCAAATAAAGAATAAGATCTACACCAGAAATCGCACTACGAACACTTTTCATCATTTTTTTATCGAGTTTATTTTTAGTATGATGGACTCCGGGAGTGTCAACAAGAACAACTTGATAATTTCCCCCATTCAATATACCTAAAATGTTATCCCTTGTCGTTTGTGGCCTTTTAGTTACAATAGCGATCTTTTCTCCTACTAAAGCATTAACCAAACTACTTTTTCCAGCATTGGTTTTCCCAACAACTGCGACATAACCAAAACTATACATTTTTCCCTCGTTTTATATTCAAACTTTGCAAAATTTTCTCACAAGTTTCGTTCATTACTTTCTCATCTTCAGTTTCGATGTGGTCATAACCAAGTAAATGCAATAACCCATGCAAAGCAAGAAATGATAATTCTCTTTTATAGCTATGACCATATTCTTTTGCTTGCGCTTTAGCCCTTTCTTTGCAAATGATAATATCCCCTAATCTTAAAGTTCCATCAGGTTCACATTCTGATTTATAGTCTTCCAATTTTTCAGGATATTTAATGTTTAAAAGTGGAAATGACAAAACATCTGTAACTTTATCGACATTTCTATACTGTAAATTACATTTGCGAATTTCCTCAGCAGAAACAAAAGATAGTTCAATGATAGCATCTACACTATAATTTTTAGTTACAAACATAGCTACATTGTAAATTTTTTTTACTAACTTTCTACAAGAAAAATTAACTTTGTGGAAATTGATAACCATAACTTTCTCCTATATCTTTTTCGATTGTAATAGTATAACTTAAATAATAAATGCCTCCTGCATTATTAATTGAGCATTTCTCATCTTTTATTATCTCATTTTCAGACAAAGAAATCAAGGATTTTGCACGAAGTTTTTCAATCACTTCATCTTTTTCTTCTTCAAAATTTCTATTTATTTCAATAGTTTTTGTTTCATAAAATGTGTACTTTGCATAAATAAATGGTAAAATATTGTTTTTTGTTAAATAATAACTCTCTACTTCACTTTCGTAATTATCAAAAGAATTTTCTTTAGTATTAGAATAAATAATTAGATTAAAAAGCGAAACCTCAGAACAAACTATTTTTCTACCTGTCCTTTCTTCTTTAATCAAATATTCATAAAAAACATCTTCACTTTTTATCCATACATCTGCTTGGATTTGAGCTTTAGGTTGAACAGCCATTTGCTCTCCATCCGCATCATAAATGTATGGATATACCAAGACATCTCCTTTTTGAACGATATCTCCTACTTGAACATTACATGTCCCTTGCACAAGATTTATATCTGTAACAAGACCATCATATTGACTTATTATAGGAGAAAACTCTCCTTCCATTTCATCGGGCAAAACAGCTTCGTTGATACTAACTATCAAACTTTGACCAACAATAGCAATACTTACTGAACTTACTTTTTCGAAGTTGTTTTTAACTGCAATTTCAATTTCTTTTGTGTTAATAAAATATCTAAATTTGCTATTTAATTGATTTTCAACAAAAGAAATCAGTTCTTTATCACTAAGATTTTCACATCCCCAAACTTCAATTTTAAATACAAAAAAATATTGAAAACAATATGCACACAGTCCTAAAATAAGACCAACAATAACACCCCACATTTTTAAAAGAGTTTTTAACTTGAAGCCCTTATGTTTCACCGACAATTCTTTGACATTGTTTTTTAATAAAATAGTTTCAATTTTTTCGCCATCTTCTTTATTTGAATCAAATTCGATGTATCTATCTGTTTGTTTTATATTAAAAAGAAGATAATCTTTACTTAAATTATTTAATATTTTTTCTTTATTTAAGGCTTTAATTTTAAAATGAGAACGATTATTCTTCTTCATTAAAATTCCTCAACTTTTTTTATATTACCTTCTATTTTTAATGTGTTTTGACTTAATTCGCTTAAAAACAAATCGGTTCCTTCAACAATAATTCTGCCTTTTTTTATTTTAAACGAAATAACCGTAGGAGATAAAATAGTCAACCCACAATGTCCTTCTACATATAAAATCTTACCAGACAAATTAATTAAATTATAAGATGGCAAGAAATCATTTTTTTTTAAATTTTGTTTTATTTCATCAAAAAAATTAAACATATATCCCCGCTTGAATAAAAGGCATAAACATCTTCCTAAATACATTAATAGCTTTTAAAATTTTTTCTTTAACACTTAGTACAAAAACAAAATGTCCTTTTATAATTTATAAATTAAATATATGTTTATAAAATAAATAATATTATAAAAAAAAAGATGCTTGCGCATCTTAATCATCAAATTTATTAAAAATGTTACCTAAAAGTAAAGCTTTTACTTTAGGAGACAGATTTTTTAGTTGTTTCATTAAATCTTTATCTCCTACAGCACGAGTGTAAGAATATTCATTTAAAAAATTTTCAAAATCTTGATCTCTTTTTTCTTCATTTTCTTTATTTTCGGGTTCTGGTTCAAATCCTGCAACTTTCCTCTTTACAAAAGGATTTTCTTCTTTATTTGTTACTTCTTCATTCTCGAAAGCAGTACTTTCTTCTAAACTTTCAATTTGAACTTTTTTGTTTAGCTTCTCTTGTAATTTTTTTGTTTTAACAGAAACTTTCTCTTCTTTCTTAATTTCTTTGACTTTTTTTTGAGCTAATGATTTATCTGAACTATCAACTTGCCCATTATTTAAATTTTTATATTTTTCTATTTCTTTATCTAGTTTGCTTTTTTGTCCACGCTTGTTTAAATGTCTCCATAAGAAAAGCAAAAATAAAATCAAACCTCCACAGACTGAGCAAACTACAATAATTGCAGTTATATTTCCCATTAATCAAAATCTCCAAAATCAGTATCGTCATCATCACTTGAACTTTCTTTTTTATCTTCTTCTCCAGAAATAATACTTCTTCTTAAAGCAGTATCAGCTTGCAAATTCATAAGCTTATAATAATCCATTACTGAGAATCTTCCTTCTTTTATCGCTTGTGAAATAGCTAAAGGCACTTGTGCTTCAGCTTCTAAAAGACTAGCTTTGGTTTGTTCTGTCTTAGTTCTAGATTGCAATTCTTTCATTTGCTCTGCGTTTTTCATCCTATCGGCCTGTATTTGAGCATAAATTCTTTCTTTTTCAACTTTTGCAATTTCCATTTCGTTTGCCAAATTTTTTCCAATAGAAATGTTTGCAATTCTAACATCTTTCAAAATATATGCTGTATCTCTTCCAGCTTCTTCAAAATTAAATTTACAAATTGAATTAGGATCGTTAAATACTTCGTCTTTAGATAATAAATAGACTTTTTTAATAATTTCTTGCACAACATAAGATTTTATTTTATCAACAGATAGCCCAAAGAGATATTTAGGGATATTTAATTTAAGTATTAAGCTAATATCTAAAACTAATTCAATGTTGTCTTTAGTAACCGCTTTTGCTTGAGAAATTGTTTCAGTAACACTTTCTGTTGCACTTTTAACAATTTCAAGAGATTTTTTTGTTTTTAATTCTAAAGCTGAAGCAAGCGAGAAAGGCATTTGAATATTTGCCTCTTTTGCAAGTTTCATGGCATTAATCATGTCAATAGCATTCCCACCAGAAAGTAAGACAGCTTCTATTTGATTTACTTTCAAATCAAGACCTGATTTTTTTGATAAAATATAAGCTTGCACCAAGTTCATAGGGTCTAATTTACAATTTTTAAAAGCAGTTAACTTTAACATAGAAATATGTGCTTTGGCAAACAAAGCAGTAAAATAAGCCTTAACTGGCACAATGATAAAAAGCAAAACAATTAATGCTAAGACAACTACTCCAATAACAGTAAAAGTAATTTCTACAGCACTGAAATTTGCAAGCAATGATAATCCTTTCATATAAATTTTCTCCTTTCGCAGTTTTAAACTTTAAAAGTTCAGAAACATTATAACATATAAAAATATCATTGTAAATACCAAAATTAATCTTTTTTCAATAAAAAAAGCAGTTAAAAATTAACTGCCATAATTTCATTAATGAATAAAAGACCTTTGGTAATAAAATAGATATTGTTGGGCATAACCTGATAAATTTTTAAATTGCATAATAAGATTTTCTCTTATCTTTTGACGATTATCTAATTTAGAATAAAATTTATTATACATTTGATTAATCCAAGTATCTACAGGAAAAACATCTTTTTTGCCATAACCAAAAAGCAAAATACAATCTGAAACCTTTGGTCCTACTCCAGAAAGAGAAATAAGTTTTTTTTGCAGCTCATTCGTATTGAGTTTCTCCCAATCTTTTAAAATTGCTGGTGTTATTTCTTTTAAAACATTAACCAAGTATTTAGCTCTATATCCGCACCCCATATTTTTAAAAAATTGTTCATTTTGATTCGAAAGTTGAAGATAAGTTGGAAAAATTTTACCATTGTTTTCTTTTTGAAAATACTCTCTTAAATTGTCTAAAATTAATTTGATCCTTTTAATATTGTTATTAGCAGAAATAATAAATGATATTAAAGTTTCAAATAAATCCTGTTTCAAAATTCTTATTCCATAGCCAAAATTTAAAGGTCCTTTAAGCAACTCGAATTTTTTTAACGACCTTTTAATTTGTAAATAATCTGTTTCTAAATCAAAATAATTTTCAAAAAAATTTACATCTTTTGTAATTATGTGGTATCCATCATCTTTTTCAATAACTTTTGCAAATTTATCTTGAGGGAAAACAGAATAGCCTTCTTCATCTTTTTTAAAGCAAAAAACTTGCCCACATTCAAGAATATGAGTAGGATTAAACTGCGACTTATCAATAATAATTATCTCGTTTTTTAATTTTTTATAAATCATAATTTTAAAACATTTAAAAAAGCAGGTTAACCCTGCTTAATCACTACTGCGCAACAATAGCGACAACTTTTTTGCCGTTGCTTACGCCAAATTTAACAACGCCATCACATAAAGCAAACAAAGTATAATCTTTACCCATACCAACATTTGTGCTAGGATAAACTTTAGTTCCTTTTTGTCTAACAATTATACTGCCTGCAGTTACTTTTTGACCACCATAAGCCTTAACTCCAAGTCTTTTGCTTTGAGAATCACGACCATTTTTGGTGCTACCACCACCTTTTTTGTGAGCAAAAAGTTGAGCATTAAACTTAAACATTTTTTACCTCCAATTTTGCAAATTTCTTTTCACCTTGAATAACAGATTGAAATGATAAAAAACAAGTTTTAAACAAAAATTGAATATCATTTTTTTGAGCATTTTTAAAATTTACGAGAATTTTTAAAAATCCATCTGAAATTTCACAAAATTCTTCTACTTTTGCGATTTCTTTTAATCCAACAACTGCAAGTTGAGCAATTGTTGAGATCTGACAGCAAAGTAAATCTTTGCCAATTTCATCTTTTCCAGTATGCCCAGAAATTTCAAATCCAGTTATTAAGTCATTTTTTTTAAAAAAAGTAATTTTTGTCATATAAAACCTTACTTTTTAATAGATAAAATTTTAATTTGAGTAAATGGTTGTCTGTGTCCTTGCTTTTTTCTCTCATTTTTCTTAGGCTTATATTTGAAAACAACAATTTTATCGCCTTTGCCATGAGCTACAACTTCAGCTTCACAAACTGCATTTTTAACTGATGGATTACCAGCTACAACATTTCCGTTGTCAGAAACAAGTAAAACTTCTAAATTAACTTTATCTCCAACAGCTCTATCAAGTTTTTCAACACTGATAATGTCGCCTTCGCTTACTTTATATTGTTTTCCACCAGATTGAACAATAGCAAACATATTTTTTACCTCCTCTAACCAAACTCGCTGTTTAACAGGTGCCATTAAGGACTTTATAACCCTACACATGCGGATACTGTGATATTGTACCATAATAAAAAATGTTTGTCAAGAAAAATTAACAAAATCAAAATGTTAAAATGCTTATATGCGATTTTATGCTAATGTCGAAATGAAAAATTAATTTGTTTTGTCCAATTTTAATATATTTTTTTATTTTTAATACAAATTTTTAATAAAAAAAACTCACTATAAGTGAGCTTTTTTATTATTTAGATTTTTTGCTTCCTTTGTTTTCTTTAACTTTAGAAACTACAAAGTAAACTACAACACCTGCAAGAATTGCTACTGAAATTCCAATCAATACTTTACCAACAACTTCAGTAACATTAATAGGGTTTGATTCATCATCACCTACAGTGAATGTGAACTCTTTTGTAGAGCTCTTGTTTCCAGCTTCATCTTTTACATAGATTGAAACTGTATAACTTCCTTCTTTCTCAATTTCATAAGAATAAGCATAATCGCCAGCTACATCAGAAGTATTTTCAAGTGTTGTTGTAGTGTTAGCGCTTGTGTTTTTAACCTGAATTACAATATCCTTTAAGAGTGTATCTCTATCAGTTGTAATGTTATCAGAAACTACAATTTTATCAATTCTTATATCTAAAACATCACCTACATTGTAAGTTGTCTTGATAAACTCATTATTTGTATTGTCAATTTCAATATCAGGAGAAATTACATCACCAACAGAAAGCTCATAAGAAATTGTCTTTTCACTACCTACTGTAGCTCCCATACCATCTTTAGCTTTTACAGTATACTTAATTGTATATTTACCATTAGTATTAAGGTTAAGAATTAGATTACCATTTTCATCATTGTAAATATCACTATTTTTTGAAACATTTTTCCAATCATTGATGCTTACAGTAGCGATAGTTTTAACTGTGCTACCAGATGATACTGAAATACTAACATTTGATTTATCTTTATCAATACTTCCAGAACCAGAAACTTCAGCATCAATAGGTTTAACAATTATTGAACTTGATGTATCTTCATATTTAGTTTTTTGGTAAGCTGAAGAATCCATTTTTAAATTAACAGCAACTTCTCCTGCAGTATAAGTAATGATATCACTAACCATTGGGTGAAGTTGAACAGCAAGAGCAGCTGGTAATTGGTCTATACCCATCTCGGCTCCAGTTCCTTTAACACTTGAGTTAATCTTTAAAACATAATCCCCTGTTTCTGTTTGGTCAGCATAAATGTAATATACATCTCCAGCAGTTGCTGTAGCAGGTTTCCCTTCGGCATTTGTAATAGATTCAGTACCTTTTGCTTTGTATGCCAAAATTTTATTAGAAATATTTTCAGAAGCCGTCGTCAAGAATAATTTCCCGTTTTCTCCACCTTCTAAAGCGCTAAAACTTTTTTCTTGAGTTGAATAACTAATAACAAATACATTGTATTGAAGTTTATATGTTCCTCTAGAATTTGCTACAAATACATTTCCATTTAAATTGTAGTCTGTGTTATCAGCAGAAATTACTGAAATATTGTAGTAATCAGAAGTTTTTTCACTATCATATTCAGAGATACCAATATAACCGACATCTTCGTTTTCAGAAACGGAAAGCTTTGGAACTGGTAAAATTTGTTCTTCACCAATTACTATTTCTTTGTTTTCAGTGTTAATATTTGTAATTTCAGGACTTTCCACAACTGTAACACTAGCAACATCATAAGTGAAATAAGTTGTTATTGAATGATTGCCAGCATCAGTAACAGTAACTGCTACCAAATAATCACCACCCGTAGCTGCATTGAATGATCCAGCAGAAACAACATATGTTCCTCTTATAGTATCATAACGAGTTGACATGTTTGAACTATGCACAACTGTTTGGTTTCCTTCTTTATCTACCTTATAAACAACAACACCAGCATTCATATATTGTGGCATATTGTCGTCAAAATAAAGTGTAGGAAGAACAATTGTTTCATTAGTTACATATCCTTCAGGTTTATCGACTTCATCTACTTGATATAGATATGGAGCGAAATTATCTTGAATATCAGAAACATAAATTTGTTTATCATAGAAACCAACATTCCCTTCATCATCAATAGCATAAGAGAAGAATTCAATATAAGCAGCACCTTTTGGCTTATTTTTTAATTTGATTTCGTATTCAGATTTTCCTTCAAGGATTGTCCAACCTGAAGATGCAACAACACCATTTACATCTTGAATATACCATTTGCTAGAAGAAATACCAATCTTTGAGGCACTATTAATTAAATATGATATATCTTGTCCAACACTTGTGATAGGATTTCTAGAAGAATCCAAATATCTATAAGCATTTACAAGAGTAACTCTTGAATCTCCTCCTTCATCAGAAGCTGTAGGAGCAGTCAATTTTATAGTATCCTCTTTAAGATATGAAGATTGAAACTCTGTTGAATATAAAATTGATGGAACAGCCATATCATCAGTGCTTTCAACAACTTCAACAGTATAAGGAACTTGTTTAGCATTATTTCCACTAACATTATCATTAGCTATATAGTAGAATGTGTAAGATTGAGCAGAGAATGAAAGGTTAGGGTTAGATGGCTCAACAAAAGCATATCCTTTTTCTTTAAGTTGTTCATCGGTTAACTCTGCGCCATATTCTTCCCCACTGATTGGATCTACAGTTCTACTATTAGTAACAATCAAATATTGATTATTAATTAACCAATTTTTAATTGTTTCATCATCACTCTTAGTTTCTCCACCAAGAATCATTTGTTCTCTAATATGGAAATTGTCATCATAAATAGTTTTGTAAACAGTTGAAGAATCTTTAGCTTTAGCATTAAAAATTAAATTATAATCATTATAATCTGAAATTTGATAGAACAAAGAACCTGTTCCTGTTCTAATTTCTCTTGTTAATGTTAAATCTTTTTCATCAACAGCATTGTCATAGCCACCAATAGCATACATAACAATATTTCTACTAATGGTCTTTGATTTTAAGTATGATTCTGCACTTTTATATGATTCTGTTTCTTTGTTATATTTAGCTGTTTTATCAGCAGCATCATAAATATAAGGAGTTGCAGAAACAGTATCCTTAACATCATTTAAAAGAATTTCTTTTGTAACGCTTTGTCCATAGAAATCAGTAATAACATACTCAATTTTATAATCTCCTGCAGTTGGAGCTATAAAATTATTATCTTTATCAACAGCATCTTTAACTATATCCCAACCACTATTATTTCTCTTGTAAACATTTATAGTATAAGATACAGAAACAGTTTCGTTTGCTGGGGAATCTGTTGAAGAAGTAGTTGCAGTAATTGAAGGTAATGCTTTAGCTACCTTAACTGTAGCAGAAGAAGGTTGTGAAGTTGAGAATGATGCAGTTAATTTATACCCTGCTTTGTTTTCACTATTAGTGTAATATTTATCTTCAACACTAAAAGTTTTATCAGTAGAAGCAATTTGAACACCATTTTGGAAGAATTTATAAACAATTTTAAATTCATAACCATTAGCATTTTTAAGCGATTCTCCAGAAATATAATAATTGCCACTTTCATTTTTTGCAATTTTTACATCTTCTGAATAAGCTTGATCAATAGAAATTTGCATGTAATCAGTATCTTTAGCAGGAGCTTCTTCTCCATCTAAAATAACTGTTATGTTTTCTTTTTTATCTCCATCTTCTGATAATACTGAAGGAATTGGTAAAATAATATCTCTATTTTTACCATCTTCACCCTTGCTTATAGAAAGATCATAAACACTAGGAATAATATTTGAATCATTTGTTTTAAATTCAAATGTTACATCGTTTACAATACATTTTAATTCAAGTTTATAGTTATAAGTAAGTCCATTTTCAGTAACTGAATATTCTACAATATACTTACCAATTCTATCTGCACCAAAAGTCGCTTTTGGATATTTTTCTGGTTGAGAAGAGTCGTAAACTACAGAACCATCTGCTTCATAGTAAGCAACCACTTTAGATTCGGTAATGCTCTCAGTTGTCCCTGATCCAATTTTATGAGGCTCATTAGTTTTACCAAAATATAAACCAGTAGGGATGTTAAAATTCCCACCTTTTGCAACAGTAGTTTCTACCTCACTAGCATCAACTTCAATTCTGTTTGTCCCTTGCGCAACTTCTCCAGCATTCTCAGAAGGATTATTATCTTGCGAGATTGTTTTAGCCAAAGCATTAATAGCTCCTACAGGGACAAAGGAGCCACATAACATCATGGCAACACCAAAAACAAAACCTTTGAAGATACCTTTATTTTTAATATTCTTTTTACTCATGTTAAAATCCTTTTATAGTATAAATTTTATAACAATGCTATTTTATAATATTTTGGTTTCTAAGTCAACAAAATACTGCATATATTACGAAAATATTTTGTGAAAAAGGCTTGGTTATATGCGAAAGAAAAAGCACTAGTTTTGTCGAAAAACAGTTATAAAATAATATTTTTATAAAACTTAAGCACATTTTTTATGCAAGATGCGTAGTATGATAATGTGAAAGCGAAAAGAACTTTCAATTACATAAGATTAGGAGGATACAAATGAATTTCTTTAACGGATGCCAAGGTGGCGGTTTCGGTGGTTGTGGTAACTGCTGTGATCCATGCTCTCTTATACTTTGGATAATCATTTTACAAAGCCTTTGCGGTTGTGGTAACAACAATGGTTGTTGCGGAATTGATGCCTGCACACTTGTAATTTTATTACTTTTATGTGGTGGTTGTGGGTGCAACAATTCTTGCAAATAATAAAATAATAGCAAAAAGCAAGCTAATTTAGGCTTGCTTTTTTATTTTTTTAAAAATTTCTCTTTACTTTTATTTAAAAATAATGTATCATATGTATATATAGAATTTGGAGGATAAAATGAAATTTGATAAAGACTGTGAAGTTGTATGGCATGATAGAAAAAGATTTATGGGTATGCCATTATCATTTACAAGATATTACATTGTAAAAAAAGGTAATGAATGGATAAAATTGTTTAGACATAAAGGATTTTTGTCTTCAGTAATAGATGAAGTCAATCTTTATAGATGCTTTGACTTAACCTTAACTGCAACTTTAGCAGATAAAATTTTTGGAACAGGATCAATAAAAGTTGAAAGTAATGATGCTGGAGTGCCTGAATTTCATATGTATCATATTTCAAATCCATATAAAATTAGAGATTTACTTTCTAATCTTATTGAAATTGAGCGTAAAAAACGCCGTGTTGGAATCACAGAATTTCAAGCACCACAAGACTAATTATTTTACAGGATTAGTTTTTAATAAGTAAAAAAAGAGAAGAAATCAATTCTTCTCTTTTATTTTAGTCAAATATTCTTTAAAATACTCTGGCAAACCAATTTGAAAAGACATTTCTTTATTTGTTGATGGGTGAATAAATTTAATTTTATAAGAATGGAGCAGTTGCCCTTTTAAGTTCTTTTCTGCTTTTCCATAAATGTCATCTCCTACTATCGGATGCCCAATAAATTTACAGTGAACACGAATTTGATGAGTCCTTCCTGTTTGCAATGAAAATTCTACTAAAGTTTTGTTCGTGTAACGTTTCAAAACCTTAAAATCTGTAATAGCTATTTTTCCCTTACTAGAAACAGCATATTTTTTTCTATCACTTTTACTTCTTTCCAAATATGTCTTTATTTCGCCTTCATCTTTGTTAAAGACTCCTTCACAAAGAGCAATATAACTTCGTTTACAAGTTTTATTTTTTATTTGTTCTGCTAAAGAAATATGAGCTTTGTCATTTTTAGCGACTACCATTAATCCCGATGTATTTTTATCAAGCCTATGGACAATTCCTGGTCTTAACACCCCATTTATACCACTTAAATCTTTAATTTTATCTAAAAGTCCATTTACTAAAGTACCTTTCTTGGTTGAAGAGCAGGGATGAACAACTAATCCTTGTGGCTTATTAACAACAATCAAATCTTTATCTTGATAAACAATTTCAAAGTCAATATTCTCAGGTTGGACTTGTAGAGGTTCTAAATCTTCAAAATCATAACTTACTATTTGATTAAATTTAACTTTTTCACCTGACTTTACAGTTTTTCCGTTTAATAAAATCTTTCCTTCACCAATCAAGTTTTTAATATGAGAACGAGAGAAGTCTTTAAAATGGTTATTAAAAACCATATCCAACCTTGAATTTTGTTCGTCACAGCTTATTTTAAAATCCCCTTTCAAAATTACTCCTTATATTTTAATTATTAATCATCTTTATCTTTTGCGTCTTTATTGATATCATTTTTTTTCTTAGCATTATTTAGATTATTGTTATTATTACGATCTCTTATTAAAGTTTCTGTCAATTTTTCTTTAAATTCTTCTGTTTCAAAATTATTATCTGCATGGTCGTTTTTCAATTTTTTTTCTGTTTTGATAGCTTTAACATAATCTAAAATAATATAAATTACAAAAAGTATAACCCCTACGGTAATAGCACAGTCTGCAATATTAAATACAGGGAAATCTATAAACTCAAAATTTATGAAGTCCCTAACATATCCAAAAACAATTCTATCATAAAGATTTCCTAAACATCCCCCAACTAAAAATCCAACAGTAATTGATATTAACACATTATTTTTAGATTTTTCATTATTTATCTTTTTTATATACAACCATAAAATACCAACCAAAATTAAAACGGAAATTATAATAAGAAAATACATCTGACCACTTAAAATTCCCCAACTTGCTCCTTTATTTTGTACATGAACAAAATTAATAAAGCCATCAATAAAAGGAGCTACATCACCCACTTGTGGAATAAGAGTTGGAATTAAAATATATTTTGTTAACATATCAAAAAGTAAAACAAAAAAGGTAATCGAAATTACTAAAAAATATGTTTTAAAAAAATTATTCTTCAATTTCCATACCCTCCGGCAAATATAAGAAAAGCTTACCAGTTTCTATTTCATGCTGAGATGCTGAAAGAGCAAAACAAACTCCTTCAAAATAACTTATAACTCTTTCTGATAAATCTTTTTCGCAATATTCTATAGATATTATTAAAGGATTACCCTTCTTCAAAATTTCAGCAAAATCTTTAACTTGCAAAAAACTTTCAGGATAATAAACAGGGATACCATCTATTTCTTCTGCCCTTGACTTTATTTTTCCATCTTTTATCTTAAAACTTGCTTTCGTTTTGTTCTTTTTAGGCTTAACTTTTTCTTCATTTTCAAATCCAAAAGCTTTAAATATTTTACCAATTATTCCCATAATTCCACCTTTGAATAATTATATCACAAAATTTTTAAATATAAAAACAAAAATTATTTAAATTTTTATAACCTATATTTTTAACAATTAACTAAAATTTGAAAAAATATAAAAAATATAATTATTTAAATATAAGAAACACAGTAATATTTTTTATTAAAAAGCAAAAAAAAGATTATGCAAAACGCACAATCTTTTTTAAATATTTATAAATATTATTCAATGATTGTTGAAACAACCCCAGAACCAACTGTTCTTCCGCCTTCACGAATAGCGAAACGAAGTCCTTGTTCGATAGCGATAGGATTGATAAGAGTGATAGTCATCTTAACATGGTCGCCAGGCATAACCATTTCAACACCTTTTTCAAGTTCAATAACACCAGTGATATCTGTTGTTCTGAAATAGAATTGAGGTCTATATCCGTTAAAGAATGGAGTATGACGTCCGCCTTCTTCTTTCTTTAATACATAAACTTCAGCAGTGAATTTAGTGTGTGGGTGAATTGAACCTGGTTTGCAAAGAACTTGTCCTCTTTCGATATCTGTTCTTTGGATACCACGAAGAAGAAGACCAGCATTATCTCCTGCAATAGCAGCATCAAGAGATTTATGGAACATTTCAACCCCTGTAATAACAGTTTGTTTAGAAGCTCCAAGTCCTACGATTTCAACAGTATCACCAACTTTTACAGAACCTCTTTCAACTCTACCAGTTGCAACAGTTCCACGACCAGTAATTGTGAAAACGTCTTCAACAGGCATAAGGAAAGGTTTATCTGTTTCTCTTTGAGGTTCAGGGATATAAGAATCAAGAGCATCAAGAAGTTCTTGGATGCAGTTGCAAGAAGCATCAGCTACATTACCAGCTTGAGCAGCTTCCAAAGCTTTTAAAGCTGAACCTTTGATGATAGGAGTTTTATCTCCAGGGAAACCATATTCAGTAAGAAGATCTCTGATTTCCATTTCAACAAGTTCAAGAAGTTCAGGATCATCAACTTGATCAGTTTTGTTCATAAATACAACGATGTAAGGAACACCAACTTGTCTAGCAAGAAGGATATGTTCTCTAGTTTGAGGCATAGGACCATCTGTTGCAGCAACAACAAGGATAGCGCCATCCATTTGAGCAGCACCAGTAATCATGTTTTTAACATAGTCTGCGTGTCCTGGGCAGTCTACGTGAGCGTAGTGACGTTTGTCAGTTTCGTATTCAACGTGAGCTGTATTGATAGTAATACCTCTAGCTTTTTCTTCTGGGGCTTTATCAATTTCGTCATATCTCATTTTTTGTGCAAAACCCTTAGCAGCTGAATACATAGTAATAGCAGCAGTAAGAGTAGTTTTGCCGTGGTCAACGTGACCAATAGTTCCAACGTTTACATGTGGTTTTTTTCTTTCATAAACACCAATAGCCATTTTAAAAAATCTCCTTTTTTTGTTTTACTACGATATGATAACATATTTTTTTTAAAAAGCAAAATGATTTTGCGTTATTTTTTTTAATTTTGTAGAAAATTCAATTTATTTAAAACAAAAATTATAAATAACTTTTTATTTCTTAGCTCTTTCACCAATAATAGTTTGAGCAATAGATTTAGGAACTTCTTGATATTTAAGAGGTTCCATTACATAGTTACCTCTACCTTGAGTTTGAGAACGAAGGTCAGTTGCATAACCAAACATTTCAGCAAGAGGAACTTCTGCATTTACTATTTGAATACCTGCTGAAGATTCTGTACCAGTAAGCATACCCCTACGAGATGTAAGGTTACCCATAACTGTTCCCAAGTATTCATCAGGAACTTCAACAGAAACTTTCATTATAGGTTCCAATAAAACAGTGTCAGCTTTTTTAGCACCATCTTGGAAAGCCATAGAACCAGCGATTTTGAAAGCCATTTCAGAAGAGTCAACTTCGTGATAAGAACCATCAACCAAAGTAACTCTAAAGTCAACAGTTTCATATCCAGCAAGAACACCATTCATTCTAGCTTCATTGATACCATTATTGATAGGTTGGATATATTCTTTAGGAACAGAACCACCAACTGTTTTATCAACAAATTGATAGCCTTCACCTGGAGCAAGAGGTTCCATTTCAATAATACAATGTCCGTATTGACCTTTACCACCAGATTGTCTGATAAATTTTCCTTCAGCTCTAACTGCTTTCTTGATAGCTTCACGATAAGAAACTTGAGGTTTACCAACAGTTGCTTCAACTTTAAATTCTCTTAAAAGTCTGTCAACAATGATTTCAAGGTGTAATTCACCCATACCAGCAATCAAAGTTTGACCTGTTTCTTGGTTAGTGCTAACTCTAAAAGAAGGGTCTTCTCTAGAAAGTTTAGCTAAAGCCAATGCCATTTTTTCTTGCATATCTTTAGTTTTAGGTTCAATAGCAAGTTGAATAACAGGTTCTGGGAAATCCATACTTTCAAGTTGAATAGGATGTTTTTCATCGCATAAAGTATGTCCTGTTATTGTATCTTTAAGACCAACAATAGCAGCAATATCCCCTGCCCCTACTTCTGTGATTTCTTGTCTGTTGTTAGCATGCATTCTTATTAAACGACCAACTCTTTCTGTTTTGCCATTATTAGAATTGTAAACATAAGATCCAGCAGTAAGTTTTCCACTATAAACACGGAAGAAAGTCAATCCACCAACATATGGGTCAGTCATGATTTTAAATGCAAGGCCAGCAAGTGGTGCATTTTCATCAGGAGCTCTATCTTCTTCTTCTCCAGTATCAGGATTAATACCTTTGATATGATCAATATCTAAAGGACTAGGCAGATATTCAACCATTGCATCTAATAGCATTTGAACACCCTTATTCTTGTATGAAGAACCACAAAGAACAGGTACTAAAGCCTTGCTAATTGTAGCCTTTCTTATAGCTTTTTTAAGTTCATCAAGAGAAATTTTTTCTCCTTCAAAATATCTTTCAAGCAAAGCATCATCAGTTTCAACGATTTTTTCAATCATCTTATTGTGTTCTTCTTCAGCTTTAGCCTTTAATTCAGCTGGGATATCAGTAACTTCAATTTCCTTACCCATATCATCCTTATATATTTCAGCCTTCATTGTAAGAAGGTCAATAATACCTGTAAAAGTATCAGCTTCTCCAATAGGCATCTGTATAGGTAATGGATTAGTTTTTAATCTTCTTTGAATAGACTCTACACAGCCAAAAAAGTCAGCTGCATCTCTATCCATTTTGTTAACATAGATAATAGTAGGTACTTTATATTTGTTAGATTGACGCCAAACAGTTTCTGTTTGAGGTTGAACCTTGTCACGAGCAGAAAGAACTAAAACAGCACCATCAAGAACTTTTAAAGAACGCTCAACTTCAATTGTGAAGTCAACGTGTCCAGGAGTATCAATGATGTTAATTTTATGACCTTTCCAAGAACAAGTAGTACAAGCAGAAGTAATAGTAATACCTCTTTCTTGTTCTTGCGCCATCCAATCCATTGTAGCTGCGCCATCATGAACTTCACCTATTTTGTGGCTTTTACCAGTGTAATACAAAATACGTTCAGTTGTAGTAGTTTTACCAGCATCAATGTGGGCCATAATACCGACATTTCTAGTTAATTCTAGATTGTTTGCCATATTTTTCTCCTATTAAAATTAAATTTGTTTTAATAAATATTCTTTAATAAACTAAAGATAATTTATTACCATTTGAAATGAGCAAAAGCTTTATTAGCTTCAGCCATTCTGTGCATTTCATCACGTTTTTTGATTGCTCCACCAGTAGAATTGAAAGCATCAATAATTTCGCCAGCAAGTCTAGCTTGCATTCCTCTTTCGCCTGTTCTTTTTCTAGCAAAAGTAACAAGCCAACGAATAGCAAGAGTTTGTCTTCTATCAGGTCTAATTTCCATAGGAACTTGATAAGTAGCTCCTCCAACTCTTCTTGACTTAGTTTCAAGCACTGGTTTAACATTTTCAAGTGCAGTTAAGAAAACCTCTAAAGGTTCTTGTTCTAATTTTTCTTTAATTATGTCAAAAGCTCCATAAACAATTCTTTGAGCAAGTCCTTTTTTACCAGACTCCATAACTTGGTTAACAAGTTTTGTAACAACTTTGCTCTTATAAATTGGATCTGGGAGAACATCTTTTTTGACAGCACAATTTCTTCTTGGCATAATAATTTTCTCCTTTTAATATAATTTTAAAATTTTTTTTAAAGCAAAGTTAAATTACTTTGTTTTCTTTGGACGCTTAGCGCCATATTTTGAACGACCTTGTTTTCTGTTTTGAACACCAGCAGTATCAAGAGTTCCACGAATAATGTGATATCTTACACCAGGTAAGTCCCTAACTCTTCCGCCTCTTACAAGAACAACACTGTGCTCTTGAAGATTGTGCCCAATTCCAGGAATGTAGCAAGTTCCTTCTTGACCATTTGAAAGTTTAACTCTAGCGATTTTTCTTAAAGCAGAGTTAGGTTTCTTAGGTGTAGCAGTTCTAACAGATAAGCAAACACCTCTTTTTTGAGGACATTCTTCCAAAAGTGGAGCTTTGGATTTTTTCTCAAAAGTTTCTCTACCCTTTCTAACAAGTTGGTTTATTGTAGGCATTGTTTTCTCCTTTTAACTCAAATACTTGAGAATATATTTTTGTCGAATAAAAAGCACGACCAGTTTGTAAACTGTTGTCGTGCACGAAAAATGCTTTTCTTTTTTGTAAAACATGAACAACACGATTGCAATCATGCAACTCCGCAAAAGCGAATCGGCGATTAAGGGAAATCAAGTATAAAAATCACCTGCTGTTTGTTTATGCTTATCCTTTGAGAATAAAGCACTGCCTCCGACAACGAAGCATACATGACTAATTATATAGATTTGCAAAGTTTTGTCAAGTTATTTTTGTAATTTTATAATTTATTTTTCAATTTTTTTAATAACTATTTTATAAACACTCTTTAGACAAAAAACATTAAATTTATAATCTTTAACACTTTTTACAACTTTATGACCACAGATTAAGCCATTATTAAAAATAAAAAAATGTTTGAAGATAAATCAAACATTTTTTCTTTCATTGCAGCTATTTATTTTTAGACTCCATCTCTTGAGAATATATATTTCCAGTAAATGTTTTACAAGCTTCCAAAATTTGCACATCATTTTCTATTGAAATAAACATATTTTGAACTTTTTCTTTTATTGCCACAAAATCGTTTTCATCACAGCTCTCTAATAAAGATTGAGTATCTGCCAAATTATTTGATAAAGAAGCCATACGAGAATTTGTAATTTCAATCAATTCTTGCCCACCATTGTAATTTAAAATACCTTCTATTATACCACCTCGTTCATTACTACTGCTTACAATTTCAATAATGCTTGGATCTGTAAAGACTTTATCAGCAAGAATAATTTGTGCTCTTTTCATATATGACTGAAGCGTATTTTTTGCTTCATCTAAATCTTTAAGATTATGGCTTGCATTGATTTCTTTTATTTTTCCGATAAATCCCACAACAAGACCTATATCCTGCTTAATATTTTCAGAAATTTCCTTTAATTGTTTAATATGTTCATCACAACCTAAACCTACAGCTTCACGAATTTGTATATTCTCTACAAGGCCATTTTCTTCTTCAAACGCAGTATTAATTTTTACCACAAGATCATCTAGCATTTCGCAGAACCCTTCACTTGTTGAGAAATTTCCTCCCATCCAAGTCATTGGAGAACAGTTTATCTGCTGATAATTCTGGTCAATAAGAACTAGATCCTTTTGGCTAAAATCTTTTATTCCTTTTATATTAGCAGAATAAATTTCTTTTACATAATTCATAGCCCCTTTGTCACGTTCAAAAACATCTAGCACATCCTCTATTTGTTTTAAATTAACAGCTTTAGAATTCGATGCTTCCAAATATTCTGAGTAAATTGTTTGTTCATCAAAACTATAATCACTCACATTATTTACAGATTCAACTATTGCTGCAACGCTTAAAGCTGACACAGGTATAGCAGCTCCTGCAGCAATATAACCTACCTTTCCGGCCCAATTTTTGCTTTTAAATTTATTTTTAAAATCTTGAAAATATATATCTGCAGCTATTCTAAATTCTTGCCACTTAGAAAATCTTTTTGTTTCCTTTAATGATTCATTGCTAGCAAGCTCAACATCTGTGCGACGATTTTTAATTTTTCCCTTAATATAATTCATTAAACCACTTTTCTTTTTTCCCATCTTAACAACCCTTTTAACTAAGCCTATTATAGCACAAAATAAGAGAGATGTCAATATGTGTTATTATTGAACATCCTTATTTTTCAATTTCTTCACTTTCGATATTAATATTTTTTTCGTTTAAAGGCATTTCTTCTTCAGAGTTTTTTACTCCTACATTTTCATCAAACATCTTTTCTTTTTCTGCAATAGCTTTTTTCTTTTCTATTTCTGCTTTTAATTGTTTTTCTAGTTGCTCGATAAAAATTTTATAATTAGAAACACTCATTGCATTTTTAAAAGTTTTCCAAACTCCAGCCAAAGCACCTAAAGCAGTAAAACCAACTATCCAATTCCCCTCGCAAGTTGTTTGTGCAAATTGATATAAGTATCCCCCTAGTAACAAACTAAATAAAAAAATGCAAGCACCACCAAATGATCGTTTTAAACATTCAATGCCTCTTCTATTAGCCACTTTTAATCGTTCTTCAGTATTTTTTATAACACTTTCAATATTTTCTCTATTTTCCATAATTTACCTCGAGCAAAATAATACCATAATTTGTAAATCTTGTCAATATTAAAAATTAAATTTACATCGTTTTAAATAAAAACACAAAAGGCTTTGTTTTTGCAAAGCCTTTTTGTGTTATTTTATCATTTTGTTAAAGTCTTGTTCACTAATTATTGTTAAATTTAATTGTTTTGCTTTATCAAGCTTACTACCTGCATCTTCTCCCACTAAAACATAATCTGTGTTCTTTGAAACGGAACTAGAGCATTTGCCACCATGCTTTTCAATAATTTTTTCTATTTCTTTCCTAGGTCTTGACAAAGCACCTGTCAAAACGAAGGTTTTACCCTCAAATCGCAAATTCGTTAAATTCTCTAAATTTTCTTTTATTTTAATACCCTGCTTAAATAAATCTTCAATTTCTTTCAAATTATTTTTATCTCTAAAAAACTGGTAAATATTGTTTGCAATAACTTCGCCAATGTCTTGCACCTGCAAAAGTTCATTTATATCAGCCCTTTCAAGATTTTCAAATGTTTTAAAATGTTTTACTAAATCTTTTGCAGTTTTTATACCTACTTCTTCAATACCTAACGAAAAAATAAATTTTGCCAAATCCACATTTTTACTTTTTTCTAGTGAAGAAAGCACATTACTTGCCTTTTTGTCTTTAAAATTTTCTAAAGTCAATAATTGTTCTTTTGTAATCTTATACAAATCACCTAATTCATGTACATCAAAATTGTCATAGAAAGCTTGTATTGTTTTTCCAGACAAGCCTTCTATATTCATAGCTTCTCTACTTGCAAAATGGACAAGCCTATCAATAACTTGAGCTGGACAATCAAAATGGTTTGGACAAAACAACAACGGTCCTTTTAATATTAATTTACTTGAGCAAACAGGACAAACTTTTGGTAATTCAATCTTTTGACTATCATCATATTTTTCAGCAAGTCCCATGACTTCTGGTATTACTTCGTTACTTCTTCTGACAAAAACTCGAGCCTTTTTATAAAGATTTTTTCTATTTATATCCTCGATATTATTTAATGTAGCTCTGCTTATCGTCGCTCCAGCAAGTTCTACAGGTTCCAAAATTGCAATAGGTGTAACCCTGCCTGTCCTCCCAACTTGCCATACAACATCATTTAGCATTGTTGATACTTCCATAGCTTCAAACTTAAAAGCTACTGCCCATTTAGGAAATTTTGCAGTATAGCCAATTTCTTCCCTAGGAGAAACTTTATTTATTTTTATAACCATACCATCTATCAAAACATCTAATTTGCTCTTTACCTTATCAACTTCTTTGATATTTTGTATGATCTCTTCAACAGATGAGCAAATTTTAAAATAATCTCCTGTTTTAAAACCATTATCTTCAAGAAAATCATGCATTTGTTTTTGTGTTTGAAAATCTTTCCCTTCACATTTTAAAATAGAATAGCAAAAATAATCTAACTTTCTTTTCGCAGTTTCTTTTGGATCTAGATTTCTTACTGCACCTGCCGCGGCATTTCTAGGATTCTTTAATTTTTCAACAGCCGTTTTGTTGTATAATTCAAAATTTTTATTTGTCATCATACATTCGCCTTGAACAATCAATTTCCCTTCAAAATTAATTTTTAAAGGGACAGATTTTATAGTTTTAACTTGCAAAGTTACATCTTCTCCAACTATTCCATTTCCCCTAGTAGTAGCAGATACAAAAAGCCCTTTGTCATATTCAAGAACCATTTGCAAACCATCAAACTTGTATTCTAATGCAAAATCCGTCCCTTTTGCTAAATCTTTCATATCTTTAGCCCAATCACGCAGATCATCAAAATCTCGAACTTTATTTAAAGAATATAAATTTACTTCATGTCTTTTCTTTGTAAAGCCCTCAAGAACTTGATCCCCAACTCTTTGAGTAGGAGAGAAAGGTAAAATAACACCCGTTTCTTTTTCTAAATCAACAAGTTGATAATAAAGCTTGTCATATTCTCTATCAGAAATAGTTGGATTATCCAAAACATAATAGTTGTAATTATGCTTCTCGATTTCTTTAATCAAAGCTTTCATTTGCTCTATTTTGTCCATTATCCCCTCCTACAAAATTTCAAGTGGTGCTAATTCTAACATTAAACTTTTTTTGCCAAAATCTTCAAAAATTATATCTCCAACAAGTCCATCATCAGAAATTTCAACTATTTGTCCATCTCCGAATCTAGGGTGCGAAACTTTTTGCCCAACTTTATAAATAGAAACATCTTTATGCTCTTTTTCTTCTTTCTTAAAAACTTGCTTAAGCATTTGCTGAACTTTATCATTCTCTGACATTTTAGGTTTTGCCTCAAATTTTGGCTTAATATTTGAAAAGCTATTCAGTCCGAGTTCTTTACAAAATCTGCTTGGCATTTGATACTGCCTGCTAGAATACAAATATCTTTTTGTGCAATGAGTTAAATACAATCTTTCTTCTGCTCTTGTCAAAGCAACATACATTAGCCTTCTTTCTTCTTCCAGTTCGTGATTTGAATTAAATGCCCTTGATATTGGAAAAACACCTTCTTCTAGTCCAATAACAAAAACCACTTTAAATTCAAGACCTTTCACTGCATGAACAGTGGCAATAGTTACAGCTCCCCCTTGACCAATTTCATCAGTGTCTGAGCTAAGGGTTATCATTTCCAAAAATTGTCCAAGGTCAGCATCTGGATTTAAAGATTCGAAATCTTTAACTGAAGAAACAAACTGCTCAATATTAAGAATTTTGTTTAAATCGTCTTCGTCTTTTGGATTATATGCAAGTTTAAGTGCAAAACTAGAAATCACATCTTGAACAAAATCGGATAATTTCTTATAATTATTCCCCGAAATTTCTTTATAAATTTTTATAAAATCTTCAAACTTTTTGTATAACAAATTATTTTTAAATTCATCGGACAATAATCGCTCAATTAAACTTTTTTCGCCACTTATTTCTTCTAATTTTGCAATTGTTCCATCTCCGATACCTCTTTTAGGAAAGTTTATAATACGAATAAAAGAGATATCATCTTTAGGATTAACAAAGATTCGCAGATATGCAATCAAATTTTTGATTTCAACTCTTTCATAGAACTTAAATCCACCGTAAATTCTATGAGGAATATTGTAAGATAAGAAAGCCTCTTCAAGATTGCGAGAAAGAGCATTCATTCTCATTAGAACAGCAAAATCATCGTATTTATAATTTTGTGCAGCAATTAACTTTTCAATATTTTGAGCTACATATAACGCTTCATCTCTTTCATCATAAGCATTATATAAAACGGGTTGTTCCCCTTCTGTTTTTTCAGTCCACATTTTTTTATCAAGTCGAGTTGAATTATTTTTTATAACATTGTTGGCGATTTGTAAAATAGGAGCTGTTGAACGATAATTTCTTTCTAATTTAAAGACTTTTACATTTGGGAAATCTTTTTTAAATTTGAAGATATTTTCAAAATTTGCTCCTCTCCAAGAATAAATACATTGATCTTCATCACCAACAACAAATACATTGCCATATGCACTTGCAAGCATTTTAACAAGTTGATACTGGACAGTGTTTGTATCTTGAAACTCATCTACTAGTATATACCTAAATCTATTTGAATAATACTCTAAAACTTCAGGGAATTTTTTAAAAAGTTCTATTGTTTTAATTAGCAAATCATCAAAATCGAGAGCATTATTTTTTTTCAGATAATCATCATACATTACAATTGCTTTGCCTATCTCTTGCATATTGAATTCGCATGAATGAGTAAGCAAATAATCATTCAAAGCTTGTCCTGAGTTTTTAAAATTTGACAGCTGTGATATAAAAACTTTTTTAAATTTATCATCTTTATAATTTAATTCATCTAAAATTTTTTTTATTGCTTTATCACTATCACTTTCGCTAAAAATAGTAAAATTTTTATTATAAGGAGAAAGCCTATAAATATCTTGTCTTAAGATACGAACACACATGGAATGGAATGTAGATATCCAAACCTTATTAGCACCTTCAACCATATCTGCGACTCTTTCTTGCATTTCTTTTGTTGCTTTATTTGTAAAAGTAATAGCCAAAATATTATATGGGCTTACCCCACACTCTTTAATTAGATATGCAATTCTATGTGTTAAGAGTCTAGTCTTGCCACTTCCAGCTCCAGCAGTAACCAAAACAGCCCCTTCAGTTTCTTTTAATGCTTTTATTTGTTCATCATTTAATGAGTTAAGATTATATTCCATGTGGTTATTTTATCAAAAATTCAAATTAAATCAAAATTATTTAGCAAAATAAATAAAAAAGCAGACATTTAAGTCTGCTTTGTTTTTGCTCTTTATTATAATAAGATACAAATAACCCCACCTTTTCCTTCGTTAACAATTCTTCCAAGAGTTTTTCTCATTTTTCTTTGTGCTTCAATAGGCATCATTACAAGTTTTGAGTTAATGTTATCTTCAACAAGTTCTGATAAACTTCTTCCCAAAATATTAGTTTGCCAAATAGATTGAGGGTCGCTTTCAAATTGGTCAACAAGATTTTTAGCTAGGTCTTGAGATTGATCTTCTGTCCCTACAAGTGGAGTAACTTCAGTTTCGACATCAACTCGCATAATATGAAGACTTGGAGCAGTTGCTTTTATTTTAACACCATATCTAGAACCTTGCTTAATAATTTCTGGCTCGCCAAGTTCAAAATCAGTAGGTTTAGGTTCTACGACACCATATCCAGTTTGAGAAACTTGTTCAAGAGCATTTTTGAGTTTATCATATTCAATTTTTGCAATAGACAACTCTTTAATATTGCTGATAAGTTCATAATCGCTTTTAATTTCTATTCCACATTCTTCTGATAGTACTCTGTAGAAAAGCCCTTCTTTAGGAATAACATTGAATTTTATCACTCCTTGCCCCGCTTCAATATTAGAATAGGTAATAGGGTCAAAGCAATCGCTTTCTGCAAAAGCTATTTGATTTTTGTCTGCATCACTAAGTTTGTTAATTTTGCTTCCAAGATTTCTCATTTCGTTAGAAATTTCACTAATAATTGCACTATTAAAATCTAAAGCTCTTAACCAGTCGGGCATTGAAATACGAATAGATTTAACTGGGAATTCCATTAAAAGATTTTCGAATATTTTATCTACATCATTTTCTTTAAGGTCTAAAGCATTCAAAGGGATAACAGGTGCATCATATTTTTCTTGCAGAGAAGTTGCAAGTTTTTTTGTTTCATTATTTTGTGGATGAGCACTATTCAAAACAATAACAAAAGGCTTTCCTACTGCTTTTAACTCTTTAACTACTTTTTCTTCTGCTTCAATGTAATTAGAGCGTGCAATATCAGTTACAGATCCATCTGTTGTAACCATAATTCCAATAGTAGAATGTTCTTTAATAACTTTGTCTGTGCCTAGAGTAGCAGCATCTTCAAAAGGTATTTCCTCATCTGTCCAAGGCGTTTTTACAAGTCTTGGTTTTTCTCCTTCAATATGTCCCATAGCACCAGAAATAAGATAACCAACACAATCAATCATACGAACAGACATTTCAGCATTAGCAACTTTTATCTTTACCGCTTCATTTGGAACAAAATGAGGCTGGGTTGTCATAATAGTTTTTCCATCAGCACTTTGTGGTAGTTCATCAATAGTTCTTTCTTTAGAATTTTTTTCACTGATATTAGGAAGCACAAGTTTTTGCATAAATTGAGTAATAAAAGTTGATTTTCCAACACGAACAGGGCCAACAACTCCTATATAAATATCTCCATTGGTTCTTTCCTTAATATCATCATAGATTTGAAATTTTTCCATTATAACCTCCAATGATACATTTTATATTATGAGGTCGATAATGCAAATATAACTATTTGATAGAGAATTAAAAGGTTTTAATTTTAAAATTTTATTCATTTAAAAATAAAAAGATTAAAAAAAACTATGCCTAGAATTTTGCATAGTTTTAATAGATTAATCTTTTTGAGAATTTAAGTATTCATCAACAATGTTTTTTATTTTCGGATTTTTTAATAAGATTTTAGCAATTTGTTCACTACAATCTTTGGGCAATCGATAGCTATAATGTTCAAATATGTTTAACAAAAATTCAATATCATCAACTTCACATATTTCATCTACCAAAAGCCCTATAGAAATTTTATCACCATACTTCAATTCTTCTTCAAGCTTGTTAGAAAAATATAAAAAATATTTTATTGTGTCTTTATCCATATCCATAACTAACTCCAATATAGAGTTTATCATAAAACCATTTTACTGTCAATGCTTAAAATATTTAGTGATATTTTAATTTCAATCTTTTTCATTGTCAGTTTTTAAAAGCTCTAAGGCAAAATCAAGTTCTCTATCCTTTCCATTTCTCAAATCATCGATACTTTGTTTTAAATAATAATCTGGCTTAGTCCCACCATCGTAGTCATACACATTTGAAAAATCAAAATATTTTGTAGAATAACTATAATTTATTCCTTCAATTTCTTTAACAATACAATTTCCATATGATCTAATAGCCCCACCCGTTGTCTGTCCTATTGTAGGTGTATTAAATGCTTTTTTAAATCTTGGTGGGATAAATCTAGCAGAAGAAAATGTCCCCCTGTTCATTATAATAACACCTTTTAAAGATAATTTCTCTATTAATCTCATAAAAGGATTTATGATTTCACTATTCCCACCACCATTATTTCTTATATCTAATACATATTTTCTGATGCCGTTTGCATTTAAATCTTTTTCAATTTGTTCTAAAAAATCACAAAATTTTAATTCATCTTCACAGCATCTTCTATAACGCAAATAAAGAATATCTCCAATAAATCTATATTCATAACTAGGCTTTGGTTGATAGTTAGTTTTACAAACAAATTTATTTAATTCTAATTTTTCTCCATTTTGAAGCTCAACATCAAGTTTTTGCGTATTTTTATCAATTAACCCTAAAATTTTGTAGCTATTAATATTGTTTAATCTATTTTCTATTAAGTGATCTCTCCATTCTTCTGTTTCATAACACAAAATAGGCTCAATCATTTTTATAAGGTTTTCTATTTCAATATTGCATATCGTTTTTACTTCTAAAAAGTTATGTCTTTCATCTTTAAAATAAACTTTTCCATTTAAGTAACAAAAGAAATTTTCAAATGGCTCAAATTTAAAATTAACTCGAGTGTGGGCATCTTTAAAAAGTGCAAAAATCTTTGACAACTCATAAATAAACTCCTCATCATTCAATGAGTTTGCTTTTGAAATTAATTTTTCAATCTCTTTATCTACAACTTCTTTCTCAACTGAATGAAATAGATTTTTATGGTTATTTTTCAAATCTTCAAAAATTTCTTTTACAATATCTACTTTATCCATCTTTTCCTCTATTGTTTATCTTCTTTATCTTCCTCTACTACTATTTCCTTTTCTGGTTCTTGCTTTACTTCTTCTTCGTTGATAATTTCTTCTCCAGATTTCTTTTTAAAAAATTCTCTCAATTTTCTTTTAAAATCTATTTTGTTTTCGCAATGATTTAAAAGTCTTTTTATATTTGATCTATGTCTAACCAAAGTTAAAATCATAAGTAGCCAAATTATCAAAGTAATTGCCCATGCATAAGGGACAGACAATAACCAAACATATAAAGTTGTCGCAATAGAAAGAGCCCCTAAGTAGATTAAAGAAATCACAAAAGGATATTCTATAAATAAGAACAATATAAAACAAACAACAAACCAGATTAAAGCAACATACCATATTGAAGAAAACAGGAAAATTCCAGCAAAGCAGGCTACCCCCTTCCCGCCTTTAAAATTGCTCCAAATAGGGAAATTATAACCTAAGAGAATAAAAGCTCCAGCAAAATAATAAATAATATCCGCCGTCTGTGGAAAGATTGTTTTAAAAATTAGACAGGTTAGTCCAGCTTTAACTACTTCAGCTGTAAAGGTAAAGATTGCTAGTCCGAACCCATAACTGCGAAGCATATTCATAGTTCCAGGGTTACCACTTCCAATTTTAGTGATATCCCTATGCCTAAAGTACCAAGAGAAGATTTTAGAAAAATTAATAGTTCCCACTAAATAACTAATAACTGCGACTAGGCAAAAAATCGAAACTGTATTCACTCTTTATCCTCCCTTCCTCTTATAACTATTTTTATAGGCGAGCCAGAAAAATCAATCTTTTCTCTAATTTTATTTTCAAGATATCTTCTATATGAAAAATTTACTAACTTTGCGTCATTAACAAAAATTACAAAAGTCGGTGGATTAGTCGATGGTTGAGTTATATACTGCACTTTACATCTTTTCCCTTTGTGAGCAGGTGGCTGATAATTTAAAATTGCATCATGTAAAATTTCATTTAAAAGACCTGTAGAAATTCGCTTGC
Source organism: uncultured Clostridia bacterium (assembly GCA_944349375.1). Classification (GTDB taxonomy): domain Bacteria; phylum Bacillota; class Clostridia; order Christensenellales; family UBA1242; genus Caccovivens. Next base: position 99,153 of record CALVMV010000002.1, read on the forward strand.
TTGCGTTCTGGTAAACCTGTTCAACTTTTTCCATGATTTGCCCAACACTTTCTCCTGTTAATGCAGAAACATAGATACTTTTAAAATAATCCATAAACGCCAAATCTTTTTTTAAGATTTCTTCAAAAGCGTTTTTGTTAGAATTTTTTATATCCCATTTATTTACAACTACAACACTTGGCTTACCAGCTTCATGAACGAAACCTGCAATTCTAAAATCTTGCTCAGATAACTTTTCTTCACTTCCATCAAACACAATCAAAACTACATCTGCTTCTTCAATAGCATTCATAGTTCTTAAAACTGAATACCCTTCAATTGAAGCTTTTTCAACGCTCCTAGCACGCCTAAGCCCAGCAGTATCAACAAAAGCGTAATCTTTTTTATTATACCTAAAAGGCACAAGAACGCTATCTCTAGTTGTCCCTTCTATATCACTAACAACAACCCTTGATTGTCCAACTAATCTGTTAACTAAACTACTTTTGCCAACATTTGGCCTTCCGACAATAGCAATCTTTGTCATTTTTTCATCTTGTTTTTCAGTTTTTTGAGGAAAATATGAAACAATTTTGTCTAAAACATCACCAATACCCTTGCTCTGTTCAACAGATAAAGGCATAGGATCACCTAACCCTAATCCATAAAATTCATAAGTGTTTTCTATTTCAAAATTGTCTAATTTGTTTACTACTAAAACTACAGGAGTTTTTGACCTTTTTAGTATTTTTGCAACATCTTCATCGTTTGCGTTTACCCCTGTTTTACCATCAACTAAAAAAACAATAACATGCGCTTGCTCTATTGCAACTTGTGCTTGCTTAAAAATATCTTGTTGGAATTTATCTTCACTTTTTGGATCAAGTCCCCCAGTATCTACAAGCAAAAAATCATGCCCACACCATTCAGCATCAGCATAAATTCTATCTCTAGTTACCCCAGGCGTGTCATCAACAATGCTAATTCTTTTTCCGCAAATTTTATTAAAAAATGTGCTTTTCCCAACATTTGGACGCCCAATAATTGCAACAATAGGTTTCATAGAAAAGATTGTAACATAAAAAAAAAAGATTATCAACTAAATTTTGACAATCTTTTTTAGCTAAATATACAAAATTTTAAAAATTAAATAATTAAAAGCATTTTCACTTAACATCTGCCCAGATTTAATTTTGTAATCATTTTCTTCAAGCAATGCAAATATTTTTTTTAATTGCATCTTTGAAAAATTTTTCGATTGCTCTCGCAATTTCTTAACGGCAAATTCTTTAATTGATAATTCTTTTGCGAGCGATAAATCATTCTCATCAGAAATAGAGATGAAAAACATTCTTCTAAAGTGATTTGTAACTAAAGCTAATATCCCTTGCTCTTTGGCTAGAAGCTGACTTAAGTTAATAGCCTTATCAATATCCTTTTTGCCCAATGCTTCAGTAAGTTCAAAAACTACAAATTCGTTGTCTTTTATAGCACAATCATCAACCATTTGTTTTGTTATTAATTCACTTTCAGTATCATAATACACCAATTTTTCTAATTCATTTACAGCCTTTGTAAGATATCCATTTGTAAATTCAATAAGAGTGAGCAAAGCTTCTTGACTTATTTTTTTACCAACTTTTTTTAACTCAGAAACTAAAATAGCTTGTACCATTTCAGAAGGAAATCTTTTGCAATCTACAAACTCTACATAATCTTTCAATAAACCGAATTTGTTTTCAAAATCATAAAAAACAATAACTGTACTAGATACAGGATTTTCCAAATAATTAGCAATCTCTTTTATATCTGAATTTGAAATTTTTGTTATATTTTTAACAATAATAAGTCGCTTATCATCAATCAAAGGAAGAACTTGAGTAGAATCCAAAAATTTTTCAGTTGAAAAGTTATCATCGTCAAATTTTACAAGATTAAAGTCTTCCATAGTAATGTTGCAAGCTTTTTTTATCATTTGAACTGCTTTGTCAAACAAATACAAATCATCTCCCTCAAGAAGATACGCATTTGTCAATTTTTTAGCCAATCTTGTTTTTAAAGTTTTCAATCAAGCCCCCTTAACTGCAAATTTTCTCCCATAAGCATAAAATTACCTTGCCTTAAAAGGTTATAAGTCGAAAAATCGCAATCCCTAGTGGTTATAACCTTTGAACTTTTATAATCTTTTTCAATCGTGTTATCACCTAAAAATATGATATCATATTCTACAAGATTTATCAAATCAAAAAAGGAATTATCTACATTTTGAGCAAGAAGAATTTTTACTGCATCAAAATTTATAATAAAAGCTTTTTCAAAATAAGAGATACTAAAACTCCCGACTTGTAAAGGGGTGCTGTCTATTGACAATTTTTCATTGTCATCAATATCATAGTTAGGCGAAATCAAATATCTAGCTCCATACCCTTTCCACTTTTCTTCGATTTGCGAAGAAATTGTTTCACTCAAATAATAATCAACATCAAAATTTATATTCATTGCTGAAAAAGTTTGATAATAATAATCATCTCCATAATACAAACAATCCCCATTTTTAGATTTAAAAACAATCATTTGTCCAGAATAACTATCTACAAAAGAAATTGATGTATAATCCTTATAAATAAGATTTGGCATAACGATGAAAAGAGTAAGAACTAGCGTAGAGATACTAAAAAATAAAAATCTTAAAAGTGGCTTGATAACCAAAATATGTGAAAGAACAAAAATTAAAACAAATATTAAAGCTGATATAGAAAAAGAAAAAGGTTTTAATGGAACTTGTAAAGTAGTGTTCGCAAAGAATGATGCAATCGAATAAATCACATTAAATAAAAAATCAAAAATCACAAAAATTGGACTGATAAAAGGTAACAATGCAACTAAAAATGCTATTACAAAAAGCAAAGGGAATATAATAGAAAACAATGGAATTATTAATAAGTTTGCAAATACAGATAGAAAATTAAAAGTAGAGAAAAATGAAGAAACAAAAGGCAGTATTCCTAATTGTGCTGAAATAGAAACTGCAATTAGCGAAGCAATTTTCTTTGGAAGAAAATATTCAAAAAGTTTTGAAATTGGTTTTGTCAAAAGTAAAATACTTGTTACGCAGAAAAAGGACATTAAAAATCCAATATCAACAGCAGAAAGAGGTCTAGTCAAAACGATTATAAATCCAGCAATCGCAAGAGAGTTTAAACTATCATAAGGACGATTACATATTTTAGACAAACATAGAACTATTGCCATAATTGAAGCTCTGACCACCGAAGGCGAAAAGCCACAAAGATAGCAATAACAGATTAGAATTGCACTAATTACTATTAAAGTTATGTATTTGTTTGAGCGGCATAATTTTAAAATAAGCATTATACATGCAACAATAAAAGAAATATGCAATCCACTTACAGTTAAAATATGAACAATACCACTATTTCGATAAACATCTGAAATATTGTCATCAATCATAGTTTTGTCGCCAAATAAAACAGCATAAGCAATATAGGCATTTTCTTCACTCATGTTTGATAAAAGAGATTCTTTAACTTTGGCTCTAAAACTTTCATCAACTTTCATATTGCCTTTTGTTATTGTCAAATCATTTGTTCCAACAGAAGCTGCATATCCGACATTGTTTCTATAATATGTTGAATTAAAATTGCCAAGGTTAAACAATTTAACATTTTCCACTTCACTTTCAAAAGCAATAGTATCTCCAACTTCAATTTCGCTGTTCCCACCAACAAAGAGTTTTAAATTTTTAACACTTTCACCATTAATCTTAACATTTTCAACTATTAAATTGCAATAATTATCTTCTTTTACAAAACTGCTATCACTCACCCTACCTACAACAGAAACATTCCCTGAAAAAGATTTATCCTCTGCCATCGAAACACCTAAGAAAAATAACCCATTACCAGCGAAGAACATAATAAAGATCATAATCAAAGGTATAAACTTTTTGTAACAAAACGATAAACAAGTTGCAAATGTTAAACTTATTGCGACCAAAACAATGCTTTCAACATCGCCAGCATAAAGGCTTTTGGCAATTACAATACCAAATAATAAAGCTAAAAAGCAATAAAAAGGGTATCTAAAATTCAAAAGCTTTTTCACAAGGCGATTTTAACAAATTTTACAAAAATAAAAAAACAAAATTTAAAAAAAATGAGTTTTTTAGCAAAAAATGATGAAAAAACAAAAATTATTTACATAAATTTAATAAATAAGAAAAAGAGCAGGCTTATTTGCCCACTCTTTTTTTATTGTTTATCTTCTTCATCTTATGAATTTTCAATATCTGTTTTTTCATTTTCTTCATTTTGCTTCGCACTATCATTTGGCATAGAAACAACACCAAAAACAACTAAGATGCCCGCAATAGCCATGATGATACCTGTAACAATATCACTTTCAATTGAAAACCCAAAACACTTTCCTAGTGCTTGAAGAAGAACCACAACAGCGCCTGACAAAGCTGTCCAAAAACTATAAGATTTAAATTTGTCCTTCATCTTCGTTTTCCTCCAAAATATTTTTTATCTCATCAATATCTTCTTGCATTCGCTCTATAGCATTTAAATGTTCAGTTAGTTGTGAAATTGTTTCTCTATATGCTTCTTCCCTTTTTTCACTATCTTTTAATTGCCAAAAAAATAGAAAAACAAATAATATAGCAAAGATTCCATTGCTTATTACCACTCTTAAAAATTCTTCCCAAAATTCCATAATGATCTTTTTAAATTTTCTTCTCTAAAAAACAATTTTCTCATAACACCTCCGTTGTTACTTGCCGACTGTTACAAGAAATAAGTTATACTAATCTTCAACCTTAGCATTAAGCACAAAAGATGAAATATAAGCTTCTCCATCTGAGGAGATTGTAATTTGGAATTCTTTTCCATAAATATTTGTTTTTACAAACTGCAAAACATCACTCCCGTTCAAAGAAAATGTTTTGCTTTCTTTTTCACTTCTAATTTTTACCGAACAAGGATAAGCAGTTTTTATAGTAAAATTATTAATTTTTTTCATTTTAGCATTAAAACCAAGTTGAGTTTTAACACTGGTCCATTTTGCTGGTAAGAAATCATTAAATAATTTATTTTGAGAAGATAATTGCCCAATAGCACCTTTATTTTCGCCATAAAAACAAGCGATTAATTTAGACTTATAGGGATTGTTAAGGGCTAGCATTGAGCGGACATTGACTCCTCTTATAATGTCAACATGATTTAAGTTTTCGTCATAAATTAATAAAGCATTATTTAAAAAACCTGTTTCATCAATTCCTCCAATATCATCAGAAAAATCAATTTTACAAGCTAAAAAATATTTTCCTTCGAAACATTGCCCAAAGCAATTATTGTTTATTTTTGACAACAACTTAACCTCTGGCAAATCTAGGCTTTTAACAGATGAGCCATTAAAACTTTTAAGCCCTGATTTCTCTAGGAAGAATATTTTATCTCCACTATGTGCTATTGAATTTGGATAAATATAACTATCCGATTGATATAAATGACTTATAGAAAATTCACTATCAGATGAGTATTCAGAAATTTTTGTTATTCCATATTCACGAAATATAAAAATATAATCATTGAAAGTTATTAGTTTAGTTAAATTACCTCTAGCATCAGAAAAGTCAAGATTCTTGGTAAGTTCATCACTCCACTCAAGCAAATTTAAATTATCAGAATAAACAAGCCTACCTCGTGCCTCTTTAGTTATTGCAAAAAATCTTCCATAATGGGCACAAATAGAAATCATTTGAGGTGCCGTTTCGCTAGTTTGCTCGCTTTGCCCATATAAAACAAGCAAATTCTCTCCTTCTCCAGAAAAAATCATAGAGTCAATGCCTTCTATTTTATATTTCATTCCTATAGGCGTTTCAGTAAAATTTGTATTCACCAAAAGTGTTGTCGGACGGCTACCAAACAAATTGTCATAGCAAACTTTCATTTCGTCGTTAAAATACATGCAATAATATTTATTTTCATCATTTTGCTGGTCATACCACTCAAAGTCCCATAGAGCTGAAACTTCATTGCCTCTTATTTCAACAACACTTTCACTGTTTAAATCTGTTTTATTTAATGGACTTTTGAAAGGTTCAAAACCATAACCACTAACTAATGCTCCCGATTCAGTTTTAAAATTGTAACATTCTTTGGTTAAATTGAAATTACATAAACTTTCATCAGTAGATGTTTGAGCAGAAGAAGAAAACATGTCAAACTCGAAAGTTTTTTCATTAGATTTTTTTGTTTTTAATAAGTTTTTGTAAAACATTACAACCACCTCCTCCGAGGTAGTTTTGAATGTGGCATTCTTCTGCAAATTAATTCCAAACTATTTTTAAATCTTTCTTCAAAAACATCGGCATCATCAAATTTTGTTTGCATAAATAAATATTCTCTAGCGACACCATAAGCATAAATTCTTTCTGGCAAAAATGAGTCAAACTGATCACTTATTGTCAATTTGTCTGGCAAAATCGTGTATGCAACAATAGCTTTTTTGCAAAAAACTACAATATGATCTTGATAAATTTTAAATTTAACCTTTCTACCGAAACTGTTTTTAATATATAAAATTTTATAAGGTTTTTTAGTAAATTTTGATAGCAGAATTTTTCCATCATTAACTTCAAATTGCTCAATTTTTTTTATGGGTATAAATTCACTAGCAATTTCATTGTTGACAAGATTAAAACATTTAACATAACAATTTATTTGACTTTGCTCGCTTTCGTCAAATTCTTGCGAAGAATTTATTTTTGCTGAAAGATTTTCATTGCAAGTAAAATCGCAAGCTAGAGCTACAATATCTTTAACTAACATAGCGCCTCCTTTAATTTATTAACTTCTTGTTTAACCATACAATTATAAAGAGCTTCGTTTTGCTTATCAATTTCTGCAATAATTTTATCGATATTTTGCCTTCTTGTTTTTAAAGCAAAGTTTATAGCTCTTTCATCTAAGGAGGAATAAGGCAGTGTAAAACAATAACTATTAAAAGGTTGCTCTACGCTATGCACTTCATAAACATTTTTGTTTAAATTATACACCACTCTATAACTATCATCTATTTCTCTAAGCCTTTGACAAATAAAAAGATTATCATAGTTAATAAAAACATATTCTTTTTTATTTTTTAATACAAAATCTTCTTTTTGCATTATTCCTCCAATTAAAATAAAAAGGCAAAATTAATTGCCTTTTTATTATGCAGTTATTGTAGATTTAATTTTTGTAAGCAAAGCTTGACCACAAGGTTTATCACAAATAAGTTCTGCATATTTAACAAGTGTTGCGCTGTAAGTTGGTTGGTCAGCATTTTGTCTTAAAATTCTGCCATCTTCACCTTCAAGCCATTTCCAATCGCAAAGTTCATGGAGAGTAAAGTCGTTAGTATTTAATAAATACATTTTGTCATCATCAACAAATCTATCAGCAACAACAGGGATACCATTGTGAGTGATAGTTTTAAATCCACCTTCCAAAGACATAACATCAATATTTCTCTTGCAAGCAGAGAGATAATTTTGATAAGCCCTGCGAACTTTTGCAGAAGTAGAAATAAAGTTTATTTGAGAATCATGGTTAAATTCAAGTTCGTCAATTGCCTCTTGAATTAAAACATCAGAGATTTCTTGTTCTTGTGTAGGAGCAGAAACATAAGGTTTAAGCCATGGATATGCTTCTTTGCTAACACCATAAATAGTAGTAGCAGAAGTGTCAAAAATTCTACCTAATCCACTAATTTCAAAATCTTTAGAACCTTGAACATAGATTTTGTCTTGAGCATTAATTGTTGCAGTTCCTTCATAAGTGAAAGTTTTGTTTTCTCTATCAACATAAATGATTTTTAATTGACTTGCTGTTTTAGAGTTTGCTGTATAAACATCTACAAGCATACCTTCAATAAGGTTATTAACCTTATCACAAGTTACAGTTTGTCCTGATGCACTAGAAACAGTTGCAAGCAATCCTGTTCCATCGCCGTAAAGCATTCTGCCAAGATTGAAAGCACTTGCTTTTACAAGCCCTTCCATTTCATCAGAAAGAAGATTTACAAAAGCCCCTAAATTGTTTGCAGAAGCTCTAATAGCCTTGTCTGAAAGTTCAATTTTCCCATATAAATTTTTTAATTCTGCGCTAAATTGCACATAACTATTTCCAGAAGATTTAGGTAAAGTTGCAGTTTCGCTACCAGCACCAATCCCGCCGTTAATACCGAAAGGTGCAAGTTTTTTAATTTCTTTACCCCAAACATCTTTGCTAGATCTTTTTATTTTAGCCAAAAGTGGATTTGCATTTACATTAAGTTGATTTGCAACAACACCAAGGTAAACATTTTTCAAAGCACTTTCAGCAGAAGTTAAAGTTACCATAATACACTCCTTTTTTCGAAAATTTAAAGTTTTTTGTTAAAAATAAAGTCGAAAATCAATAATTTTATTAAAAATTCAAAAATTAACTGAACATCTTGTTAACTATTTCTTTAGCTTCAGCTAAGGAAGATGGGGTGTCAATAGAAATGCTCGACACCCTTTCCCCGCCTTGAGAAGAAATAACATAAGGTGGTTTATGCGTAGCTAGGTCGCTAATATAATCTTGAATAACTTGATTTCGAACTTGTGAGTCCGAAAGAACATACTTGTTTACAATCGGATCGTTAACTTTTTGATTAGAGCTAGTTAAATGCTCTAAAACAACCCTTGCCCATGCGACTTGATAAGGGTCTGATGAAGAAGAATTTAATTTTTCTTTAATTTCTTCTTCAAAGCTTTTTGCATCAGCATTTGCATCAAGGAATGAATTTAATTTTGATATTTCTTCATCATTATTTGATGAATTTGTGTCAGCTGAATTGTTATCGCTTTCAGCTTCTACTTGATTTTCTTTTTCCATTTTGTCTTTTTGCAATTGACTAAGCAATTGACACTTTTTAGTAAATTCACTTTGCAAATTGTTATAGGCCTCTAACAACTTCTCTGCCGACTTAAATTTACCAAAAGTATCGTGAGAGCCGACCTCACTCACAGCACTATCACCATCCGTTATATTTATAACATTTGCCGGTTCCTCTGTCGGTTGTTCTCTAATTTCTTCTTCCATATTAACCTCCAATTTGATTTTTGTGTTCTTTAATATGATTTAAAAAGATCTCTTCTAATTTTTCATTTTTTGATTTAGCTTTTTCATAGTCTTGTCCAAGCATGAACGCAATATGCTCATTTAAATGCAACTTATGTTCATCTATTTCCATAACTTTGCAGACAACTCCATCTAACATTTTCAAATTTTCACTACCAGCTTTTTTTATATGCAATTCATTGACATCTAAGGCATTTTCCCAAATTCCCATACCAAGCATTTCTAAAATTTTGCTTTTCATTTTGTTAGATAATTTGCCTTCTTCATTTTCTAAAATTCCATTTTCTAATAATTTGAAAACCATATCTCGCTTTTGAGATGGACTATTTAAGTTTTCAGTATGAGCAGAAAGAGAAATATCATCACTCGTAATATCACAACTAGAGAAATAAAACATTTCAATATTTCCATTTTCACCAATTATTTTTGCAAGTCTTGGGAAAAGTGCAAATTGTTTGTAAAGTCTTAAAATATATTCAGCTATTTTTTTTGTCGCCTCTTTTAAACTTTCACTTGTTGCATTGAGCCTAGCTTCGTCTTGACTAATCATAAGTTCCAAAGCAACACCACTAATATTAGCCGAAGCATAATCAGTTCCTAAGGCTTCACTAACCCCACTAATTTTAGTAAATTCCTCTAAAAGTTTTTCTTCTTCACTTTCAATCCCACTTGGCAATGATTCTCCTTCAAGAAATTTAGGAGCAATAGAACCTTGCCTATAAACTAAAATTTTACCAGGGCAAAGACCTTCATCTTCAAGATTGTCAAGATCAACAGAACCATCTTCAACACTTAAAACTCCCATAGAAAGTCGATTGACAAATTCATGCTTTCTATTTTTTATGGCATTGTAAGCTCTTTGGACAGGGATTAATCTCTCAATAATGCTAGTTCCCCAAAAACATCCAGGCTCTTCTGTGCAAGTTTGTCTAATAAAAGGAAAATCTCTTTGTCCATCTGCACCTACTTTGTAAGGCAAAACTCCATCATAAACAAGTTTGTCGCCAGCAATGATAACAAGTCGCCCATCAGGGTATTCTTCGGTAGGCTTAGAATATCTTTCAATAACGATAGCACTATTATTTTTCGTTTGTTCAATTATTTTAGGAACAGTTCCATTAAAGCCAAGCCCACCAACTGAAACATTTGCCCCATCCAGCGAAAAAATGTTAACTTTTTTGCCTTCAACTTCTACTCCATACATTTTTTTTATTTGCTCTGTAGTATAAACTTTTGCATGAATAATGCTTTGACATTCTTCAATACTTTCACAAACAGGCGAATCAGGATAAATTTCAAATGGACTTATAACAGAGATTTCAATTTCTCCACTTTTAAGATTTTTCCCTTTTTCATCTCTGCCAACAATCATTCCCCCTTCGTTATTCCAGCCAACTTTATAAAAAACACTTCCACAAACTTCAGACCACTTTAAAGCTTTGTTTATAAGAGCGTCTAAATTAAGTTTGCTTTTGACTGATTCAAATATTTTCTTTGAAACTTTAGCAGATTCTTTATCTCTTTCGTCATTTGTTGCGGGTATGATAGAAATTTCAGGTTTTATTTTTGAAAGTTTAGAATATCTAATATCAAATATAGGAGCTATATGATTAAAAACTTCTCTTTCTTGCCAAAAGAATTGCCTTTCATTTTCTTCGATTCCGCCATAGCCAACATTGCAATATTGGTTGCCCATAAGAAAATTCATATTTAATTTCCAAATTAGGTCAAAACTTTTTCTAGCTTCTGCTCTTGCAGAAAAATCATCTAATACTTCTTTTACTAATTTACTATTATCCTTCTTCATAATTATCCCTCAACTTTCTTTTTAAGTTTTTTGCCATATTTATATGGACTCTCAATAGGTTTAGGAGTTTGCGTTTTTGCTAATGCTTCATACATACCTTTTAAACATTCTTCACAAAAACATAAATCTTTTTTTATAAAACCTTTTGTTGCAAATGAAAATTTTGCCCAATTAGAGCAACCAGCAAAATCGCATTTTGTCAAACTTTTGCATTGACTAACCTTCATCTTTGCCCTCCTTTAATAATTGTAAAAGTCGCTTTTCTTCTAATTCTAGTTCTTCATCACTCATAAGAGAAAGCCTTTCTTGATAAGTCTTGTAATATCTTTCTAACAAAATTTTTACAGCGCTAACATCAGGCGCAAAATGTTTTTTTGTTACTTTTTTCTTAACCAAGACCTCTTCGCCTTCTTCTAACGAATACTCTTCAATAGTTTCGCTAGCACTATAGCCTAAGGCTTTTTTTAAAAGAGCTTTTTTTATTTTGTCTTCTTCATCCACTTTGCTCCTCCCTTGGCAACTTTCAAGCGTATTATAAATAGAAGACAAAAGCAGTTTCAAACCTTACTGCCAAATTTTTAAAATTTTTGTAACACCACAAAAAAAACAAACTAAACTGATAATGTAGAGGTCATACTAAATGGAAAAGTTTTTACAATACCGAAATCTAAGTTATTATTATCAAACAAAAGAAAGCAAGATTCACGCCCTTGATAATGTAAATTTTTTTGTAGAGAAAAAAAATTTTGCATCAATTGTCGGCCCAAGTGGATGCGGAAAAACAACAATGCTTTCACTGACTGCAGGCTTACTTGAACCAACAAGCGGAGAAATTTTGTTAGAAGGCAAAAAAATTGAAAAAAATGATTCACGAATCGGTTATATGTTTCAACGAGACCACTTATTTGAGTGGCGTAGCATTTGGCAAAATATTATACTTGGTCTTGAGTTGCAAAAAAAACATAAAGACGAAAAAGCGTTATCTTTTGCTGATGAATTATTAAAAAAATATGACCTTTACAATTTCAAAAACAAAAAACCTCGCCAACTTAGCGGAGGAATGCGACAAAGAGTAGCTTTAATAAGAACATTAGTGCTAAATCCCTCTCTCTTATTACTCGACGAACCTTTTTCGGCACTAGATTTTCAGACAAGACTAAAAGTTTGTGATGATGTTTATGAAATAATAAAAAGTGAGGAAAAAACAGCATTGCTTGTTACTCATGATATATCAGAAGCATTAAGCATGTCTGACCAAATAATAATATTATCATCTAGACCAGCCACAGTAAAAAAAGAAATAAAAATAGATTTTGAAGGTTCGACTCCGCTAAAAAAACGTGAGGACAAAAATTTTGGCAAGTATTTTGAATCAATTTGGAGAAATCTTAGCTAATGAAACCTAAAATGAATTATTCAAAAGCTCATGCAAAATATATAAAAAAACTAAAAAAAGAAAAAATAATAATAAAATTTTGGCAAGTAATAGTTATAGTCGGATTTTTAGGATTATGGCAAATATTAGCAGATACTGGAGCAATTGACCCATTTTTCTTTTCAAGCCCATCGCGAATTTTTAATAGCATAATCGAATTAGGTCAAAGTGGAACATTGTTTTATCATATATGGACATCACTTTACGAAACTATATTAGGCTTTATTCTCGCAACAATAATTGGAGTATTAATAGCAATTGCATTATGGTGGAGCGAAAGGCTAAGAAAAGTCATGGAGCCATATTTAATAATTTTGAATAGCTTACCAAAGATTGCTCTAGGGCCTATGATAATTTTATGGGTTGGCTCGGGAACAAAAGCGACGATAGTTATGTGCGTATTAATTTGTATAGTAATAACCATAATATCAATGCTAAATGCTTTCATTTCATGTGATAGCGATAAAGTGCTTCTAATGAAATCAATGCACGCAAACAAACTGCAAATACTTTTCAAACTCATCTTGCCAAATGCCCTACCTGATTTTGTTTCAGTATTAAAAATAAATGTAGGAATGAGCTGGGTAGGAACAATAATGGGAGAATACTTATCAAGTAAAGCTGGACTGGGATATTTAATAAATTATGGCAGTCAAATGTTACAATTAGACATTGTAATGGCAAGTATAGTTATATTATGTTTGCTTGCAGGCGGAATGTATGGATTAGTTGTTCCATTTGAAAAAAAATGTAAAAGAAACTAATTTTTTAAAATTTTTAAAGACTTTTTAGTTACAAAAGAATTTGTAATAAGAAAGAAAATAAGAACATTAATAGAGAAAACGCTTGCTATAGGTTCTAAAAAACTTACAATAAACGAAAAGCCAAACAAACTAACTATTAATGGAATAACAATAGCAATAAAATAAAGCAATAATTTATTAGTTATGACATTTTCAAGAGAAATTCGAAAATTAAAGGTCAAAGAGCAAAGAGAAGTTAAAGCTCCCAAAAAGATTACGATTTTTAACGCCAAGTTTTGCCAACCATAAAAAATTGACAAAAACGGCATGATGGAGTTAAAACTATCTTGATTTTGAAGTAAAGTAAAATTTGCGCAAAGCAAGATAATCGAAAGCACGAATGCCGATAAAAAGGCAATTCGTGTTTTTTGTTTAGAATGCAAATTCTGCCCCAATTTAGAAATAACAAGACAATTATTTGCTCCATTCAAAGCACAATATAAAAGACTATAAAAAATAGAAGGAAAAGGCAAAGAAGTTAAAAAATTTGCTTGAAAAGAAAAGCTAAATTTATTAAATAATAAAACAATAAACAAAAGGCACATAAAAGGAACAAAAATTTTATTAAAATTTGAAAAAACAGAAAATCCATTTTTTAAAATAAATACACACAAACAAACGACTATAGCTAAAATCAATATTTGAAAAACAAAACTTATTTCAAAACATTCTCTAATACAAGCAAACATAACTGCTGAAAAAATTATGCAGTTTGCTATATTGAAAATCAAAAATAATTTAGAAGATTGAATTTTCTTTAATGCTAATGTGGATACATTTAATAGAAATTTAAAAATTAAAAAGAAAAAAATAAAAGCTAAAAAAATTGCAAGATAAGACCATTGCCCAAATTGAGAAAAGAAAATAACTATTTCTTTCCCGCTAAAAAAACCACACCCAAGAATTGTTCCAACAATAGTTAAAAACACCCCAAATTCATTTAACACAAAATAATTTATTAAAATTTGTGTAATAAAATAACAAAAAGGAGAAAAAATGTACTTAAATTATTACAGACAAGGCTCTTTTGTTGACCTACGCTCTTGCCATAATTGTTTCAATGGTTGTTTGTTTCCATCTCCATCATTTGCTTGTCCATCGTTTTGTCCATCACAGTGTTCTCTCTGCCCCTGCACCAATAATATTTGTCCAAACATAAATACGATATATTTTTTAACAGGTGCTCTGTTTGGAAGTTGTATTTTTAGAAAATAAAAAGACACCAAAATCTAAAAATTTTTATATAATCTTAAAATTTATAAAAAAACAATTTAAAACATAACAACTTTAATATAAGAAATCTAAAAGCATAAAAAACGAAAATTCTACAAACAAAAAAAATAAAAAAATAAAATCTAAAATAAAAAAGAACTCAATTTAACCCTATGGATTAATTAAGAGTTCTTTAATTTTAAAATAATTAATTTTTGTTTTTTAATAATTTCGCTTTTTCTTTTAATTGAGACACTTCTTTTGCTAGATTTTCGTACATTAAAATGCTTTTGTTCATCTCATCTTGAATTTCTTGCGTTAAACTTTTCATTTTCTCTGCACGAGTAAGAATTTCTTCTTTTTGAAATTCTAATGCTTCCAAATCTTTTAACTTTTCTTGCAACAACACATCAATTTTGATCCATTCTTCCAATTTTTTTTTGTTATCTTTCATTTTCCATCTCCTTCATCTGCCAAATTACATATTGATTTTTATGCCAATCACCTGGCCAAGAGCCACTTCCTGCATATTTAAAATCATTAAAATTTGGTGCTTTCAATATTTTGCTTTTTGGATTTTTTTTTATAAAATCATTTATTGCTGTCCAGTTTGGCAAAATGCCAATACCACAAGTAACAATTTTGATAGGATTTTGTGGATTTTCTAAATTGTATTCTTCTACAAAAGCACTAACCCCTTCCATAGCTTTGTCATATATCGCTTTTCGTTTATCATCTCTTCCAATATACTTTTGATTTACTTCAAAGTCATTTACTACTGCATAACCCTCTTTTCTATTTACATAAATTATTCCAAAAGAAATTATATTGTTATCAAAATCTCTAATCACCAAAGGTTGTATATCTGGGTGAATTATCATCGCTCTCATCGCACCAGCGCCCGCTCCATAAAGCGTTGCACAACAACTTGTCATACAACCTATCGAAAAGTTTGCAGGATCGCTTTTCGAAAGGACTTCATATGTAAATACTGAAGATGTATCTTCAATTTGGTCATATAATATTTCACTGCCATCTTTTAAAATTTGCTCTTTTAATAATCTTGTTTTTTCCCTATACTCATCTAAACTTTTTATTCTATCTTGTTTTATAGGTTTAGATAAAATATCTTTTACCCCACTTTCTTCTCTTTCTCTATCTATTTCTTTCGCTTTATCAAAATGCTTTTGCTCATATATATTATATTTAGAAATACTTTCTGCAAGTTCTTTATCTCTTTGCGTTACAATGCCACTAAATTTTGTTTGAGCAAATTCTTTTTTAAGATATTCGACTGTTGGCGCTCTCCAGTGCATTCTATCGACACCATTTTCACTAGTTTCATACACTAAAACCTTAAATCTATCTTCCTCTCTAGTAGGCAAGAGCGAATTATTTGATTGTTGAAGATTAAGTTCAGTTCTAAATTTAAACCAGTCACAAATTCT
Source organism: uncultured Clostridia bacterium (assembly GCA_944349375.1). Taxonomy (GTDB): domain Bacteria; phylum Bacillota; class Clostridia; order Christensenellales; family UBA1242; genus Caccovivens. The sequence continues at coordinate 115,010 of CALVMV010000002.1, forward strand.
AGGCAAAAGTTCAAGATTTTGTTTAATGTCAGACCAATTAGTTTTATTTGTAACAAATTTAGCAAATTCTTGATTATATCCATGCATTTTGAAAGCCTGAAGGTTCATATGAAGCTCTGATAAATTCAAATCGTCATGATTAAGCACTCCTTGCATAAAAGTGTAGGCAATAGTTGAAACAGGCACCAAATTAGGTTGTCCATTTTTAAGTTTTCCAATCTCAACTTGCTTAGTTTTATCCTCTACCATTCCTATGTTTACACACAGGTTAATAAACTCTTGAAGACTATCTATATTTAGCCCTTTATTTTTTGCTAATTGATATATTCTATTCATTTGCTTGAAATCTGCATTAGGATTATTTTTTATGTATTCAAATACTTCAGGGGTCAGTAAATCTCCGCTTATATTAACATCTTTAAATTTAACATTTTTTACACCATAAAAAGCATCTTCCCCAATTGCAGTGACACCTTCTGGTATGGTTATACTTGTTAAACTTAAACAGCTAGAAAAAGCATATTCCCCAATTGCAGTAACACCTTCTGGTATGGTTATACTTGTTAAACTTAAACAGTTATAAAAAGCCCCTTCTCCAATTTTATTGACACCTTCTGGTATGGTTATACTTGTTAAACTTAAACAGTTATAAAAAGCCCCTTTTCCAATTTGAGTAACGCTTTCTGGTATTGTAATATTAGTTAAACTTGAACAGCCATAAAAAGCATATTTTCCAATTTCAGTAACACTTTCTGGTATTGTAATACTTGTCAAGCTTGAACAGTTAGAAAAAGCAAATTCCCCAATTTCAGTAACACCTTCTGGTATGGTTATACTTGTTAAACTTGAACAACCACGAAAAGCATCATCCCCAATTGCGGTAACACTTTCTGGTATGGTTACATTTGTTAAACTTGAACAGCCAGAAAAAGCATGATCACCAATTGCAGCAATGCTAGAAAGTATTGTAACACTTATTAAACTTGAACAGCCAGTAAAAGCATAACTCCAAATTGCAGTAATGCTAGAAGGTATTGTAACACTTGTTAAACTTGAACAGTTAGAAAAAGCCCAGCTACCAATTTCAGTAACACTTTCTGGTATGGTAATACTTGTCAATCTTGAACAGCCAGTAAAAGCATAACCCCCAATTGCCGTAATACTAGAAGGTAGTGTAATGCTTGTTAAACTTGAACAGTGAGAAAAAGCCCCATACCCAATTGCAGTAACACCTTCCCAAAATTTATTAGGTTTTTCCTTTAAGATTCTAATATCAAATCCTTCTACCTTTAATAAAACACCGTTTTCAACTTTCATAAAAATTTTTTCTCCAACCCCCTAAAAAATAATAAAAAAATGATAAAATAATTTTTATTATTTTACCATTAACAAGCCAAATTGTCAATTACAATTTTTTAAGCAATACAATATTTTTTTATCCTAAAATTTTTTATATTGGTTATAAAATAACTTTAAATTATATTTTATATTCTTCACTTTCTTTTTCCCAAGTTTTCATCATATTTTCTAAATATTTAAAAGCGACATTATATGCTTCTCCACTTTCCAAATCACAATTTGACTTCTTTAAAATATTTGTAGGAGTATCAGAGCATCCAGCTGACAAAAATCTATAGTAATCTTCTAAAGCTCCTTTTTCGTTATTTAAAATTCTTTGAGCAAAATTAATTGCACATATTAAGCCTGTTGCGTATTTATAAACATAAAATTCTGTAAAGAAATGTGGAATTCTAGCCCATTCAAAAGCGATCTCTTTTATCAATTTTACTTTTCCGAAATATTTTTTATTAAGATCAAAATAATGATTGCAAAGAACATCTTTTGTCAAAGGTTTATCTTCTTCGTGCATTTTGTGAATATCTGCTTCAAATTCAGCAAACATTGTTTGTCTAAATATTGTTGATTTTACATCTTCAAAAAGTTTGTTATACAGACTAAATCTTTCACTTCCTTTTGCATTTTTAAGTAAATAATTTAAAAGTAACATTTCGTTTGTTGTGCTAGCAATTTCTGCAAGAAAAATAGTATAAGCACTCAGTGGTCTTGATTGAGCTTTATTCGAAAAATAAGAATGCATTGCATGCCCTAATTCATGAGCGAGTGTAAAGATAGAATCAATATCCTCAACAAAATTGCAAAGTACAAATGGGTGGTAATCATATATTGCATTTTCGTAAGCCCCAGATCTCTTGTTTTCATTAGGCATAACATCAATCCATCTTTCATCTTTAGCTTTTTGTAACAAACTAACATATTCTTCCCCCAAAGGAGAGAGAGCTTTTTTTAACAAATCAATAGCTTCATTATAGGTATATTTTTTGCTTTTCGCTTGCGGTAAGGCAGCCATATGGTCATAAATATAAAAATCTTTGATATTTAAAATCTTTTTCTTTAAATTAAAATATCTAAATAATACTGGCAAATTTTTATGGACCTTATCAATTAAAGTGTCATAAACTTTTCTGTCAATTTCTTCATCAAACAAAGCTTCATTTAATGCAGACGAATACTTTCTAATTTTCGCAAAATAGCAGTCAAATTTAACTTTATTTATATAGTTTGAAGCAAAAGTATTAATGTATTGCCCATATTTTCCATTTAAACAAGCAAAAGCATTTTTTCTCAATTCTCTATCTTTTGATCTAACATATACCCCATATTGAGATTGGTCAAACTTGTGTTTTTTACCTTTACTATCAGCAATATCATCAAACTTGAAATCTACATCACTTAGATTTCGCATTACTGAAGAATAACCAAAAAAGTTCATTCCTGAAAGTAAGTTTTCTTGATCATCAGATAAAATATGTGGTTTATCTTTTTTTATACTTTCGAACATTCTTTTATAATCTTTAAATTTTTTGTCGGTAATAATGCTATCAATTAACTGATCAGGCAATTTATGAATTTGATTTGATAACGGAGAAACAATCATAGAAAGTTTTTGATTTAAATTTTGCACTTTTTGATATAAAAAGTTACTTTTTTCATTATCAAGTTGCTCATCTCTTTTTAAATAAATATATAGAATAATTGGCTCAAAAATTTTATCAAACTTCTCAGAAAAAGAAAGATACTCCCAAATAGTATCCTTATTGTCTAATTTCCCTTCAAATTTTTTGAATTCTGGAATAATCTTACTAATTTTGTTTAATTGCTGTTCAAAAGTTTTTTCATCTTTGCAAAGACAATCTATATCCCATTTATAATTTGAAGAAATTTGACTTCTTTTTTTCATAACATCACCTCATAAAATATTTACTTATAAAAAACTTTTTCCATGGCTGACTATTTTCGTCAGGAGGCACTACAAAAATCATTTTTTGTTTAATAGTAGGATGTTCAAATTCTAATCTTCCTGCCCATAAAGCTAAATTTTGAGTAGTTCCTTTCAAGTTTTTCCCATATTTTTTATCCCCAATAATAGGACAATTTATCCCAGCAAATTGAACTCTGATCTGATGAGAACGCCCTGTTATCAAGTTTACCATACATAAATTTTCATCATCTTCTGTTTGTAAAACTTTATAACGAAGTTCAGCTTTTTTTGCGCCATCTTCTCCAAGTGGAACAATTTTTACAATATTTTCCTTATTGTCTTTTTTTAAATAGTTAGTAAGCGAACCTTCTTTTTCTTTTAAAACTCCTTTGCATACACAATAATAAGTTTTCTTCATAGTATTGTTTTTTATTTGGTCACTTAACCTTGAAGCAGATTTTGAATTACGAGCAAAAACCATAATCCCACCCGTAGGTCTGTCAAGCCTATGGACAAGCCCGATAAAAGCTTCTCCTGGCTTATTATATTTTTCTTTAACATATTCCTTTACTAAAGACAACACATCTTCATCTTCCGACTCATCTTTTTGCGAAGGTATGTTATGTGGTTTAACTACCACTATAATTTGGTTATCTTCGTATAAAATGTTTAATTTTTCCATATTTTTTCCTTTTTAATTCCAAATTTTCAATCCCCTTGCCCCACAAGGTAAAACAAGCCCATCATCACAAGGAAGTCCGATTTCATCAGCATCAATATTTTCTTTGCCAAAACAAATAGATAGAACATTTTTTAAAACACATGGTTGAAGCCCTGTAGTATAAGATGAAATTAATACAAATAGCGGATTGTCTGATAAAACTTTTTTGCATAGAGCAACAAAATCAAATAAATCTTCTTCTAATTTCCAAGTTTCCCCATTTGTCCCCCTTCCATAACTTGGAGGGTCCATGATAATTGCATCATATTTATTTCCACGCCTTATTTCACGCTCAATAAATTTTTTGCAATCATCAATCAAAAATCTTATGTTTTTTATTTCGTTTAAACTTGCATTTTCTTTTGCTCTATCAACCATGCCTTTGCTTGCGTCAACATGAGTTACAATAGCCCCTGCTTTTGCACAAACAACACTCGCAGCTCCAGAATAAGCAAAAAGGTTTAAAACCTTTATTTCTCTTTTTGCATTTTTGATTAAATTACTAATATTTTCCCAATTAACAGCTTGTTCAGGGAAAAGTCCTGTGTGTTTGAACCCCATAGGTTTAACCAAAAATTTTATTCCTTGCCAACCGATAATCCACTGCTCCGGCAATGTTTTGTTAAAGAACCATTGTCCACCACCACTACTATTTCTCTTATAATAAGCATCTACAGAATGTAATTTTTCAAGTGGCAAGTGGGCTTTCCAAATGACCTGAGGGTCAGGCCTAATCAAGAAAAAATCTCCCCATTTTTCAAGCTTTTCTCCATCACTTGAAGAAATAACTTTATAATCAACCCAATTTTGTGCAACTTTCATAAAATCCTCACTTTATAAGTATAACAAAAAAGACAACTTTAAATCAAGTAATAAAGTTGTCTTTAAAAGAAATTAATGCCAATTTAATAAAGTTTTAAATTACAATTTAGAAATATAAATTACAAACTCATTATTAGCCACTTGTAAAGAAGTAGAAAAGGCACCATTTACACCAAAAGTTATGCTGTCAGCAAGTAAGGTTTTTTGTAGATAGTTTTTATTTTTTTCAACTAAAGACTTAAAGTTTTCATCACAAGAAATTTCTATTTTTATGTGATCAGTAACATTAAAGCCACTATCTTTTCGAAGATTTTGAACTTTGCTAACTAATTCGTTGATCAATCCTTTATTTATTAAATCTTCTGAAAGCGTAGTATCTAAAACTACAGTAATCTTTCCATTAGAAGCAGAAGAGTAACCTTCTTTATTTACAAGACTAATCAACAAATCATCTTTTGATATTTCCACTTCTTGACCATCAAAATTGAGCTCAATTATTTCGCCATTTCTTACTTTTGAAACAACTTCGCTAGCATCACATTTATCCAAAAATTCTCTTATCTTTCCTAAGTATTTACCATATTTAGGCCCCAAAGTTTTAAGTTGTGGTTTTAAAGAATATGAAACGAATTCATCTGCGTTATGAAGAATTTCAAGATTTTCTACATTCAATTCATCTTTAATTAAATCTTTAAGTTCTTCATTAATAGATATATTTTCAGTTGCACAAATGATAACTTTTGAAAGTGGTTGACGATTTTTTACTCCACTTGTGTTTCTGCAAATTCTTCCATTTTCTACAATTTCCAAAACTTGATCCATACCTTCATTTAAAGATTGGTCAATCATTTTTTCATTTGCAACAGGGAAAGAACAGAAATGGACACTTTCAGGAGCATTTTTATCCAAATTGCAAACAAGATTTTGATAAATTTCTTCAGCTAAATAAGGGACAAAAGGAGCAATAACCTTGCTTAGACCTACCAATACTTCGTATAAAGTTTTATAAGCTGCAATCTTATCTTCACTTTCTTCGCTTCCCCAGAATCTTTCTCTCGAACGACGAATATACCAATTAGACAATTTATCAACAAAAGCACTTATTTCTCTCGCAGGTGTTTGCATATCGTATTTTTCTAAACAACTATCGACAATCTTAATTAAAGCATTAAAATCGGATAATAACCATTTGTCTAAGAAAGACAATTTGCAATCTTCTAGATTAAATTTAGTCGGATTGATTTTATCAATTTCTGCATAAAGAACATAGAAATAGTAAACATTCCACAAAGTTCCCATAAACTTTCTTTGCAAGTCAACCAAATTTTCTTCAATGAATGGCAACCCTTGAGCAGGATTACAACTTGAGAAGAAATACCATCTCACGCCATCTGCTCCATATTTATTAAGAACATCCCAAGGATCAACACCATTTTTTAAACTTTTACTCATTTTTAAGCCGTGTTTGTCTAAAACAAGTCCCAAAACATTGCAAGCTTTATACGGAGTTTTTCCAAAAACAGCAGTATTTACAGTGAGTAATGTGTAGAACCAACCTCTAGTTTGGTCAATAGCTTCACTAATATAGTCAGCAACAAAGGCTTTTTCAAAAATTTCTTTGTTTTCAAAAGGATAATGATATTGAGCAAAAGGCATTGCACCACTATCAAACCAGCAATCCATAACTTCAGGAGTTCTATGCATAGTTTTGCCACAAATTGGACAAGCAAATGTCAATTTATCTAAAGTTGGCTTGTGCAAGTCTATATCACCTTTTACTCCAGTCAACTCTCTTAATTCTTGCACTGAACCAATCACATGAATGTGTCCTTCATCACAAACCCAGAAAGGTAAAGGTGTTCCCCAGAAACGATTTCTAGAAATATTCCAGTCGATATTGTTAGCAAGGAAATTTCCCATTCTTCCATTTTTAATGTGGTCAGGAATCCAATTAATTAATTGATTATTTTGAACAAGTTGTTCTTTAATCGCCGTCGTTTTAACAAACCAAGCATCTTGAGCGTAATACAAAAGAGGACTTTTGCATCTCCAACAATGTGGATAAGAGTGTTCAAAAGGCAAAACTTTGAAAAGTTTATCTTCACTGCTTAATTTTTCTATAACCAACTTATCTGAATCTTTAACAAACATGCCTGCAAAATCGGTTTCTTGACTCATTTGCCCATATTTATCAACAAGTTGGATAAAATCTAAGCCATATTTTTTACCAACCTGTGCATCATCTTCTCCAAAAGCAGGAGCAATATGAACAATACCTGTTCCATCTTCAGTAGTTACATAATCATCTACAGTTACAAAGTATCCAGTTTTAACTTTATCTTTTACATAATCAAATAAAGGTTGATATTTGTGATATTCAAAATCTTTACCTTTCTTTTTGTAAACAACTTTATAAGAATCTTCTTCAAATAAAGTAGGCAAAAGTTTTTCAAGCATGATATAATTTTTGCCATTGCTTTCCACTTTGGCATAAATTTCGTTAGGATTCATACAAAGAGCAACATTTGAAGGCAAAGTCCAAGGAGTTGTTGTCCAAACAAGAAAATAAGTGTTATCTTCTTCTAAAGACTTAAACTTAACAAACACGGAATTTTCTTTTAAAACTTTGTAGTTATCACCATTTTCAAGCTCTGCTTTAGAAAGTGAAGTCCCACATCTAGGACAATAAGGAACAACTTTATGTCCTTTATAGATAAGTCCTTTTTCGTGCATTTGTTTTAATGCCCAAAAAATACTTTCAATATAGGAATTTTGATAAGTAATATAAGGATTTTCCATGTCAACCCAGTAAGCAATTTTATCAGTCAAATCTTCCCACATAGATTTGTATTGCCAAACCGAATTTTTACATAATTCAATAAATTTATCGACACCGAATTTTTCAATGTCTTTTTTCCCATTAAAGCCCAAAGTTTTTTCTACTTCAACTTCAACAGGAAGACCGTGCGTATCCCAACCAGCTTTACGGAAAATGTAATATCCTTTCATTGCTTTAAATCTTGGAATAACATCTTTCATTGCTCTAGTTAAAACATGCCCAATGTGAGGCTTTCCATTAGCTGTAGGTGGTCCATCATGCAAGACAAAATATTTGTCTGAGTTTGCATTTTGAGTAAGAGCCTTTTTTACAATATTATTTTCTTTCCAAAATTGAGAAACTTTTTTCTCGTTTGCAACAAAATCTAATTTGCTTTCAACTTTACTATACATAAACCCTCCAAATTATGCGCAATAAAAAAGCCTTAAAGCCACAAGAGCCTTAAAGGCATTATAACCACTTGTCAACTTTATAGCAGGCAAACACCCACCCCTTCTGTTACGGGAAGTCCCGACAAAATTTACTCAGCCAAGCCTTTCAAAATTGTAGCTCCAAAAGTGATAACCTTTTAAAATCTTATATTTCTTTACACCAACCAGAAACTCTCTTAATCAAGAAAAATAAAAGGTGTTGTCTTTTATCGACGCATTTTAATAACGAGATAATTAAAACACAAAATACAAAAATTGTCAAGCAAAAATAAAAGCTTGACAATATAATTAATAACTTTCTAGCAATTTGTTTGCCCTTAAGACATCGGCACCTGTCATAATTCCTAAAGGTAGCTGATTTCTTTCTCCAGATTTAGTAAACAAAATAGCTAACAATTTATGATTTTTATTAAACTCATTTAAGCATTCTTCAATAGTATAATTAGCTGGAGCAACAAAATAATAATTACTATTTTCCAATTTAGAAAGCATATCTTCAATTTTAACACTAGACATAAAAGTATCAACTTTACCTCCAGTGATCATATATTGCCCCAAACTACTTAAAATTTTTTGACCGTTTGCAACCCCAACTAACTCACTCCCTTTATATACAGGAAGATTTGAATAACCAGAACTAGCAATAGCTTTTATAACATCTCGCATACATTTGTCAGCAGAAATAGTTAAAACATCTCTTCTAGCGACCGTGTCCAGAGCTTTAGGAGGAGTAGTTAATAACTTTTCAATGTGTTCAATATTTTCAACAACAGAAATATGAGGTTCAGCAATAACGATATCTTCATTGTTGTTATGGATAATTGCATTTCTCAACCTTCCATAGTCAATCAAATCATTTTCATACTTTCTTATTGTATAATTTAAAACGACAGATTTTCTAATAAGCTCAGAAAAACCCATAGCTCTATTAAAATCATATCGAGTTTTAATAAAATAATCAATATTATTAAATGCTTCTAAAAATCTTTGTGCATTACTTTTAACAATTTTATCCATAAAACCTCTTAAAAACTAATAAAATTATAACATAATAACAAAATTAAACAAAAGAAAAGTCAAAAAAAGTCAAAAAAAGTCAAAAAAAATGTTAAATATATTCTAAAAAGGTAAAAAAACATTGAAAAAAAATAAAGAATATGATAGAATGAGAAAGTCAAGCTAGATGGAGAGTTAGCGGTGCTCTGTAACCCACAATCCGCTATAGTGGGATTGAACGCTTGCCTCGGTTTTAACAAGTCAAAAATGTTTAATAATATTTTGTGGTGAAATTAAGGTCTTATGCAATCAAAATCTTCGAACCATGTCAGGTCCTGACGGAAGCATCATTAAGAGGACACTTTGATGTGCCATAAGGTAGCTTTGGTGGAGCAAGGTATTATTGAGGCAGTTGGTTTGTTATTATCAAAGCAAGTGCTTGACATGAAAATAAAAGCGAGGTTAACCCCTCGCTTATTTGATTTAATTTTGCATTTCGTTTTTTATTTTTTTTGCTTTTTGTTTAAGTTTTCGCATCGAAGTTTTTATTTTTTTCTCAGCTTGGTCCATTTTGTCTTCAGCTTTTTCTTCTAAATCTTTGGCAGATTTCATCATTTTCTTTTCACCCATATCAACACTTTTTTTAAAGTCTTGAGAATGTTTGTAAAGCATAACACCTACAACCATACCAGTTCCAAATCCGAGAAGTGCCATAAATTCTTTCATAATCCCTCCTCTCTATCATAGTTATCTGCAAAAACAAACTTTTTATACAATTTACATCAAAAAAATCGTCAATTTTCGACGATTTTATTTTTTTATATATTCTAAAGAATAATGGAAAAATTCTTCTCTTATTTTATCAATTTCATAAGAATACCCATACAATTTTTCGGCAATACTAAGAACTCTTTCTGCAAAACCATTCATCCAGCGTTCTTTTTCGTTGCTAATTTTTTTGTCATTAAAATATCTAAAAAGATTGTTTTTTAGTGTTTCTTTAATCTCTAGACTAGTTTTCCCTTCATTAAGCATTTCAATGATTTCAAGTGCAAACTCTATATCTACATATACAAACAGATCTTCATCATTTGAAGTAATCAAATTAACTAAATAAGACATTTTGTCATTTGTAATTGATTTTTTTGCTCTTTTGAGCAAAATTCTTGTCATATCATCCATATTTTCACTCTACTTAGATTTTTTCTTATAGTAATTTTCGACTGCAAGTTTTATTGCATCTTCAGCAAGAACTGAACAATAAACTCTGTTATTTTCAAGTCCACCAAGTTCATCAAAGATTTCTTTGCTAGAAACATCTAGTGCTTCATCAATTTGCAAACCACGAACTAAATCGCAAGCAACATCTGAACAAGCAATCGCTGCAGGACAGCCAAAAGTTTTGAATTTAGCTTCTTCGATAATGCCTTCTTCATCAACAAGTAAATAAATCTTAATTATATCCCCACAATTAGAATTACCAGCTTTGCCAACAGCATTAGCCCCACGCAAAGATCCAGCATTTTCAGGTTTTAAAAATTTTGACATTACAACTTTATTATACATAATTATTTCCTCCCTGCTTTAGTAATTGCTGATATAGATCTGAGTTTCGCGACATTTTTAGCGAGCATTTCTACAACATAATCAATATCACTCTTTGAAATGTTTTTACCAAACGAGAAACGAACAGCGCTTTGTGCAAGTTCATCGCTTAAGCCCATAGCTTTTAAAACATGAGAAGGCTCTAAGGCATTACTCATACAAGCAGAAGTAGTAGAAACAGCAATACCATCTAAATCAAGTAACATCAAAAGAGATTCAGCTTCAGCCATTTCAAAAGTCATGTTTACAGTTCCGTTGATTTTTTGATAAGGGTGTCCATTAATTTGCACATAATCAATTTTGCTATTAACACTTTTGATAAAATAATCTCTAATAGCCTTTAATTTTTGTTGATTAATAGAGATATCACGGCAAGCAATTTCTACAGCTTTGCCAAGCCCAGCGATTGCAGGAACATTTAAAGTTCCACCTCTTTTGCCTCTTTCTTGATTTCCACCATCAATAAGATTTTCAATCAACACACCATTTCTAACATATAACGCACCAATTCCTTTTGGTCCATAAATTTTATGAGCTGACATGCTTAATGCATCAATTTCCATATCTTGAACATCAATTTTAAAAGCTCCAACAGCTTGGACAGCATCAGTATGAAAAATAATATTGTAATCATGAGCAGTTTTTGCAATAGCTTTAATATTTTGAATAGTTCCGACCTCATTATTAACAGCCATGATTGAAATTAATGTTGTGTCTTTTCTGATAGCATGGATAACATCTGCCAAATTTACAAGACCTGTTTTATCTACAGGCAAATAAGTTACTTCAAATCCTTCTTTTTCGAGTTGTTTGCAACTGTCTAAAACAGCATGATGCTCAATTGCAGATGTGATTATATGCTTTCCTTTTGAAGCATAAGCATGAGCAATGCCTTTTATAGCCCAGTTATCAGCTTCTGTTCCGCCAGAAGTGAAATAAATTTCATTGGATTTTTGTGCATTGATAGCATGAGCTATTCTATCCCTAGCCCTATCAACAATTGAACTAGCATCTCTACCATAGCTATGTAAAGAGTTGCTATTACCATAAATAGCATTAAAGCAAGGTAACATTTCAGCTAAAACTTCTCCCGAAACAAAAGTAGTAGCAGCATTATCTAAATAAACTTTTCTTCCCATAAAACACCTCTTAAGTAATTTAATTTTAACACTATTGCTAAATAAAGTCAATACCCAAAAAACATTCTTATAAAATTTTGTAATAAATAAATAAAATTTACATATCAATTTTGATATTAAAATAAAAAAGCTATCATCTTTTGATAGCTTTTATTTTACGATTAAAGTGATTTTTTTATTAAATCAACACATTGATTTTTTTGCATAACCCCTACACTCTTTTGAACCATTTGACCATTTTTAAAAAGAATAAGAGTTGGTATTGACATCACCCCAAATCTTCTTGCTAAGTCTTGATTTTGGTCAACATCAATTTTAACAATTTTGGCCTTGCCTTCAATTTCTTTATCAACTTCTTCTAATATTGCCCCCATCATTCTGCATGGCCCACACCAAGTCGCAAAAAAATCTACAAGAACAACTCCTTCTTTTATTTCATTTTCAAAATCTTTTTGATTAATAATTTTCATATTTCCTCCTTTATTATTTTATTTATAATGTATGCACATATTACTAACCCACACATAGCAGGATAGTAAGCAATACTTCCAACAACACCGCTTGTAACAATAGGTTTTGACACTGAACAAACAACTTCTAAATTTTGAATATTTCTTTCTCGAAGTTTCTTTCTCATCACTTTAGCAAGTCCATCATCATGAGTTTTATAAATATCCATAACATTAAAACTTGGCAAATCTATTCTGTTTCCAGCACCCATAGCAGAAATAATATTAATATTATTTTCTTTGCAATAACATATAAGTTCAATTTTATCTTGCACACTATCAATAGCATCAACAACAATATCAAAGTTTTTACTTATTAACTTGGAAAGATTATCTTTATTTATTCTTTCACAAATCGCCGAAACTTTTGCGTTAGGATTGATCGCTAAAATCATTTCTTTTAAAACATCAACTTTATTTTTACCTATGGTTGTTTGCCATGCAACAACTTGTCTATTTATATTTGAGGAATCCACTTTGTCAAAATCAATAATTGTTAAATTTTCAATGCCACATCGAGCAAGCGTTATTGCCACTTGCCCTCCAACTCCTCCAACACCTATTATTGCAATATTTTTGTTTGCAAATTTTTCTAAATTATCTTTTCCAACTAAAATTTCTGTTCTTGATTTATCCATTCAAAATCCTTATAAAATATATTTCTTCAAATCAAATTTCTTTTTAGTTTCTTTAAAAGCATTTTGAACATATTTTCTATCAATTTTAACTTTTAAAAGAGGATGATCTCCAGAGGCATTAAATGAAATATCTTCAAGTAAACTTTCCATAATGGTATGAAGTCTTCTAGCCCCAATGTTTTCGCTAGTTTCATTTTCAGCAAAAGCCATTTCAGCCATTTCATCGAGTGCATCTTCTGTAAATTCAAGGTCAATGTTATCTACCTTCAAAATGCTAGCATATTGTTTTGTAATAGAATTTTTAGGTTCAGAAAGAATTTTTTTGAAATCTTCTTTTGTCAAATTATCAAGGTCAACACGAATTGGGAATCGTCCTTGAAGTTCTGGGATCATATCTTCAATCTTAGACACATGGAACGCACCAGAAGCAATGAACAAAATAAAGTCTGTTTTAACATTTCCATATTTTGTTGCAACAGTGCTGCCTTCAACTATAGGCAAAATATCTCTTTGCACCCCTTCCCTAGAAACATCTTGATTGTTGCTTCCACCGGCTTTTCCGATAATTTTGTCTATTTCATCAATAAAAATGATTCCTTCTTCTTCTGTTCTTCTTATAGCTTCTGCATAAACATTTTCTTTGTCTATAATTTTGTCAGTTTCTTCTGCAGTCAAGATTTCACGAGCTCTAGAAACAGGCATATGCTTTTTCTTTCTTTTTTGAGGCAAAAGTCCATCAAACATAGAGCCAAGTGTAATTTCAGGACCACCAACAGCAATCATAGGTTTTTGTTCTTCTTTGACAACTATTTCAATTTGTTCTTGTTCTAATTTTCCTTCTTCAAGAGCTTTTTGAACATCTGTTTTATCTACTTGAAGATTTTGGGCTCTACGAGTGTCACAAATTGCATCTACAAGCCTAGCCTCCACCATTGGTCTAACCTTTGCTTCCATAATGTGTGTTTGTTCATCTTTAACAAGCCTAACAGCAACTTCTACCAAATCACGAATCATGCTTTCGACATCACGACCAACATAACCCACTTCTGTATATTTTGTGGCTTCAATTTTAATAAAAGGAGCATTCACAAGTTTGGCAAGCCTGCGAGCAATCTCAGTTTTACCAACCCCAGTTGGACCTCTCATGATAATATTTTTAGGAGTAATTTCTTCTCTCATTTCTTTTGGCAACTTGCTTCTTCTATATCTATTTCGCAGTGCAATGGCAACAGCTCTCTTAGCTTTAGGTTGTCCTACAATATATTTGTCAAGCTCTTCAACGACTTCTCTTGGTGTCAAATCCATTTTAAACCTCCTCAACTGTTATATGATCATTTGTAAATACGCAAATTTGCCCAGCGATTTCTAGTGCTTTTTTAGCTATTTCTTTTGCGGACATATCAGTATTTTGAATTAATGCTTTAGCTGCAGCAAGAGCATAATTACCACCAGAACCAATAGCACAAACATTGTCATCTGGTTCAATTACTTCTCCTGTTCCGCTGACAATAAGCAAAGTATCCTTATTTGCAACAATCATCATTGCATTAAGTTGCCTAGAAACTTTGTCTTCTCTCCAAGTCCCAGCAAGCTCTACAGCACTTCTCATCAAGTTTCCTGAAAATTTGTTAAGCATATTTTCAAATCTTTCACAAAGCGAAAAAGCATCAGCAACACTTCCTGCAAACCCTACAGCGACTTGATCGTTGTAAATTCTTCTAACCTTGTGAGCATTTGATTTAAAAATAACGCTTTCTGATAAAGTAACTTGACCATCACCAGCGATAGCGATTTTGCCATCTCTTTTTACTCCACAAATTGTAGTCCCTCTAAATAAGCTTTCCATTTTTTAATTCCTCCTTGTATTTTTCTAAAAGCCTTTTTGACCTTTCTTTGAGAAAATTTTTCATTTCTTCAACAGATTTAATGTTTTTATCTATACCTATTATATCATAATCAGCAAAAATCGGATTAAATTTTGAATAGTTAAAATTGTTAGTTTTTATAATTTTTTGCATCATAGAGCCAATGCAAGTATCTTTTGGCAATTTTACAAACTCTTTATCATTTTTATAAGCCATAATATTGTTAGCCACATATAGCCCACACGCAATACTCTCAGTTTTACCAAACACTCCAGCAATATTTCCTGCAAAAAACAAATTAGGCATTTTTTCGCTTTGGCAATATTGATTAATCATGTAAGGAGCATTAATATAACAATTTTGAGTAGCTTGCCCTTTTTGGATCAAAATAGCATTTCCTAGTCCTGGCAAGGAATGTATAATGGCAAGTTGTGATTCAATCGATAAAGAAGAAGCAAAGCCATCAATACTAAAACAATCTCCAACTTTTTCAAGTTTCACAACAGCATAAGGTTTTTCACAATTATCAATATAAACAGGATTTAAATATTCATTTTTTAAACAATCTTTTTCTTTTAGAACCATTGATTCTATTGTGCCTTGTTCAACTTTTTCCCCTTTGGCAATTATTTCGCAGTTAAGTTTTAACACAATTAAATTAATTAAATCAATATATTGCTTATAGGATAAAGGTAAAAAATAATTTTCTCCTTTTTTGCATAACTTTGAAAAATCAATTTGCTTTATCAAAGGAAATACAGGAAAGCAATCAAAACATTTCCTTGCACCAAAAATTTCAATTAAGTGATTAAATAAATCTTTATCAGTTTGTGCCCCAGTGGCAATAACAGTAATTTCATCGTAATTTATTTCTTTTACATTTAAATTAAAATATTGAATGTTTGGGTGATTAATAACTTTTTCTTTTGCTTTTTCAATTAAAACTTTATCATTTATTCTTTCGCTATCACAAGAAATTTCTTTTTCTAGTTTAAGTATATTGCTATCTAAAATTGACAATTCTTCTCTTAATAATTCTTTAGCAAATGGCTTTTTATAAATAAAATCGTTGTAGTTTAGATTTGTAGATGAATTAGCTTCCGCTTTTTTATGGTCAAAGACATGAACTTTAACTCCACGATCAGCCAAAGAGAGTGCACATTCGCTCCCTGCATAACCACAACCAATAATATTTACAACACTGCTTTTAAATTTCATTATTCTCCTTGTAATCACATTCATGATTACTACATTTTACTATTTTCCCTTTTTTAATCAATGGACTTTTACAATTAGGGCATTTTTTACCTGTTGTGATATCCCAACTCATAAATTTGCAATCTGGATATCTAGAGCAAGAATAAAAAATCTTACCTTTTTTGCTTTTTCGCTCTACCATTTCTGCCCCACATTCTGGACAAAGCCCTACTTTTTTAACCTCATTTTCTAAAGGTTTGGTATTTCTACACTTAGGGAAATTTGAGCAAGCTAAAAATTTACCAAATTTTCCTTCTCTTATAAGCATTTTGTGTCCACATTTATCACAAACTATATCTGTTTCTTGTGGAGGCTCTTTCATAGTCAAAGCCGAAGCATCTGCTTTTTGCAACAATGAAGCAAATCCATTATAGAAACTAGAAACCACACTGTGCCAATCTTCACCCTTAGAAGCAATATCATCTAATCTTTGTTCCATGTGTGCAGTAAATTTTACATTTATAACACCACTAAAGAACTTTTCAAGATAAGCAGTAATTTTTCTCCCAAGCTCTGTCGGATAGAGATATTTGCCTTCTTTTTGAGTATATTTTCTAGAAGAAAGAATTGTAATGGTAGCAGCATAAGTAGCAGGACGACCAATCCCTTTTTCTTCCATGGCTTTAACTAAAGTGGCTTCTGTATATCTAGCAGGTGGTTTTGTAAATTTTTGTTCAGGTTTAATTTCTTTACAAGGCAACACTTCCCCTTCTTCTAACTTAGGCAGTTTACCATCAAAGCCCTCTTTTTTGTCTTCTTCGACATATTCTTTATAAACTCTGGTAAAACCAGGAAATTCCATTGTTTTACCGTTTACTTTAAAGCCATATCCTTCACAATCAAAATTAACAGCAACATTTGCGTATTGTGCTTCAGTCATTTGACTAGCCAAAAATCTTTCGTAAATAAGTTTATATAATTTATAATTATCGGCAGATAAAGTTTCTTTTACCATTTCAGGTGTTATATCCATAGTAATAGGTCTAATCGCTTCGTGCGCATCTTGTGCATTATCTTTAGTGTGATATATATTTGGTTTGTCAGGGACAAATTCTTTACCAAATTTATTTTCAATAAATTCTAGGCAAGCCTTTTGTGCATCTGTAGAAACACGAACGGAGTCTGTTCTTATGTAAGTGATAAGAGCTATTTTACCTTCTCCCTTAACTTCAACTCCTTCATAAAGTTGTTGAGCAGCTGAAGTTGTTCTAGTAAGTGTCATGCCAAGTTTATTTAAGGCGTCTTGTTGCATAGTAGAAGTTGTAAAAGGAGCTGGAGCATGTGATTTTGTCTTTGATTTTTTAATATTAGTTATAACAAAATCTTTACCAGAAATATCTGAAATTAATTTATCAACTTCTTCCTTGCTTTTTGGAACAAATTTTTTACCTTTTTTAGTAGCAAGTGAAGATTTAATCAAATTTTCTCCCTTTTGCAATATGGCAAAAACATTCCAATATTCTTCAGGAACAAAAGCTTCGATTTCTCTTTCACGGTCCACGACAAGTTTAAGTGCTACTGATTGAACTCTTCCAGCGCTAAGTTTAGGAGCAATTTTTTTACATAAAACAGGTGATAACTTATAACCAACGATTCTATCAAGAACGCGCCTAGCTTGTTGAGCATCAACCAAATTCAAATCAATTTTTCTAGGTTTTTCCAAAGCACTTGTTACAGCTTTTTTAGAGATTTCATTAAATTCTATACGGCATTTTTTTTCTGGATTGAACCCTAAAATATTAGCAACATGCCATGAAATAGCTTCTCCTTCTCTATCTGGGTCAGTTGCGATTAAAACTTCATCTGACTGACTAGCTTTCTTTTTTAATTCATCAATTAAGGCTTTTTTATCAGGCACAATCTCATACTTAGGCTCAAAATTATTTTTAATATCAATGGCAAAAGCTTTAGTAGGTAAATCACGGATATGGCCTTTAGTAGCAAAAACCTCATATCCATTGCCAAGATATTTTTTTAAAGCTTCTCTTTTAAAAGGTGATTCAATAACAACTAGTTTCAAAATTCCCTCCATTATTTAAGGCAGTATTCCCCGCCTAACATCCTTGTTATTATTCCACGAATTTCAAGTATTGTCAAATAACTATTCAAATTATTTATAGGTAGACCTGTTTTAATTGTCAAGTCTTCAATCTTTTGTGGGGACGATTGCAAAGCTTTGCAAATCAAATCTTCTTCAAAAGATAATTGAATAGTATTGACCGATTTGTTTTCTTTCACATCAATTTTTAATGCCTGTAAAATTTGTTCAGGAGATGTAACCCCCATTCCTTGACCAGTGCAAATAATTTCATTTGGCAACATACTTTTTTCATTGTTAATATTTCCAGGCACTGCAAAAACATCTTTTCCAAAATCAAGCGCAAAATCTCTAGTGTATAAAGTTCCACTCTTAATACCAGCTTCAGTGATTAAAACTCCATCGCTAAGCCCTGCGATAATTCTATTACGGGCAGGAAAAGAATATCTAGTTGCTTTAGTAGATGGACAATACTCAGAAAGTAATAATCCTTTTTGAGCAATAGTATTTGCTAAATCACGGTGGTAAGAAGGATAAATATTGTTTATTCCACAGCCAAGAACAGCAACCGTTTTTCCGCCCACTTCTAAACTTTGTCTGTGAGCAATGGTATCAACTCCATAAGCTAGACCAGAAATAATTGCAACATTGTTTTTTGCAAGAACACCCGCAAATTTTTCAGTAACCATTCTTCCATAACTCGTAGGCATTCTTGTTCCTACAATAGCAATAGAAGGCATATTTAATAAAGACAAATCTCCTTTATAAAATAGAAAAAAAGGACAATCTTCAATACCCAACAATTTTTTTGGAAATTCTCTATCCAATTTACAAATTAAATTTATACCCAAAGTTTCTAAATTTTCAATATAAGCTTTTACAAATCTTTCATCAGCAAGCTCTAACATTTTACTTCGAAGTTGAGAAGATATAAAATCAAATTTTAAGCGACAAAAATTTGAAAAAGTGTAGTTCCCTTCCATTTTATCAATAATCATCTCAACTTTGCTTGCTGGCAAATCAAATTGAGATAAATAAAAAATAAACATTCTTTTTTCGTTCATACCTCAAAGATTATAGCATAGTTTTTATAAATATCAAAATTATAAAAGCAAATTTAGATTAGTAAAAAAACGCCATGTTCGTGGCGTTAAAAATATTTTCTATCTAAAGTTCGATAACTTATAGCTTCTGCAATATGTTTAGCTAAAATGTTTTCTTCTCTTTCTAGATCAGCAATTGTTCGAGCAACTCTCAAAATTCTATCGTGCGCTCTTGCAGAAAGTTTAAGTTTTTCAAAAGCATTTTTTAAAAGTTGTTCTCCAATTTGATCTAATTTACAATATTTTTTTGTTTGCACAGAAGTCATTTGTGCGTTTGAATAGTTTTTATCTTTTGCAAAGCGTTTAAGTTGAATCTCTCTAGCTTCATCAACTCTTGCTTTAATGCTAACCGAACATTCTTCTTCACCTTCGCTTTTTAATTGGTCGTAAGTTACATTTTCAACTTCAATATGAATATCAATTCTATCCATGATAGGTCCAGAAAGTTTAGAAAGATATTTGTTTATTTGTGAAGGCGAACATTTACATTCTTTGTCTTTAGACCCATAATTTCCACAAGGGCAAGGATTCATAGAAGCAATTAAAGTAAAATTAGCAGGATATGTAATAGTAGCATTAGAACGAGCCACTGTAATCACACCATCTTCTAAAGGTTGTCTTAAAGTTTCAATAGTATGCCTAGAATACTCAGGGAATTCATCTAAGAATAGCACTCCGTTGTGAGCAAGAGAAATTTCTCCTGGTTTACTATTCGTTCCACCACCTGTCAAACTAACAGTGCTAGCAGTATGATGTGGACTTCTAAAAGGTCGATTGCAAACTATCCCTTGCTTTAAATCAAGTTCACCAGCTATTGAGTGAATTTTTGTAACTTCTAAAGCTTCTTCAAAAGTCAAATTAGGCAAAATAGTTGGGAAACATTTAGCAAGCATACTTTTCCCACTTCCGGGAGGACCAATCATAAGCAAATTGTGTCCACCTGCAGCCGCTATTTCAAGAGCTCTTTTTGCCATTTTTTGCCCTTTAACATGAGAAAAATCTAAGGGATAAGTTGTACTTGAAGACAAATTTTCAAATTTACACGATTTTACAGGCGCTAGCTCTTTTTCTCCTTTTAAAAACTCTACCGTTTCAATCAAAGAATGGACACCATACACTTCAATTCCATCAATAAAACTAGCTTCAACTATATTTTCATAAGGCACAATAAACTTTTTATATCCTAAATTACGAGCAGAAATTAAAATAGGTAAAAGACCTTTTATTTTTTTCACCGAACCATCAAAAGAAAGTTCTCCTAAAAAAGCAAAATCTTTTTCGTTTTTAATACCATTTTCTTCATTGCAAGACAAAATAGCTATAGCAATGCCTAAATCATATAAAGCCCCTTCCTTTTTCATATCTGCTGGTGCAAGATTGACAATAATTCTTTTAACGGGATATTCTAAAGCACTATTTCTAATAGCTGAGCGAACTCTTTCTTTTGATTCTTTAATTGCAGTGTCAGCCATACCGACTATTTCAAAATGAGGAAGCCCATTGGAAACATCTGCTTCAATATCAATTTTAAATCCATCAATGCCTTTTAAACCAAAGCTAACAACTTTTGCTAACATTTTTTCTCTTTTTCCCCTTTTAATGCTTTTAAAATTTTCTTTTGATTATTATTTAACCTAAATGACTCGCAAGCTTTAGAAATAGATTTTTTAAAAATAAAATCATCATTTATTTTTTCTAATACTTTTAAAGTTTTATCAAAGTCAATCACAAATGCATCTGCAATTGCCCAAGACTGAGCCATTTTAACATAATAATCTTGATTATTTATTGTTAAAATTTTTTTAATCACATCAAAATCATCTTTTAAACAGTTGTTTTTTAGCCAAACAATTCCAAATCTTATATAAAAAGGTTTATCACTTGAAAGCAAACTTTCAAAAAATTCTTTTTCTTCTTTCATATTCTTTAGTCTTGCAACAATCATATCGCAAGTTGCCCAATTATCAATGTATGGAAGTATTTGTCTAATAAAAGATATTTTTAAATCTTTGTCCTTTATTTTCCCTATAACAAACCCCTTAATTAAAATATCTTCATGACAATTTGTAGGCAAAGACGATACATCAAAATTATTTGAAATTAAAAATTTAACAAATTTTTCTATTTCAGAAGTTTTAACTCCTCTTATTTCAAAATTTGAACTGATTAATTTTTTATCAAAATTGGCTTTTTCAAAATTAGAATTTTCATTATAAAAATCTTGATATAACTTTAAAATGTTCATATGTCAATATTAACACAAAAACTATTTGTTTCCAAATAAATAATAAACAAAAAATTACAACTAAAAAGTTGTAATTTTACTTTAATTATTTTTATTTGTTGTCAGCAGATTTAATTTTAGCAGCTTTACCAGTCAATTCTCTAACGTAGTAAAGTTTTGCTCTTCTAGGTTGAGCTTTTCTTACTACTTCAACACTTGCAACAAGTGGAGAGTGAATAGGGAAAGTTCTTTCAACGCCAACACCATTTGAAATTTTTCTAACAGTGAAAGTTTCTCTGATACCACCATTTTTTCTAGCAATAACAACACCTTCGAATCCTTGGATTCTTTCTTTATCGCCTTCTTTAATTTTAACGCCAACTTTAACAGTATCACCGATATTAAATTCAGGGGCATTTTCTTTCATGTTTTCTTTTTCGATTTGGTCGATAATATTTGCCATTATTTTTCTCCTTTTAAGATTTTTCAATCAAAAATAAATATATAACGATTAACCTCTTTTTCTAGCTCTTTTTCTAGCTGCTTCGCGTTTCTTTTTCTTAGCAACGCTTGGCTTATCATAGGCTTCTTTTTTTCTGATATCGCCAATAATACCATCTTTTTGGCATTTTCTCTTAAATCTTTTAAGAGCACTTTCAAGACTTTCGTTCTCGCCTACTTTAACAGTTGTCAATCTTCTCACCACCTTTCAATATAAAGTTCTTTTTTATTATATTTGTAACAAAACAAAAAGTCAAGAATTTTTCTCAAATTATTTTAAATTAATTCGCACACAGCTCCGTCAATATAAGGTTTAACAATTTTTACATTTACAACTTGATTTATAATGTCATCGTTAGCTTTAATGTAACACTTAATGTAATTTTCACTATATCCTACATAAAAATTTTCAACCTTTTCTTCTATTAAAACTTTTGCTGTTTTGTTGTTTTTAATAAAGTTTTCCCTTAATTGCAAATCTATAGTTTCTAAAACTTTTGACCTTTGCTTTTTTACATCAGCACTTAAATCTTTTAATTTTGAAGCAACTGTTCCTTCTCTTTTTGAATACTGAAAAATATGCAATCCCGAAAAAGCAACATCTTTAATAAAATCACAACTTTCTTCAAAATTTTCATCTGTTTCAGTTGGAAAACCAACAATAACATCTGTCGTAATGCCTGCAGTAGGAAAATATTCTCTAATTAATTTTACAGAATTTAAAAATTCAGCAGGTGTATATTGTCTGTTCATCTTTTTTAAAACATCTAAGCTTCCACTTTGCAATGATAAATGGAAATGAGGACAAAAGTTTTTGAGTAAAGACAATCTTTTGATAAAATCTTCATCAACCAAAGTTTCTTCCATTGATGACAACCTTAACCTTTTCCCTAACTTATCTAGTTTTTCTAAAAGGATAATTAAACCTTTTTCATTATTGATTTTATAATCTGTAACATTAATTCCTGTCAATACAATTTCTTTTATTTCATTTGGCAAGGCCTTTGCTTCTTCTAGTATAGAATTTAAATCTCTTGACCTGCTCCTACCTCTTAAATAAGGTATAATACAATAAGAACAAAAATTATTACATCCATCTTGAATTTTTATGTATGCTCTAGTTCTAGTTTGCTTAGCAAAACTGCTTGCTTCATACTTTAAAGGTAAATCTGAAATATTTTTGGTATAAGTCATTTTATTATTGTGAATTTTTTCAATTATATTTGTTAAATCAAATTTTTTAGCTGTGCCCGAAACAAAATTTATATTTTTATCTTCAAATTGTTTAAAATTATTTTGACTAGCACAACCACAAACTAAGATTTTAGCATCAGGATTTAACTTTTTGCACTTTGCTATCATTTGTCTTGATTTTTTCTCTGCCTCGCTAGTTACAGCACAAGTGTTAATAATATAAACATCTGCTTTGACAAGATTATCAAAAACCTCATGACCATTTTTTTCAAGATCATGAGAAATCACATCACTTTCATATTTATTTACCTTGCACCCTAAAGTTAAAACTGAAATTTTCACCTAGCCATTATAACAAAATAAAATAAATTAATCAATAAAAATGAATAACAAAAAAAAGACTAACTTAGTTAGCCTTTTTATTTTTGTCATTTATATCTTTTATAAAATTTTTATCAAAAAATGCTTCGATCAAAGATATCAATTCTTTTTTCTTTTCTTCAATGCCTTTTTCTGCCATACTAACTCCTATAAAATAAAATTTGTAGTTTTTAAGTTTTTTCATTAAAGAAATTATCTATTTGACTTAGCAATTCTTTTTTCTCTTTCTTTTCTTTTTCAGCCAATTTTTCAATTTCTAAAACATAACTATTAATTTTGTCTTTTGCAACTTCAGTTTTTTCATTTATTAACTTCATAACATCTTGAACATATCTAGATGCACTATCAATATCTTCTGCTTCTTTGACATAATTGACTAAAACTTGTTTTATAACAGCATTGACTTCTTTCATAAATTTTTCATCAGCAAACCTATGGAAAGGAATAAACTTAAACATCATAGGATCTTTTTCAAGAACTGATTTCCATTTTTTTAAATTAAAATCTATCTCTCCATATTCGTTTATATAATAATAAGGGCCGTCCTCTTCAAACTGAACACGAGCAACTCCATCGTTGTAAAAATAAACATTTCTGTATCTACCTTCTTGCAATTTACCTTCTTTGTCAACAAAAGTCCAAGAATTATCTTGCAATTGAACGCGTGCAAAGCCTTCTGAATAATTCCTTGCATCTTGATATCTGCCTTCTTGCAATTTACCTTCTTTGTCAACAAAAGTAAAAGAATCATCTTTCAATTGAACCAATGCAAATCCTTTTGAATAAGAGTGCGCTTCTTTATACCTTCCTTCTTGCAATTTGCCTTCTATGTCCATAAAGGTCCAATAACCATCTTTTAATTGAACAACAGCAAAACCTTCTGAATAACTCCATGCTCTTTTATATCTTCCTTCTTGTAATTTGCCTTCTTTATCAACAAAAGCCCAAGAACCATCTTTTAATTGAACAGCAGCAAAACCTTCTGAATAACTCTGTGCATCTTCATATCTTCCTTCTTGCAATTTTCCTTCTTTGTCAACAAATGTATAAAAACCATTTGTTAAGTAAACGCATGCAAAACCTTCTGAATAATCCCATACATATTTATATATTCCTTCTTGCAATTTTCCTTCTTTATCAACAAATGTCCAAGAACCATCTTCTAATTGAACGCTCGCAAAACCTTCTGAATAATCCAATGCATATTCATATCTTCCTTCTTGCAATTTGCCTTTTATGTCCATAAAGGTCCAATAACCATCTTGCAATTTAATGCGTGCAAATCCTTCGTTGTAATCATAAAACTTTCTATATCTACCTTTTTGTAATTTGCCTTCACTGTCAACAAAGGTCCAATAACCATTTTGCAATTCAATGCGTGCAAATCCTTTGTGGTAATCATAAAACTCTCTATATATGCCTTCTTGTAATTTGCCTTCACTGTCAACAAAGGTCCAATAACCATTTTGCAATTGAACGCGTGCAAAGCCTTTATTGTAAAACTTAATATCTTTATATCTGCCTTTTTGTAATTTGCCTTCTGTATTCATATAGGTCATTTGTCCATCATCCAATTCAACTACAGCCCAGCCATCATGAAAATCTTCTATTCTCTTTACCCCACTTGGTATTTTCATATCCTTCCTCCACTCAATAGTATTTTATCATATAAACTAAGTCATGTCAATACCAAAAATAAGAACAACTTCTGCATTTAATTATTGCAACAAAATAAATTAATCAATAAAAATAAATAACAAAAAAAAGACTAACTTAGTTAGCCTTTTTATTTACTAAATCGAATAAAATTACTTTTCATTGTCATTATCTTCTTTTTCACCAAAAACAACCCCAACCTCTTGAAGAACATTGCCATCTTTATCAATATAAGCCCAATTCCCATTAGCAAGCCCTACCAAACGAATATCTTGTTTTTTTATTAATTGATTTTTCCCAACCTTAAAACAAAATTCTCCATTTTTTAACTGCACAATACTTAACTTATCTTTTTTATTTTTCATAATATACTTCCTTATGATTTAATTATATCTAAAAAGCAATAAAAGTCAATACTAAAATATTAAAAAAATTAAATTTTTAACAATAAAATAAATTGTTGATTTTTTAAAAAAAATATGTTAATATTCATGAAAGAATAACCTATTTTTTTCAGACCAACTATGTTCCCATAGTAAAGTGGATATTACAAGCCCCTCCTAAGGGCTAGTCACAGGTTCGAGTCCTGTTGGGAACACCAACAAATTTAAAATTTATAATAATGGATTAATTAAATATGAGAAGATTTTTTGGAGAAAAAATAAATAATGATATTGTTATTAAAGATGAAGAATTTATTCATCTTACTAAAGTTTTAAGAATGAAAAAGGGCGACAATATTATTTGTATTGTTGATGATGATTTTGATTATTTATGCGAAATAGATGCTATAGCAAAAAATTTTTGTAAAGCAAAAATAATTAGTTATAAAAAAAATTTATCTTTACCTAATAAAAATATCACCTTATTTCAAGCATTACCTAAAAAAGATTATTTAGATGAAATAATTGCAAAATCTGTTGAACTAGGGGTTTCAAAATTACAACTTTTTTATTCAGAATATTCAAACAGCAAGGAAATAAAATTAAATAGAATAAAATTTCAAATTATAACTGCAAGTAAACAATGTGAGCGCTCAAAATTAATGGCTTGCGAAAAATTAATTAGCTTTAACGAAATGATAAAATTATTAAACCAATATGATATAATAATATTTGCAAACGAAAAAGAAGAGAAAAACAATTTTTTCAATATTAAAAATTTAGAAAAAGCTAAAAATATTGCTGTTATTGTTGGTAACGAAGGTGGATTTTCAGATAAGGAAAGAGAAAATATTTTAACCTTAACTCAAAATTCAATTTCATTAGGTTCTAGGATTTTAAGATGTCCCACTGCCGTTGTATCCATCTTAAGCCTTATAAACTTATTTTCAGGTAATTAAAAAAACGAACTTTATTGTTCGTTTTTTTGTTCACTCTCCTTATCTTTTTCTTCCTTTTGTCTTTCGTAATAATTTTTGTAACCTTTTTTATGGTTATCTCCTTCATCCCATTTTTTGCCACCTGTAGCTAAGATGGAAATATTTAATCCTACTGCAACAATTAATGCAATAATTGGAAGAACCAAATTTTCTGGAATAACTATAGCAGAAATTAGACATAAAAGAGCCGAAATTAATAATACAACTCCAAACCATATTTTTAATTTCTTTAAAGTCGTAGTACTTTTTTGAAAAATGCCATTAAGAAGAAAAATTAATCCAAGTCCAGCACAAATAGTTACACCTGCCCACGCCAGCGAATATCCACCGAAAGTTTCAGGAACAGTTTCTGCTAGTAACCAAAATAAAACTGCTACAAAAACAATCATTGCTCCACAAATTTTATATATAAAATTTTTACTCATTATCCCCTCCCAAATAATTTATAAATCAATTTATTATTTTAATTATATCAAAATTAAAACAATTTTCAAAACATTTTATTTACATATAAAAAATAATCCAACAATAACAGCTAAAATCACAAAAATGGTAACAAAAACTTTCCATTTTGCTATTGGTGTTTTCCCTGCTATTTTACCATTATCTCCATTAACAAAGAAATTGTATAATTTATTTTTATATTTATAATTCCCTGCATAAACAGGAACTAAAATGTATTTATATTTTTCTCCAAAAAATTTCGTTTTAATATTTAAAGCAACTTTTACATCATAATCATATCTGTTTAAAATTTGGCTTTCAATAATTCTGTCCATGTTTTGTTTACATTCTGTCCAGCAAGCGCCACCTTCTTTATCGTAAGTACAAGCACTGTAACCCCTTAAATATTCAGGTTTGTATTCTAAAACTTGTCTAGTCGGAAAAGGCTCTAATTTTTTTAAAATATCTGCTTTAATATCAGAAGAGGCTTGAATTAATACATCATCAAAAAATGCCTTGTTTTCTCCAGAAATGGTAAAGTAACGAACTTTAGTTACAGTAATTGGTTTACCATTATGATATGAAGTAACTACATAATTTTTCCCAAGTTGCCCATGGTAGTTTGAAATCGCATTCGCATCAAAAGTGAAAACAGGATTATAGAACCCATGTAAATTTTCTGCCTTTACACTTTTTTTGAATTTATTAGGAGCATAAAGTTTTTTCTTAGCCCATTTTATCGCCAAAAGAGAAGCTTGCTTTTTCGTGATTTTAAAAGGAGCAATACCCTGAGGCTTAAGCCCGGGTATTTCATCAATTTTAACAATGCTGTTAGTTCCACAAAAAGGACAAATTAACGAAACTTCTCCTGCTTGAATAATTTCTTTTACTCCACAACTTTGGCACTGAAAGACCTCTGCTTCTTTCCAAACCTCACCTTTGGATAACAACTCTTGAAGTTCTCTTTCTTGTGCAAATTTATCATTTTTAACCTCAAACAAACTTCCACAATAAAGACATTTTAATTTTTGCTCTTTTACATCAAAAATTGTTTCTCCACCACAGTTTTCACATTTAAAATCATCAACCTTCAAATCTTTTTCATTATAAATTTTTTCGTAAATTTTAGATTTGGTCATTTAAGTTTCCTACCACATTCAGGGCAAAATTTCGCATTCGGTTTTATTTCCGTTCCACAATCAGGGCAAGTTATTGCTAATCTTTGTCCACATTCAGGACAAAATTTTGCTCTTGCACCTATTGTCGCATTACAATTAGGACAAACTCTATTTTTGGATGTTTGATTTTTTTGCATTTGAGCCATGTTTTGCATATTGTTAGCAAAAATATTACCAACGCCCATACCCATTCCAAGACCAAGACCTGCTCCCATAGTAGAACCTGCATTACCAGGATTTTTTGCAGCTTCTTTCATAGCTTCCAAAGTTTCGACTTGAGTATAAACATCAATATTTCCTCTCAACATACCAAGAGAAGTATTTTTATCTAAAGCTTTTTCCAATTCTTCTGGTAAAGAGAAGTTCTCAAAAACAAAATTAGTTAATTTCAAACCAATTTCTTTAAATTCTTCTCCTACTTTAACTTCTACAGTTTTTGAAAAATCTTGTAGATTACCTGCCATATCAAGAACTGAAATTTTACTTTCTCCAATGGCATCACTAATCCCACTCAAAACAATGCTTCTAAGATAATCAGTTATTTCTGAAGATTTGTAAGAAGAATTTGTTCCACTAAGATTTTTCATAAAAACATAGGCGTCATCTACCTTAAAAGAATAGTTACCAAATCCCCTAATTCTTACAACACCATAATCTTTATCTCGAACAATAATAGGATTAACTGTTCCCCATTTTTGATTTGTAAATTGTTTTGTACTTACAAAAAAGATATCAGATTTAAAAGGTGTTTCAAATCCATACTTCCATGATAATAATTTAGTTAAAATAGGTAAATTATCAGTATCTAATTTATAATACCCAGGCAAAAAGACATCAGCAAGTCGTCCCTTATCAACAAAAATAGCAACCTGACTTTCTCTAACAGTTAAGGCAGAACCTCTGTTAATTTGATTTTTTGAAACAGGATATTTATAAACCAACAAATCACTACTATCATCAGTCCATTCAATATTTTTTAAAAGTGCCATATTTCTCCTCTCCTTTATATGAATATATTAACATATTCGCCACTTAAAATCAATTAAATAAAGCACCTTATAAATAAAAAACTTAAGCAATAATTGCTTAAGCTTAATTTATTTTTTCATTTTTTTCAAATAATTACTATATTTAACATAATCGTTTTCGGTATAATTATTTGCTAAATTTTGTAGCATCTCTTTGGTTTGCTTATTTAAAGATTTAGGACATTCTGCTTTTAAAGTAACTAATAAATCACCATATTTATCTTTATTTAAGAGTTTCACTCCTTTGCCTTTTAAACGCATAACCGTTCCACTAGGTGTTAACTCAGGAATATTTAAAGAGTAGTTGCCATTTAAAGTAGGAACATCTACTTTGCCACCTAACAGCATAGTAGTAAATGGTAAATATAAATCCAAGAATAAATCATTTTCTCGTCTAGTTAAAATGTTATGAGAAGCGACCGAAATATGAATATTTAAATCACCATTTATTCCATCTCTGAGTGGTGCGTTGCCTTCTCCTCTCATACGAAGAGTTTGACCATTATCAATTCCTGCAGGTATCTTAACTTTAACAGTTTTTTGCACTCTTTTATAACCTTTACCAGAACAAACATCACATTTTTCTTTTACTATTTTTCCTGTTCCTTCACATTTTGGGCAAACACTTTCTCTTATAGTTGTTCCAAACATCGTGTTTTGTTGATAGCGAACTCTACCTGTTCCCTGACAATTTGTACAAGTAGTAAATTCTCTACCATTTTTTGCCCCTGTTCCATTACATTGAGAACATTTTTCAATTTTGCCAATAGTAATATTTTTTTCAACACCAAAGCAAGCCTCTTCAAAGGTTAAATTCATACTTATTTCAATATCTTCACCTTTTTGCAAAGTTCTTCCACCCGTTCTAGCTCCTCCACCAAAAGCAGAAAAGATATCCGAAAAGATATCGGAAAACCCACCATTGCCGCCAAAGAAATCGCCAAAGCCACCACTGCTTCCACCAGCTCCAAAAGGATTGCCTTCAGCAGAGCCAAATTGGTCATAATTAGCCCTCTTGTTTGGATCTCCTAGCACTTCATAAGCTTCATTAATTTCTTTAAACTTGTTTGCAGCTTCTTCAGTTTTATTTAAATCTGGGTGATACTTTTTAGCGAGCCTACGATAAGCAGATTTAATCTCATCTTCACTCGCATTTTTATCAACACCAAGAATAGAATAATAATCTTTATTTGCCATAAAATTCTCTCTTTTAAAAATAAAATAAGATCAAAAGTAATAAATTAGATAATTAAATATTTTGATATATTTTAAATTGAAAGCTTTAAAAGATAAAGTAATTGAGCATTATGGGTTAATATGCTCAATCACTTCTTTTAAATTATTTATTATCATCAACTACTACTTCAGGATCTGAATCACTTGAACCATTAGAGCCGTTACCATTAGGATCAGCACCGTTTGGATTTGCTCCTTGATACATTTTAGAAACTATACCATTAGAAGTTGCTGTAAGTTCATCAAGAGCTTTTTTGATAACTTCAATATCATCGCTTTCAAAATCTTTTTTAGCTTTATCGATAGCTTCTTGAAGTTTTTTCTTGTCATCTTCGTTAAGTTTATCGCCATTTTCTTTAAGCATTTTTTCAAGACCATAAACCATGTTATCTGCTTGATTTTTAGTTTCAACAAGCTCTTTTCTCTTTTTGTCTTCTTCAGCATGAGCTTCAGCTTCTTTTATAGCTTTTTCAATATCTTCTTCTTTAAGATTTGAAGAAGCTGTGATTGTAATATTTTGTTCTTTGTTTGTTCCTAAATCTTTAGCAGAAACCTTAACGATACCATTTGCATCAATATCAAATGTAACTTCAATTTGAGGAACACCTCTAGGTGCAGGTGGAATATCGCTAAGTTGGAAACGACCTAAAGTTTTGTTTTGAGCAGCAAATTCTCTTTCTCCTTGAAGAACATGAATATCAACTCCAGGTTGATTATCAACAGCAGTAGAGAAAATTTGTGATTTTTTTGTAGGGATTGTAGTATTTCTTTCAATCAATTTAGTAAATACTCCGCCCAAAGTTTCAATACCCAAAGATAATGGAGTAACATCAAGAAGAAGAACATCTTTAACTTCTCCACCAAGAACGCCAGCCTGAATAGCAGCACCAACAGCGACACATTCATCTGGGTTGATTCCCTTGTAAGGTTCTTTTCCTGTAAAGTTTTTAACAGCTTCTTGAACAGCAGGGATACGAGTAGAACCACCAACTAAAACAACTTTATCAATTTGATTTTTGTCAAGTTTAGCATCAGCCAAAGCTCTCTTTGAACATTCAATAGTTTCTTTAACCAAATCTTCAGTTATAGCATCAAACTTAGCTCTAGTAAGTTCATATTCCATATGTTTAGGACCAGTAGCATCAGCAGAAATAAAAGGTAAAGAAATAGTTGTTTTAGGAGTTGCAGACAAATCAATTTTAGCTTTTTCAGCAGCTTCCTTTAATCTTTGCATAGCAAGTTTGTCAGTTGACAAATCAATGTTGTTTGTCTTCTTAAATTCTTCAACTAATAGATCAATGATTCTATTATCAAAGTCATCTCCACCCAAACGAGTGTTGCCATTAGTAGAAAGAACTTCAAAAACACCATCTCCAATTTCAAGTATAGACACATCAAAAGTTCCACCGCCAAGGTCGTAAACTAAGATTTTTTGATTTGAATTTTCACCTTTATCAAGCCCATAAGCAAGAGCAGCTGCTGTAGGCTCATTTATAATTCTTAAAACTTCAAGCCCAGCAATTTTTCCAGCATCTTTAGTTGCTTGTCTTTGAGAATCATTGAAGTAAGCAGGGACTGTAATAACGGCTTGAGAAACAGTTCCTCCTAAATAACTTTCAGCATCAGCCTTGAGTTTTGAAAGAATCATTGCAGAGATTTCTTGAGGTGTATATTCTTTGCCATTAAGTTTTGCTTTGTAGTTTGTTCCCATTTCTCTTTTAATAGATTGAATTGTGTTTTCAGCATTAACAATTGCTTGTCTTTTAGCAACTTTACCAACAAGTCTTTCTCCTTCTTTGGTATAAGCTACAACAGATGGAGTTGTTCTATCTCCTTCTGCATTAGCAATAACAGTTGGTTTTCCACCTTCCATTACAGCCACACATGAATTTGTTGTTCCTAAGTCAATTCCAATAATTTTTCCCATAATTTTAATCCTCCTTTTTATTGACTATGACTTTTGCATATCGAATTACTTTGCCGTTGAAGACATAACCAGCTTGATATTCATCAATAATTATGTCATTTTCTTTATCCGCAACATTTAAAACGGCAATAACATTGTGGACATGTGGGTTATATTTTTCTCCCACAGATTCTATTTTTTCAACTCCTAAACTTGAAAGAGCATCATTGATTTTGTTTTCAATCATTTCAACTCCTTTCAGAATTTCAGAGTCATGAATAGACTTTTTAGCTTCTTTAAAGGTATCCAAACATGGCAAGAACACTTCAATTACAGATGCCTGCCCTGCAATTTTAGCTTGCTTGATATCTTCAATGGCATGACGCCTAAAGTTTTCAAAGTCGGCTTGAATTTGTTTAGCCAAAATTAAGTATTCTTCACTTTCTTTGCAAGAATGTTTTTTTGAAGCATCATCTCCACAAGAACATTCTTCACATTCACAATCTTCTTCATGCTGTTGAGAATGATTAGCATTTTGACATTTGCATTTTTTTTCGTGTTTTTCATTCCCTTGACAAGTGCAATTTTCGTTGCATTTGTTTTCTTCCGAACATTCACAGGAATTTTCACAATCACATTCTTCTGCGCAATGACATTTAATTTCTTCTTCTTTCTTTGACATTTATTCTCCTTTTAAGTCTTTTAGGCTATCCACCACAACTTTTAAAGCAGATGCAATGCCTGCATAATCCATTCGCTGTGGTCCAATTACTCCAATAGAAGCAAGTTGGTTTCCATTAACAGTTATAGGTGCTTTCATAATTGAACAATCATTATCTTCGTCTCCAAGTTCAACTTCAATGCCTTGCCCTTCGACACTAACTTTATCAGTAAGTTGTTTTTCATCATCTAAAACATTCAATATTTTTTTTGCACTCTCTACATCTTTGTTTTCGATTAGTTTTGCACTGCCTTCCCTGTGAACATCAATTAGCCTTTTTTGATTTAACTTTTTAAGTCCTCCAATCAAAGTGTCAACTACATTTTGAAAAGCCTTGATTTCATTCTGCATACCTTCTTGCAACTGATCAATGTTTTCAATCATAAATCCAACAGTTTCACCTTTAAAGTTTTTGGTTAAATAATTAGAAGCATCTTGACATTCATTGGCAGTGGCAGAAAGATCCATAGTTTGAGAGATATAACCTGATTTTGTGCCTATCAAAACCATTACTTTTTGTTCTAGAAGTGGGATAATTTTAAATTCATCTAGCACCAAATTTTCTATACCATTCATTACAACAATTGTCGGATAATTTGTAGCATGAGCAACAATTTTCGCAATAGAACTAATAATCTCTGTCAAAGAACTAGTTCGAGAAGAAATAACTTTTTTAACTTCTTCAAGTTCTTTGTTGGAAGCAGAAGTTGAAGATAAAAGATTTTCTACATAGTATCTATATCCTTGAGCAGTAGGTACTCTGCCTCCAGAAGTATGAAGTTGTTTTAAATACCCCATAGCTTCAAGCGCATTTAGTTCATTTCGCAAAGTAGCAGTAGAACAATTTAAGTTTGATCTGTCTTTCACTAAGCCACTAGTAATAGGCGAACAATCTTTAATATATTCTTCTATAGCCATGCACAAAATTTGATTTTTTCTATCCGATAACTGCATAACGACCTCAATTTTCGACTTTTTTAGCACTCTCATTGTTTAAGTGCTAGCACTATTATATGCAGTTTACAAAAAATAGTCAACCAATTTTGCCAAAAAAAATAAAAAATTTTTATAATAATTTTGTCACATAAAAAACTACCAACATAAAGAATTTAAATTTACAAAAAAAAAGATATTCAAAATATATGAATATCTTCTCTTAATCAATATGGCCTATAAATATATGTCTGGTCATCAAAAGATTTATTCGACATAATCATTGCCTTCGTTGCTTTTTCTAATAAAGAGCAGGCTTTAAGCAAATAACTATAATTTTGGACAATGTATGAAGATGATCTTTCTAGCTGTTTTGCATTTATTTGCTCTAATAGAATATATTCTCTAACTTCAAGCACCATCCTTTTACATTCTTCTGGTCCTATAGCTTCTACAAAATGTTTGATTTTTTGGAACTTATCTTCCATCAATTTAAAGTCAGAATCGGTTATCTGCCCATCATCAAATAATCTCTCCAATCTTAGATATTCTCTACAATTTTCCAGCATATCCAAGAAAGCAGAGCCTTTTCTAAACAAAGATTCCCCGAGTCCGAAAACATGATCCATTTTATTAGGATCAACATTTTTTTGCTTTGCAATTTGAATTTGTTTGTCGTCTCTTTTTGCTAATTCAATCATCACAAAAGTTTCTGAAATTTTGTTATCTTTAACAAAATTTCTATATTCTTCTTCTTTCGCAACACGAGTTTGATAATTTTTACTAAGCTTACTTTCTGTAAACAAATCAGCTGCTTTTTGTATCAGTAAAGACTGATTGGCTGGCGAAGCATTTTTCTTCTCCTGAGTTCCTATAATTTCTTGAAAAGATACTTCTGGTAATGATGATGGCTTTTTTTCTGCCTCAACAATAGCACTTTTCTGATTTAATTTTAAATTAATACCAGCCTTGAAATGAATTTTCTTGGCATTTTGTTTAAATTCAGAAGCATGTTCTTTAGGTATAACATATGCATGAACAAAGTAATTTCCATTTCTCGTATCCATATTACTATATACTTTATTAACATAATGTATTGATAATACGACAATATCCCCATTCTCTAAAGTTGAATAACCTACTCGGTAAGGAGCTTTAGAAGGATCTGCTCTAAAATCATCTTCGTAACCAACTAATTTTCTCATCTCCCCATCTTTAGTTTTACTATAAGAAATGATTTCAATTTTAGAGTTTAAAAGAATCCTTTTGTCTTCATAATCTGTATCTTTATATCTTTTTAAAATTTTTGAAGGCTTTGCACCTTCTTTTAAAACTTTTTGTGTATAATATTTTTCCTCGTAATCCCCTTTTAACATTCTATTAGCTAAAGAAAAAATTACATTAGAAACATCTCCATTAATGCTATTTGATTTAGAATAAACATCAAAACTAGTATTATCCATAGCATCACCCGCAGTATACATCCATTGCGCAATATCTTTTTTCATAAACACCTCTTTACAAGCATCATTGTAACAAAAAACATATTTTTTGTCAAGATTAAAAACTTCATTTTAGAAAATTGTTAATTGTTCCTTAATTAATACTTTCCTATATTTTATTGTACCATTATTGTAATAAAAAAGAGCATATCCCCAATAATATACTCTTTACTAATCTACCAAGCATAAGTTATTCCATTTTTTTATTCATCTTCTTGACTTTGATCATATAGACAATCATCAATATGTCCATACAAACCTATTTGATCACCCATCAACTTTTCATCTAGCCATTCCGAAAAAATCTTTTTTTCATTATAAGACAAGGTATTGTTTTGCATAACAGAAATAATAAAACAAATTTGTTTTTGAATTTCTGCATCTTCTTCCCCACCATTTTCCATGATATTATTTATTTTCTCTTTAACTAAATCTTCTACTAATTTTTTATAAAGAAATTCACCTGCCACATCATATTCTTCCATTGATCTCAGTATCAAACCCCTAAGATACGGAATTAGTTTAAAAAATTCATCATTCTGCAAGGATAAAATTAAAAATGGGTTATTGAATAATTTAAAAACCAAATCTTTTTCATCTTCTGTGATATTAAAATCTAATGTTTTTATAAAATAATAAGGAACGAACAAACCCCAATTTTGATTTAATAAAAATTCATTTGTCATCAAAGATATAGGTGATTTATCAATCTCTACAACAGAGTGTGTAGAAACAAGCCAAGTTTCTATTTCATCGCCATTTTTTACTTCTACTTTTTCCCATGCTATATCAAACTCAAAATCTGAAATTTCTTTTGAAACAAAAGTATCTTTAAGAATAATCCTACTTATATTATCTTCAGTTGAGATAACTTCAAACTCAACATTTCTATCACTAAATATTTCTTGATAACCTTTTGGTAATTTTATAGCAATTTTCAATCCAATTTTATTTAAATCATTTTCGCCGTCTTTGAATCTAACTTTTGCAAATCCTCCACTTGCTTTCTTATAGCAGAAAACATCTTTCCTTTCAGGATTTAAAGGATTTTTAATTGATTTTAAATTTTTCCCCATTGCTCTAGCTACATGCTCAGGCAATATTTCAACTGTAAATTTTCTTTCCATAACAAAATTAATATATCACACAGATAACAAAAAAGCAATACCCTTTTTAAAAATATTGCTTTAATGATTTAAATTGAAACTTTTCTTAAAATATCTCCCTCTTTTAATTGATAAGGGCAATTTATTAAAACTATTTCTTGAACTTTCTTGCAATCATCTATTTCTTGTCCCTTAGAATCAACAATTTTTTCAATTTTTATTTTTTTCAAAAAAGTATTATTAGGCGACAATACCTCAAGTTCATCGTTAATTTTGAAACGATTTCTCATTTCTACCTTAACCATACCATTTTTGCAGTCTTCAATAACCTTTGCCACAAAAACAGCTGTCTGCACAGGCATAGAACTTTCTAAATATTCTTTATCGTTACTATTAAAATAGAACCCAGTTGTATATCTTCTATGACTAGTCTTTTCAAGTTCAGATTTAAGTGTTTGCAAATCATCTTTGCTGTCAATTGCTCTTCTATAAGCGTTCACCACAGAAGCCACATAATAATCAGATTTCATTCTTCCTTCAATTTTTAATGAACATACCCCAGCATTTTCTAATTCTTTTATATGTTCAATCATACACAAATCTTTAGAATTTAAAATATAAGTTCCTCGGCCATCCTGTTCAATAGGGAACTGCTCAGTTTTATTAACTTCTCTAATAGTGTATTCCCACCTGCAAGCTTGAACACATGCTCCACGGTTACTATCACGCCCTGCCATGTAGTTTGATAATAAGCATCTCCCTGAATAAGAAATACACATAGCTCCATGCCCAAAAGCTTCTAATTCAACCCTACTTCCAACATTGTTATAAATTTCTTTAATTTGACTTAAATTTAGCTCTCTAGCTAGAACAATTCTAGTTACCCCCATATCAGCAAAGAACTTTGCAGAATAAGAGTTGTTAATGTTTGCTTGTGTAGAAACATGAACATTGAGAGAAGGGAAATTTTTTCTAATGTAATAAATAAGCCCAACATCGCTAACAATAAGCCCATCAACTTTTGCTTTCGTTAGCAAATTTAAATATTCATCTAGATTGTCAAAGTCGCTATCGTTTGCAACAATATTTAAAGTTATGTAACCTTTCTTGCCATGTTCATGCAAAAAATTCATTGCTTTAATGATTTCTTCATCATCAAAATTCCCCGCAAATGCTCTCAAGCCATACCTTTTCCCTGAGAAATAAACGGCATCTGCTCCAAAATGAACAGCTGTTACGAGTTTGTCAAAATTTCCCGCAGGTGCTAATAATTCCATTTTCACTCCTTAACCTTATTAAAAATTTTTAATTATAGTTGAATTGTTGCTCGTGCTGTAAGCGATAAATCAGCAAGCCCTAAACCATCTTTTAACATGTAGTAACCAGCACACGCAATCATTGCAGCATTATCAGTGCAATACTTTAAAACCGGAGAATAAAATTTTTGATCTTTACATGCTTTTTCAAATTTATCTCTTAACATTGAATTTGCACCAACGCCACCAGCTACTACAATCTTATCAATATTTTGTTCTTTGCTTGCCTTTAGCGTTTTTTCAACAAGCTCATCCGTAACTTCCTCTTGAAAAGATCTTGCAATATCAGCTTTATTAATTTCTTCATTTTTTTGCATTTTATTGTGAACAAAATTAACAACAGCAGTTTTCATTCCACTAAATGAAAAGTTTAATGAATTTTTTAAAGAAGAAGAATGAACAAAAGTATAAGCTTTTTCCCCACTTTTTGCAAGTTTATCTATCTCAGGTCCACCCGGATAAGATAAATCTAAAACTCTGGCAACTTTGTCAAAGCACTCTCCGACAGCATCATCGACGGTTGAGCCTAAAAGTTGGAACTTATTATAATCTTCAACTTTTAAAATAGCACAATGCCCCCCACTAACCATTAAGCAGATAAATGGTGGTTTTAATTCTTGATGAGAAATGTAATTTGCTGCAATATGCCCATGGACATGGCTAACAGCAATTAACGGCACATCTAAAGAATAAGCAAGGGATTTTGCAAAGTTTACACCTACGAGCAATGCCCCGATTAACCCTGCTCCATAAGTTACAGCAACGGCATCAATATCTTTTTTAGATATCTTGGCAACCTTTATAGCTTCTTCAAAAACACTAGAAATAGCTAAAATATGATTTCTAGAAGCAACTTCTGGAACAACTCCTCCAAATCTTCTATGAATTTCTATTTGCGATGCAACAATGTTGGATAAAACTTCTCTTCCATTTTTTACAACAGCAACACTTGTTTCATCACAAGATGATTCAACAGAGAGAATAATTATATTTTCTTTTTTCTTTAGTTGTTCGTATTTTTCTTTCATTCTTTCAAAATAATTCATAACGCTTTAATTATAACAAAATCGCAAATTAAAAGCAACAAAAAGAATAATCGAATGTATTTAAAAAAATAAACTGCAAACAATATGAGTATGAAAATCAAATTAATAGCAATATTTTTATTATTAATAATGATAATTTTTCAAAGTCCAATTATCACCTATGCTTCAGATGGGCAAAAGAATGATAGATATGTGATATATAATGAAAATAATGAAAAAATAATGGAAAAAAGTGCTGTAGAAGTTGGAGATAGCTTTATAACACAAGATTTTGAAGAATATGAAATCTATAAAATTGAAGGAAATGAAGCTTATGCAAGAAAGTTGAGCGACATCATAATTTCAAGAAGCAAAAATTTAAATAATGAGATGACACTAAACTCACATAGCTTAAAATCAACAATCTGCCTATACATGACACATAATGATGAAAGTTATACTCCAACTGATGGATATGACTCAGTTTATGGTGTAGGAGGAATACATGATGTCGCCAAAGAATTAAAATCGGAATTAGAATCAAATGGATATAATGTTGTCTTAGATGAAACTTTACATATCCCCCATAACTCATCAGCTTACTCTCGCTCAGGTCAAACTGCAACAAAATTATTTAACACATACTCACCTGATGCCCTATTTGATATTCATAGAGATGGAGTGAGCAAAAGCTATTATTATACCAATCAAAATGGAGAAGATTTAAGTAAAATACGAATAGTTGTAGGCAAAAGCAACCCAAATTACAGCAAAAATTACGAATTTGCAAAGGAACTTTTTGTTTCAGGCAATACAATGTACCCATGGCTATTTTCTGATATTTACAGTGGAAGTGGGCATTATAATCAAGCTTTAAAAGATTCTTGCCTTCTTTTTGAAATGGGCACATACTTAATTGAAAAAGAATATGTTTATAACAGTATTCCATATCTAGTTGACGCCATTGATTTGATTTTAGGTAGCGAAGAAAACAATAGCGCCGATAATGGAAATTCTATAGACGGTAACATATCTGACAATAATCAAACAGCAAACGAAGATTCTAATACATCATCAAATAGTCAAAATTCTAACGATACTGAGAATAACCCGTCAACAAATTCTACGGCGTGGATCTGGATAGTTTTAAGCTTGGCAATTATATCATTAATCATAGCATTTATAGTTTTTAAAAACAAAAAATCAAAAAATACTGAAAAAGCGACTCGAAAAAAGTAGAAAAATATAAATAAAAAACACATAAAGAAATTAAAAAAAATAGATTAAGCAAAAAGACAAACAAAGATTAAACTTTTTAAGACTAGTAAAATAAAAAATAAATTTCTCGAAATGCTTGGCCATTTTATATTGATTTCAAAAAAAAATTAACTTTTACTATGTTGTAAATAACAAGACTTAAAAATTATCAATAATAAAAAATTTGAAATAGAGATTATAATACACTAAACGAAAAAATACCAAAAGCTTCAAAAAATAAAATATTAAATTATTTTAAAATATTCTTCTTAAACATTTTAATTTTTTTGCTTTGTATATTGCCATTCACAATGGTTCTAAAGTTTTGAATATGGTGAGTTCATATATAATTAAAAACAGGTATGATTTATTTTTTTTGATAAAAACAAAGTTTTATATTTACAAAAAAACAATTTATTGCTATAATTTCTCTAAAGGCAGGATTTTTTATGTCAAACAGCGAAGCTAAAATAAAGTTTTTGAAAAAGTTTAAAAGCAAAATAAAAGTTGACATGGTGAAATACGCAAAAAAAATTTTACCATATAAAATGTTAGGTTATCGGTCATATACCATCTTGACTTCTCTTAATATAAATCAATCAACTAAGCCCATAAAGAAAGAAGAATTATTATCGTTTTATAAAAATATATATGATGTATGGTATGATTTCGTTTTAAATCTTGATGAAAATAAATATAATAGAAAATATTATAAAGGTATAAATAAAATAAAAACTGACAAAAGGTTTAAAAGAAATAATATGACGCCTTCAGATTGTGAAAGATTTATTTTTGAAAGTTATGATAAAGAACTTTCTGGAAGCGGATTAAGATTTTTGAGTTCTCAAAATGGAAAAATAGTAAATGAAGATGCTCCTAATTTTATTCATGTATATCCTTTTGCAATGTCGAATAATATTGATTGTCGCTTATATCTAAATTTAAAATCAGAAAACATTCTTAAACTCGGGAAAATATTAACAAAAAAATGTTATCAAAAACATTATAGAATATACTATAAATTTTGGACTGGAATGAATGATAGAAATGATACTTTTTTAATTTATACAAATTATAATAGAGTTCATGATATTATTGATATTTTAAAAGAGATAAAAAACGAAAAACCGGAAATATTTGTTGGCTGTGAAAATTCAAGCGGTATTCTTCCTATGATTGACGGATTTATAGGCTTTGGTGAAGAGCCTACATACAAACATTCTTCTTTTAATTTGGAAAGAGGAGAAGCTTTTGATGAATTTTTTGGAGAATTATTAAAAAAACAAGCAAAGCAAATTGGAAATTATACTGGAACGATTCATAATTCAAGAGGAGAAGATTTATATTTAAAAGAATACTTAAAATATCTAATAAAGAAATCTTTTAAAAAGACACTCAAAGCTCGACAAATGGAAATTGTCAATAGACAGTATCCTGAAATTTATAAAACAGATGACCAGATTAGAAATTATATTGAAATTCAAACAAAAATTTACGAAAGATGTAAAAACACACTTCCAGATTTTCTTAAAGATCAAATTGACAATAATGCTGAAACAATTATAGAAAATTTAAAATCTGGCATATTTCAAGATAATATAAACTTTATTTTTAAAACACGGAGAATCGCTCTTTCGCTATATAGTACAGAATACGCTAAAAAACTGATTGAACAAAATGGAAGTCTTAATTATTATTTCAACCTTGATTTAAATTTAAGACAAAAATTATTTGATGTTTTTGATGTTAAGAACAAAATAGTTAGTGAAATATCAAAAGAATCATTAAAACCATATTTTAAAAAA
The DNA here is from genome assembly GCA_944349375.1 of uncultured Clostridia bacterium. Taxonomy (GTDB): domain Bacteria; phylum Bacillota; class Clostridia; order Christensenellales; family UBA1242; genus Caccovivens. Next base: position 157,047 of record CALVMV010000002.1, read on the forward strand.
CATCATATTTCATTTGAGTATCCATACTTAAATACAGAAACTATAGAAGAAATAGAAGATGAAAATGGTAGGTAAGAAAAAAATATGATATAATGAACTAAAAAATATGAAAGAAAAAAAAGGAACTGACTAAAATATCCCTACAAGTTAAAGTAATAAGTTCCTTTTTTATATTTGTGATAAAACGACCAAACTAAACTCCTATCTTTTTTAAATATTCATTTATAAATCCTTGAATATTACCATCCATAACCGAACTAATATTAGTATCTTCATACCCAGTTCTATGGTCTTTAACCAATGTATAAGGACAAAAAACATAACTTCGGATTTGGCTACCCCATTCGATTTTTTTGATTTCTCCACGCACTTTAGCCATTTCTTGCATTTCTTTTTCTTCTTCAAGTTCGACTAATTTAGAATATAACATTTGCATAGCTACTTCTCTGTTTTGGAGTTGCGAGCGTTCATTTTGACAAGCAACAACTATCCCTGTTGGTATATGAGTTATTCTTATTGCACTTTCAGTTTTGTTTACATGTTGTCCTCCTGCTCCAGAAGAACGATAAGTGTCTATTTTTAAATCTTCAGGTTTTATATCAATATCTGGCTTTTCTTCTATTTTTGGGATAACTTCCACACTAGCGAATGAAGTATGCCTTCTTGCATTTGCATCAAAAGGCGATATTCTTACTAACCTATGGACTCCTTTTTCGCATTTTAAAAAGCCATAAGCATTTTCGCCGTCTACCTCAAAGGTAATAGATTTTATACCAGCACCATCGCCGTCAAGCACATCTAAAACTTTAATTTTCCAATCGTTTTTAGAACAGAACATAGAATACATACGATAAAGCATATCAGTCCAATCACAAGCTTCTGTTCCACCAGCTCCAGCATGCAAAGTCATAATTGCATCAAAACTATCATATTTACCCGAAAGTAAAGTTTGAATTTTTGCTTTTTCAACCTTATCTTCGCTTAAGTGCAAATTGTCTTCGATATCTTTTTCCAAGCTTAAATCTTGAAATTCTTGGTATAACTCAATAGAAGCTTCACAATCATTTATGGTCTTACTTAAATCATTTATTAAATCAATTTTGTGTTGACATTCTTTTATTTGTTTACCAACACTCAAAGCTCGCTTTTGGTCTAAATAAAAATCTTCTTGCATTTGTTCAGCTTCAAGTTCCTTTATTTTTGCCGTTTGCCCAGCGTAGTCAAAGACACTCCTTTAAATAGTCAAGCTCTTGTTTTAATTTCCCCACTCTTTCAATCACATTATCTAAAATCATACAATCTCCTTCTATTTCTAACAAAACTAAATTGACTTTAAATATAACATATAAATAAATCTTTGCCAAATGATTATAACATAAAAGGCAAACATAAACAAGCTTTTATTTATTTTTTGCACAATTTTAGCTTTAAATGAATATATTGAGTATAGTTAGTTTACTTGTGTAAACTCATAGAAAGATAGGGAGGTAAAAATGTCTTTTTATATTAACAATACAAATCCGAACCGTCCCGGACCTTTAGGAGGGAATGGTTTAAACGGAATTTGTGAAAAAGTACTTATTGAAACAACTAAAGTTTTTGATGCCTGCGTAAGCCAAACAACAGAAAGTGGAATAATTTTGCCAGTTTCAAACTTTAATCCAGCTTCTCCAGCATTGCCACTCACTTACATTTCTGCTCAAAACACATCTGGTTCAACAGTTACAGTATCCGACATTACGATAGACAGAATTGAACAAACTCCAAATTATGCAAATGTAAGCATGACAATAACAATACCCGTAACTGTTACTTATAGAGATGCAAATGGAATTATAGGAACAGGGACATCAACTTTAACAGTAACAAAGAGTGTTGTGTTATTTGTTCCACAACCATCACTTTCCCCTGTAAATATAACGGCAAATGCTTTATTTACAAGTTCAATAGGAGCATATACATCTGAAAACACATTTACAGTTACAGGTTGTATAGAGATAATTGTCAAAGTAACATCAGTTGTAGATTTGTTAATACCAAGTTATGGATATCCAGTAATTCCTCCATGCCAAGCACCAGAACCATCAAATGCTTGCCCAGGATTACAAAATATGCCATTATACCCAACAGCAACGACAACACGAATACAATAATTAAAAATAAAAAATTAAAAACAAAAACATGCTAAAAGCATGTTTTTTAATTTTTCAGAATTCCAAAAGCTTTATCCACAACACTATCAATTTCGAATAGGCTTATATCTTCGCCATTTAAATAAAAGAGATATTCAATATTACCACTTTTTCCTTTTATTTTTGAATAAGATAAATCCGAAATTAGAAAATTGTTAATCTCTAAATATGAACAGAAGTCTTTTAATAATTCTAAATGTACATTTCTTTTGGTTACTACTCCTTTGTATTTTTTTGCTAATTCTTTACCACATTCAAATTGTGGTTTAAACAAAATACAAATTTCAATATTGGACCCAAACAACTCTTTTATTTTAGGGAAAATATGCTTTAAAGATATAAAAGAAACATCTCCAATTATCATTTGCACATCAGGGCACATGTTTATTTTCAAATTTCTAAAGTCTTTTGAATTATAATTTACAACTCTTTTATCCTTTTTTAAACTTTCAAAAAGTTCGTTTTCTCCAATATCTACAGCATATACTTTTTTAGCTCCATTATCTAACGCAACTTGAGTAAATCCCCCTGTCGAAGCCCCAATATCTAAAACAACTTTATCTTTAAAATTTAAATTAAAATCATCAATGGCACCTAATAACTTATGTGCTCCCCTAGAGACATAACTCTGGTTTTCTTCAACCCTTACATCGCTTTCTTCTTCGACCTCAAAAGCAGGTTTATCAATAGCTTTATCACAAACAAAAACAAACCCGTTTTTAATCAATTCTTGGGCTTTTGTTCTTGATATTTTATTTTTTTCTGAAACCAATTTGTCCAATCTCATGATAATATTTTAACTTTTTGATTAAAAAAAATCAATAAAAAACTGCTTTTATAAAAAGCAGTTTTAATAATTTATTCCAAGCTAACAAGGTAGTAGTATACAGGTTGCCCACCATAGACAGTACTAACTTCTACCTCTGGATATTTTTTAGACAACGACTCAACTAAAGTATTTGCCTCTTCTTCCCTAATATCTTCACCATAAAAAATTGTTATATTCATGATCGAATCATCTATCATTTTTTCTACTAATTTAGCTGTTGTATCGTTAACAAGTTTGCCCTTTGCAAGGATTGCTTTATCATCAAGCCCAATAATTTCACCTACCGACAAATCAAAACCATCAACATGAGTATCTCTAACAGCATAAGTTACAGCTCCAGAACGAACATTTTTGATAGCATCTTTCATAGCTTCTGAATTTTCTTCAACACTACCATCAGGATTGAAAGACAATGAAGCTGTTATCCCTTCAGGGACAGACCTTGTAGGAACAACAATCAAATTTTTCGTAGTTAAATCATTTGCTTGCTCTGCAGCCAAAACAATATTTTTATTGTTAGGGAAAACGATGACATTTGTTGCAGGGACTTTATCACAAGCAGCAGCAATATCTTCAGCACTTGGGTTCATAGTTTGCCCACCGACTATAATTTCATCAACACCCATATCTTTGAAAATGTTTGCAATTCCATCTCCAGGAGCGACTGCTACCATACCAATTTCTTTTGTTATTTCTTGAACAAGAGCCTTTTTCTTTAGCTCTCTGTTTTGCTCAAGCATATTTTCTATTTTAAGATTATAAAGTTCTCCAAGTTCCAAAGCATATTCAAGAGCTTTATTAGGTTCATTTGAGTGAACATGTACTTTTACAAGGCTTAAATCTCCAATACAAATAACAGAATCACCAATTTGCATTAATTTTTCACGAAGTTTATCAATATCTGCTTCAGTTGTTTTCTTTTTCATATTAATAATCATATATTCAGTGCAATAACCAAATTGAATATCGCCAAGATTATTTATATCAGCTATAACATCATCAACAGTTTGAGGTTTCTTTTCATCTTCAAAATTAAATTCAAAGTTTTCTTCACCCATCAAAAGCTTATAAAAGCCTGTGAAGATAACGATAATACCTCTACCACCAGCATCAACAACGCCTGCTTTTTTTAATACAGGCAACATTTCCGGAGTTTGTTTTAAAATTTCTTCACCTGTTTCCAAAACTTTTTTAAGGAATACTTCGAAATCATCACATTTCTTTGCCACATTAACAGCATTTTCGGCCATAACACGAATAACAGTTAAAATAGTTCCCTCTTTTGGCTTTGTAACTGCTTTATATGCAATGTTTGCCCCTTCTTGCATAGCACGAGCAAAAACCTTAGTAGTTATTTCACTGCTCTTTGCAGTTTCGCTACAAAAGCCCTTGAAAATTTGAGAAGTTATAACACCGCTATTACCTCTAGCACCTTTTAAAGCACCTTTTGCAAAAGCTTCACTAAGTGAATCAATGTTATTGTTAATACATTTTGAAAGTTCATTAACAGCAGACTTCATAGTAAGGAACATATTAGTTCCTGTATCTCCATCTGGAACAGGAAACACATTCAAAGAGTCAACATATTTTTTATTTTGTTCGAGTAGCCCAGCCCCAGCTACTATCATTTTGCGGAAAGTTGCTCCGTTAATAGTTTTAATCATCACCAATTTCTCCTAAACTCTAACACCAACAACATGGACATTAACTGCATCAACAAGCATCCCGGTAAAATTTTCTACCGAGTATTTAACTGATTTGCGAAGAGATTCAGCAACAGCACTTATAGAAACGCCATATTTTAAAATGCAGTAAACATCAATGTAAATACGGTTATCAATATGACTTATTTTAATACCTTTAGAATAAGATTCTTTTTTAAGTAATTCACGGGCGCTATCAACAAGAGTTTTTGAAACCAAATCGACAACACCATAGCAATCAAGGACAGCATAACCCGCAACAACCCTAATGGCGTTGTCGGAAATAGAAATGTTGCCATAATAATTATTTGTATCGACTGTCAAAGGAAAAGCCCCCTTACAAAGTGAATTAACAAAGATAGTTCAATTAAAAGAACATCTTTACTTAAATATATTACTACACAAAAACGAAAAATACAAACAAAATGCTTACTTTTTTGTATAAAAATAATATAAACTTTTCTAAAAACAAAAAAATACAAAAAAAGAGTTGCTTTTTTGTAAAAAAAATGATATAGTAAAGTGCAAAGAAAAATTATGGGAGGAAATTATGAGCAGAACATGTGACATTTGTGGAAGAGGAAAATCGACAGGAAAACAAGTTTCTTTCTCAAACAAAAAATACAACAGAACATATGAACTTAACCTTCAACAAACAGTAATTGAAGTTGATGGAAAACCTGTAAAAGTAAAAGCCTGCACAAAATGTATTAAAACAGCAAAAAAAGCATAACCTTTTTTCGCTTATTTTTTATGACTTGAGTTAAAACAGCTCAAGTTTTTTTGTTTATCGCTTAGTTTTCTTCTTTCTTTTGAAATTTCTTTAAAAATCCTGCCACCCACTTTGGCGCTTTAATGCAGATGATACGGAATTTTTTTTCCTCTTTTTGTTTTTTCATAATATCTTTTATTCTCCTTTTAATTTTTTTGTGCAATGTTTTGAACAATTTTCACAATTTTTAATGCAGACTTTGTTTCTTTTTATCTTTTTGACAATAACAATTATGCTTATAAGAATAGATAGCACAGCAAATACTAACAATAAAAAATATCCTGTTCCTAGCAAGTTAAATATTTTAACCAAGTTATAGAAAAACATTGCAACAAAATAGGCTATTACAAATTGCGTTATCGCACCAAAAATCATCCACTTTTTACCAATCTCTTTAGACAAAACTCCCATAGAAGCTAAACAAGGGAAATAAAGCAAACAAAATACAAGATAAGAAATCACCGATGCAGAAGATACAAAAAAGACAGAATTATTTGCATCTTTTATAGAAAGGGCAAATTCATCTGCCCCACCATTGACATTATTAAATAGCATAATAGAAGACACTATAACTTCTTTTGCTATTAACCCAGCAATCAAAGCAGAAACAAGGCCCCAACTTCCAAAACCTAAAGGTATAAAAATTGGAGCAAAGATTCTACCTAAACTCTGCAAAATACTTTCCCCACCAGCACTATTTACATACTGAAAAGTGAAAGAAAAATTCGAAAGGACCCAAATAATTACATTCATTGTGATAATTAGAGTTCCAACTCTTACAAGAAACAACTTTACATTTTTAAAGAAAACGCCTAACAACTGTTTGGCAGATACCGACCTGTATGGAGGAAATTCTAATATAAAAGATTGCTCTTTACTTTTTAAAATAGTTTTTTCATAAATCATGCTAATTGTAACAGCAACAATTACCCCTAGAATGTAAAGTCCCATGATCACAAAAATATTGCTAGCCCCAAAAAAAGCCCCACCAATGCAAACATAAATTGGAAACTTTGCACTGCAGCTCATGTAAGGAGTTAAAAGAGCAGTTTTTATTTTTGCATTTTTGTCTTCCATATTTCTAGCTGTCAAAATAGCAGTAGTAGAACACCCAAATCCCATTAAAAGAGTATAAACACTTTTCCCTGAAAGCCCAACTTTAGAAAGTATATCTTCAAACACAAAAGCAACCCTTGCCAAATATCCACTATCTTCCAAAATAGAAAGAAACACAAATAATAAAGCTACTTGTGGCAAAAAAGACAGAACCGAGCCAACCCCTCCAAATATAGCACTATCAAAAAAGCCATATATCCAGCTTGAAGTCCCAACAATTTTCCCAATCCAATTTAGCAAAGGATTAGAGATAAATTTTTCAAGCAAAAAAGCTAGACCATCAGAAAGAAATGCTCCCACAGAAAAGAATGTCAAATAAAACACCCCAGCCATTACCAAAAGAAAAATAGGCAATGCTAAAAATTTATTAAGAACAATTTTGTCAATTTTACTTTGACCATAAATTTTTGAATCTTTACTAACACAAAGATTTAATATTTTATCAATGTAATCATATCTTGCTTTAGCAACAATTTCTGAACCATTGAAATTGTTTTTTAAGTTAAACTTTGCCTTAATATTCTCATCATCTTCTAGCATTTTTATAGCAAAAAAATCTTTTAACATGTTATTTTTATCTATCAAATTATAGCAATTTTGCAAAGGAAGTTTTTTAATATAAGGCAAACAATAATTTTTATGCTGAAAAGATGAAATCTCTTGCTTCAATTTTTCTACACTACTCTTATTTGATGCGTCTATTGATAACACCCTAATGCCTAATTGTTTTTCTAAACCAATTAAATCAATTTTCCTTAATCGTTTTTTTTCAATTTGGTTAACAACAACAATTATATTTGCTCCCAATTCCATAAGACCAAGAGTTAAATATAAATTTCTTTGCAAATTATTGTAATCGCAAATATTTACCACTACATCATTTTTATGAGAAAGGAGATAATCGGTCGCCACTTTTTCTTCAAAAGACAAACTTGATAATGAATAAATACCTGGCAAATCAACAATTTCTATTGGTGTGTTTTTATAATTAATTGTTATACTTTTTTCTTCTACAGTTACTCCATGCCAATTCCCTACATGTTCTTTAGCTCCTGTCAAAGTGTTAAACAAAGTTGTTTTACCAGTGTTTGGATTTCCAATTAAACTAACTCTCATCTTCCCTCCACCAAAATTTGATTTGCTATAGAACTGCGTAAAGATAAAAGATATCCCCTTATTTCAATTAAAACAACCTTGTTTAATAAAGATGAACGAATTTTTTTTACAATTTGTCCATTTGTAAAACCTAAGTCATAAAGCCTTCTTTTAATAGGCAGAGAGCAACTCTCATTGATTTTTACAATTCTTACATATTTTTGGATAGGACAAGAAGATAAAGTTACCATACAACTAATTTATTTTTTTTATTTACATAAAATGACAAATAGTATAAAAATACTAAAAATATTTGCTAATAAAAGTTAAATGTGCTATATTTAGTATAAGGAGAAAAGAAATGAGATGTATATATTGTGGTCATACAGAAAGCAAAGTTTTAGATTCTAGAAATACAGATGAATCTAATTCAATAAGAAGAAGAAGAGAATGTCTTAATTGTGGAAGAAGATTTACTACATATGAAACAATTGAAACAACCCCTGTTTTAGTTGTAAAAACTGATGGGTCAAGACAACCTTTTGATAAAAACAAAGTTAAAAACGGAATTATTAAAGCTTGTGAAAAAAGACCTGTTAGCATGAATCAAATAGAGCAAATTGTTTTGGATATAGAAAAATGTGCCCAATCAAAACCTAACCAAGAAATATTATCTACAGAAATTGGAGAGATGGTTATGGATTCTCTTAAAAAATTAGATGAAGTAGCTTTTGTTAGATTTGCATCAGTTTATAGAAAATTTGCTGATATAACTTCATTCAAAAAACTTTTAGAAAATATGTAAGAATTTGAAAAATCATTCATATAATACTACATGAAAAAATTTCAATTTGCATTATTTTCTTTTGAAGAGATGATTTCAATAATATCAAAAAAAAGCATAGTCAACATCATTGAATTAAATGATTGCCTATGCTTTTTGTTTCAAAATGAAATTACAGCTTCTCAAATGTTAGATGCTATGGAGATAGCTAAACATAATTTAATTAAAAGATATCCTTCCCTTAAAAGATTTGAAAATTTCGAAATGAAATTTACAGATGGAAATGATATCTCCAAATGCAAAGAAGAAATCGAAAATTTTGTTAAAAAATATTCTAAAAAGTCTGGAAAATATTTTTTAATTTTACCTTTACCAGAAAAAGAAAAAATTAAATTTAAAAGAATGATTCAAGAAAAAGATATGTAATAAAAATCAATTATTCATCTTTTTCAAATTCATCAATATCTATTAGACTAAAGTTTTTAGAAATATCCCCTTTAGTCAATTCAACATTTTTTAGGTTGTAATTTTTATATCTATCATCTCCAGTAACTTCCTCGCCAAACCAATCAGGCACTTTGAAAGCATTTGCTTCCTCAATCGAATCGAATTCAACTTCTACAGTTTTTAAACCTTTTAAATTTCCAAAGAAAAAATCTATCTCAGCCATTTTGTCAGCTAAAGGATAAAGAATTCGTATCTTTTTTATTACATTGCCTTCAACTTTTTCAAGAAGTTCTAAATATTCTTTTTTTGAAATTTCGTATTCTTCCTCTTTTCTAGAAATACCCTTTCCCCATTTTTCAGTTAATATATATTTTAAATTGTCTATACATCTAATTCTGTATTCTTTTTCATCAGAATGCAAATAACCTTGCGTTATGTAATGCCTTTTACAATTCTTAAAACCCTTCGGCAACTCTTTGACCAAAAATTTTCTTTCTATCTCTTGCTTATTTTTAATATTTTTTTGTGTAAGCGATAATCTTTTTAAAACAGAATTAATAATTATATCACTACAATTTTCGTTTGAATTTAATAGCTTAAAATCGACATCTAAATTGTTTAACATATTATAAAGTGTTACCTCATCTTCTAATGCCTGCTTTTCATCTTGATACCTACCCTCTTTTTTGTATTCATGTTTTCTTTTAATAAAATAATTAATATTGTCAAAAGTTGAATAACAAAACATAATTAGTTCTTTAAACAAATCATCTGGTAATTGATTAAAATTCCCTTTTCTATTATAGAAAATACTAAGTAGCAAAGGAGAATCCGTTATTATTACTTGCACATTATCTCTTAATATATATTGACGATCATATTGCTCATTAAAAATAGAAAGTTGGTTGTTTAAATGCTTAAAGTTTTCTTCATATACATATTTTTTTGCTACCTCTTGAACAAGTTCACAGTTTACTCCTAATTTTTTGAGTTTAGTATAAACATCAGAAGCCAAAGTAGATTTTCCGGAGCCTGCAGCTCCTAATAAATTAACAACAATAGTTTTCATAAATCCTCCTTTTTTCTATTGTTAATGCGTATTCTTTACGCATTGTTAGTTATATTTAAAAAGGGTTTCCCCTTTTAAATATCAAGTTAGTTTGCAAACATATAAAGTTTTGATGGTTTTTTACCAGCAATCTCTTCTAGTTTTCCAGTTTCAATTATAATATTTTGTTGCAAAAGCCTTTTTCGAAAATTTCTCCTGTCAATATTTTTATTCAATATGCTTTCATAAGTTTTGTGCAACTGAGGTAATGTAAAATATTTTGGAAACAAGTCTTTAAGAATTGTTGTATCAAATATTTGTTTTTTTAAATATTCGATTGCATCTTCCAGAATTTCTTGGTGGTCATAACCTAAATTCGGTATTCTATCTATCAAAAACCAATCTGCATCTTGCGTTTTTGTCGTTTCTTTCAAAAATTTAACTCTACTTGAGTCAATAACTCCAATATATGCTATTGCAATCATACGACAAACAGGACTTCTGTCTGGTTTAGAGTAAACATTGAACATTCTATAATTAATATTTTTAAGCCCAGCTTTTTCATACATCTCTCGTTTCATTGCACTATCAACATCTTCATTATTGTAACAAGCTCCGCCAACCAAAATCCACTTGTCTTTAAAAGGTTGATTTTTTCTTTTAATAAGAAAAACTTTTACTTTTCCGTTTTCAGTTGTAAAAAGGGCAAGCACAACATGAATGCCTTGATTTTTGTATAATGGATTTTTAATATCCATATTTCCTCCTACACTTGCCATTATATGCGTATATAATACGCAAGTCAAGTAATTTTTAAATCTTTTAAAAAAAAATTTGACCTAGTTTTTTTACAAGGTCAAACAAAATAATTTAATCTAAAATAAAACTATTTTTTCTGTAAAACTTGATAAGGATTTTCAGGAACGCCCTGTCCCTGAACTTCTACTAAAATTGCATCCTCACCAATTTTTACTATACAGCCAAAAGGTATAAAAAGTTGATTGGCATTTTTAAATACATTCCAACCGGTTTTTTCCCCTGGAACCAAAATACCTAAAACTCTTGCTGAAGATAAATCAAAGATTATGTCAATAATGTGTCCTAATTTTCTACCATCTAACACATTAACAACTTCTTTACATCTTAACTCTAAAAAAGAACTTTCCATTAGTTATGTTATATGTCGAAAAAAATCAAAAAATGACTAAACTAAGAAATCTTTAATAGATTTTAAAGCATTTTTTTCAAGCCTTGAAACTTGAGCCTGGCTTATACCAATTTCTTCACTTACTTCAGTCTGCGTTTTTCCAATATAATATCTCATTAACAAAATTTCTTTCTCTCTTGGTCCTAAAGTTTTTATTGCATCTTTTATAGAGATGTTTTCATTTATATTATCCGCAGTATTTTTATTATCAGCAATTTGATCCAAAAGAGCAATAGTATCAGTCCCTTCGTTATAAATAGGATCATTTAATGATAAAGTATCACTTATTGCATCAAGAGCAAAAGTTACAGTTTTGAGAGGAACTTCTATTTTTTTGGATATTTCCTCTAATGTAGGCTCAGAAAAAGAATTTTTTGCAAGTTCTTCTTTTGCTTGCATAGCTTTAAAAGCTATATCTCTTAAAGACCTACTTACTCTTATAGAATTATTATCTCTAAGATATCTTCTAATTTCTCCCACTATCATAGGAACTGCATAAGTTGAAAATCTGACATTTAAAGTCTCATCAAAATTATCAATAGCTTTTAAAAGACCAACGCACCCCACTTGGAACATATCATCAGCTCTATCACCTTTTGCATTAAATCTATGAACAACACTTAAAACTAATCTTAAGTTGGCAACCACAAACTGCTCTCTCGCTCTTTCATCACCAGCTTTTACTTTTTTAATTAATTCAACAATATCATTATTGCTTAGTTTAGGTAATTTTGCAGTATCAACTCCTGCTATAGAAACTTTAGAAGACATTTCTCTCTCCTTTGAGAAATATCTTTAACTAATAAAAATAAATTATACAAAAGCGACAAAATAAAACAAAATTTTATAATTTTTTATAAAAAATTACGATTAAAACATAGATTTTTCTAATTCAAACTTCATTTCCTTGAGGATTCTTTTTTCTAACCTAGAGATATAACTTTGACTTATTCCAAGTTTATCAGCAACTTCTCTTTGCGTCAACTCATCTTGTCCAAGTAGTCCATATCTTAAAATCATAATTTCCTGCTCTCTTTTGCCTAGTTTAGCAATAAGCTGATGAATTAAAGCTCTATCGGCTGGCTCATCTACAGCTTGGACCTCAACATCTTCATCACTAGGCAAAATATCAGATAAAACAAGTTGGTTCCCATCAAAATCTTCACTTAAAGGCTTGTCCAAACTTATATCGTTTTTGATTTTGCTAGTTTTGCGTATTTGCATTAAAATTTCATTTTCAATGCACCTTGAAGCATAAGTTGCAAGCCTGATGTTCTTGTCTGGTTTAAAAGTTTTAACTGCTTTGATAAGCCCCACTGCACCAATAGAAATCAAATCTTCATAATCAATTTTTGTAGATTCGAATTTTTTTGCAATAAAAGCTACTAACCTTAAATTATGTTCGACTAATTTTGTTACTGCCTCTTGGGAGCCATTATCTTTATCAATTAATAGTTGCATTTCTTCATCATTAGATAATGTTGGTAAGAATTCTTCATTCCCACAAACATAACAGACAATATTTTTAGCTAAAATATAGTCTTTCCTATGCAACAATTTGTAAAAAAACATTTTTAATTTAAAGATCAATTTTTTCATACTACCCTCCAAAGATCATTTGACTATTTAATAAGACATTTGCTTTAAAACTTTTTTCAAAGCCCGAAAAAGTTAAAGCTAAAGTCGGATTTTTAAAACTTTGCTGATTGTTTAACACGATTTCATCGACTACAAAAGCTAAAACATTGCTTCCACTTCCAATAGAATTTAATTTGATGTAATGAGCACCATTTATTTTTTTGTCTATACTTTTAGATATTAATTTTATTAAAGAAATATCTCCATAAATTTGTCTAAAAACCTCAAAATTTATAAGAATAATTGGCTGTTTAGTAATTACATCAATCAAAACATTTCCGCTATCAAGATAGCCATTTTCTTTTATTTCCTTACCATTGGCTTTTATTAATACATCATAAGTAAAACTTTTTATTCTTTGCATTTTGTTGTGCTGATAGATTAATAACTTAACAATAATATACAAACCTAGCCCTACAATATTAACAATAAAAATAGGATAATTTCCAATAGCTTGTTGAAGGGCAAAACAGCCCCCTCCTAAAACAAAAGTAAAAATAAAGTAAGATAAAAATGCATAAGCAAATCTTAAAAAAGTATTTATTTTAAAAGACAAACAGACCATTACTGTTGCAACAGGTATCTGGATAAGAATTTTTGAAATACTGTTTAAGTTAAAAATAGGTAAAATCAAGGTAAAAATTGAACTTAATAAAGAATTGATTATTATCCATTTCGCTTTATCTTTAATAAAAAAAGATGTTAATTTAATAATTAAACAATTTTGAATAAAATTAATAAGAATTGTTTGTTCAATATAAATTTGCATCAAAATCCTTTTCTTTATGATAATATACATAAAAAAAGTTACAAACTAATAAAAAGTCGAAAATTTTAATTTTCTATTCTATTTTGTCTGCAATTAAATATTAAAAAATAAAATAAGATTTAGTTGTTACAATCCGTTTATAGATAAATTCATAAAATCTTTTCTAATAAGCAAAAAGTAAAATTATAATATGATTTAACAAAAAAAAGCAGACTTTAGTCACTTACTTTTGAAACTAGCAGAATATTAAAGAGAAACATAGACAAAAAAATCGTCTATGTTTCTCTTTTTACACCTAACTCTCTTAATTGCAAAAAAAACGAATACTTCTGTCGTTGTCATAGGTTGTCGTGAGAAACACAACATCTACAAATCTTTTGACATGCACTTTAACCTTGACAACAAAGAATATTCGCTTACACTAGAAAATAGAGAGAAGAAAACAAAAAAGCAAAAGAGCGGATTGCGTTACGCCCTGCCAGCAACCGCTCTTTTTGCAACACAATTAGATTATTTGCGTGTGCTTGTCTGCTGGAGCGAAGCGAAGCACTTGTATCAAGACAAGCACACGTTTAACAGCCAAATTATATTAAAGTATCTTTTATGTTTTTTTAAATTTCTCTAACAACATAGTCAATTTATATTCTTTTTTATTTCAATACACACTTTTATTATCGTATAGAT
>CALVMV010000003.1 GCA_944349375.1 uncultured Clostridia bacterium
AAGGTTTTTGATGAAATTAGAATAAATCAAAAAAATTTTTAACTTTTTTATGGTCCATAGTTGACAATGGCACCTGCTGCCATGGATACTATGCTTGCTCATTTTAGAGATACGAAAACAACTCCTGATGATTATGATTTGATAGTTACAGGAGATTTAGGTAAATTAGGCTCGGAAATACTTGTAGATTTAATGGAAGATAATGGTATTAAACTTGGGCTAAATTATAACGATTGTGGGCAAATGTATTATACAAAAAATCAAAAAATGCTTTCTGGAGGTAGTGGCTGTGGTTGTAGTGCAACTGTTTTAAATTCATATATAATTCAAAAACTTAGAAAAGGGGAATTAAAAAGAGTTTTGTTTATGCCTACTGGTGCGCTTATGTCAACAACTGCCACACAACAGGGAGAAAGTATTCCTGGGATTTGTCATGCTATTGTAATTGAATGCGACGAAAGGCAGGCTGACAAATATTATGAAAAAATTTCTACAACAAAGAGCTACAAAACAACAAAAGGTAACAGAAAAAAGGGGGAATAATGTATTATCTTTGGGTATTTTTAATAGGTGGTTTTATTTGTATGCTTGGGCAAATGCTTATAATTTATACCAACATAACTTCTGCAAGAATTTTAGTTACTTTTGTGTTAATAGGGGTGATATTGCAAGCATTTAATATTTTTGCCCCTATATCAGAATTTGCAAAAGCTGGAATAAATGTCCCAATTATCGGTTTTGGTGCTTCGCTTGCAAAAGGTGCGATTAGTGCAGTAAAGTCAAAGGGATTATTGGGAGCTTTCACGGGAGGATTGGAAGCGACTGCTGGTGGAATTGCAGCTGCGATAATATTTGCTTTTATCTTTGCGTTGATTTTCAAATCAAAAACAAAATAAAATATAGATAATGCGTAATAGTATATATAGTATTATGCAAAACATAATACTACCAATATGTTGAAAATTATTATGTTTGCAATTTTTTAATTTTTTAAGCATATAAATTAATGTGCAAACTTATAAAGTTGTAAAAGTGCGTAACAAATTAAAGAAAAAAACAAAAGTAAGGGCAATTTTTGCTGCCTTGCTTGTTTTTATTATTTTAATTTGTGTTTATTATTTTAAAGTTGTGTGTCCTGCAGTTGTCGCCTTAAGTCAAGAAAAGGTTAGGGCTTTTGCTACACAAACTATAAGTGAAGTTATAGGTGATGTGCTCTCAGATGATGATTATACCTATGAAAATTTGGTGGAAATTTCATATTCTTCAGAAAAGAAAGTAAGTCAAATATCCACAAACTCAACGAAAATCAATCTTTTAGTAAGAGCAGTTACAGCACAAGTTCAAGAAAGGTTTGAAGAACTTGATAATACATCTATCTATGTTAATCTTGGAACATTTAGTGGTATTCCTTTTCTCTTTGGTGTTGGGCCTCAAATTAAACTTAATCTTGTCCCTGTTGGAACAATTCAGACTTCTTTTGACACTAAATTTGTTTCTGCTGGAATAAATCAAACTTTGCATTCTTTGTATTTTGATGTCACTGCCATATTAGGAATGGTTTTGCCTGCTTCTACTCAAAATTTTCAAACTAATTTGCAAGTATTAATTTGTGAAAGCATAATTGTTGGAGAAATTCCAAGCATTTATTTACAAGGTCAAATTGTGTAATAAAAATTTTTATAGTTGTTTTTTTAATTGTTGTTCTTTTAAAATTTTATCATCAATTTAAGTGTAAGTTTGCTTTTCAAAAACGCTATTTGCATTAAAAAAATCTTTAGTTTTCGTTATAATAATCATAAAAATATTATTATTTGGGCATAAAATGAAAAATTTTATTACTTTTTTATAATTAAAAAAGGATTTTTGCAATATTTATAGTATAATAAAATTGAGTAACTTTTTAGAATGAGGAGATTATATTGCAAAACAAAGGATTCCCTGCTGACTGGTTATATCAATTAAAGCAAAAAAATAACATTGTTTCTGTTGTAGAAAGGTATGTTCATCTTGAAAAAAAAGGAAGAAATTATTGGGGGTGTTGCCCGTTTCATAACGAAAAAACTCCTTCCTTTTCTGTGAGCGAAGATGAAGGCCTTTTTTATTGTTTTGGTTGTAAAGAAAGTGGTGATGTTATAAGCTTTGTTATGAAATATGAATCTTGCGATTTTTATGAGGCTGTAAAAATTTTAGCCAAAAATGCAGGCATGGAAGTTCCTGAATTTACTGGAGATAAAGACATTATTGTTAAGAAAAAAAATCAAGAAAGATTATTAAAACTTCTAAGTGAAGCTTCAAAGCATTATCAAGAAAATTTGTTAAAACCTGAAGCAAAACCTGCTCAAGACTACATAAAAACAAGGCTATTTAATCGTAAAACTTTAGAAGATTTTAAACTAGGTTATAGCATCGATAGGCACGAAATAATAAATCATTTAAAGTCAAAAGGTTTTACTTTGAAAGAAATGATTGATGCTGGGGTCATTGGAGAAAAAAATGGTTATCACTATGATATTTATGCCCAAAGGTTGATATTCCCTATTTGCAATTCTTTTGGAGATTGTATTGGTTTTAGTGCAAGAGTTTTAGGACAAAGTGATTTTGCAAAATACATAAATACTGCTGAGACACAACTATTTAAAAAAGGTCGTGTTGTATATGGAATTGATTTAGTAAAAAAATTAAAACAACAAGGGGCGTTAAATCAAATCATAATAGTTGAAGGGCAAATAGATGTTATTGCTATGCACAAAGCTGGTTTTAACAACACTGTTGCTTGTATGGGTACTGCTTTAACAAAAGAAAATGCACATGAATTAAAAAAATTATCAAATAATGTTGTCTTAATGTTTGATGGAGATGGCGCAGGGCAGAAAGCAACTTATAGAAGTTTGGATATTCTTAGGGAAGAAGGTTTTTCTGTAAAGGTTGCTTGTATGCCTGAAAAACTTGACCCTGATGAAATCTTAAAAATGTATGGAAACGAAAAAATAAACGAAATTGTTAATTCTGCACTGCCTCCTATGGATTTTATTATAAAATGTGAAAGAGAAAAGTTTGATCTAAATGATAGTGTTGGTAAAAGTTCTTTTATAAAGGAAATGATAAAATATTTGAAAAAACTCGATAGTTATGCAGAAGAAGATATCTACCTTACAAAGATTAAAGATATTACAAATGTTCCTATTGATATTCTTAGGAGAGATTTAAGTAAAGAAAAGGGTGAAAATAAGATTTTACAACCAAAAAAAGAAGATGAAAATGTTTTAATATCCCGAGAAAATGGCAATATTAGAGCTGTAAAGTTTGTTCTTGCGTCAATCATTCATAACAAAGATTTTGTAAATAAAAAAATTGATTATTCCCTATTGATGCCTAAAGAATCAGAAATTTTAAATCTTGCTCAGAAAAATATACCACTATCTTCCTATTATGATTATTTTGATGTCGATAATAATACCCTTATTAAAGAGTGCTTAAATTACGATTTTTCATTATATGAGGACAATGGTAAAAAATACTTTGAAGAATGTTTGTGGGCTATTGCTAGTAACATTTTATTAGAACGGCAAACTGAATTATCAAAACAATTTAAAGAATGCAAAGATATTTCGGAGCGTCAAATTATTATGAAAAAATTAAATGATGTTACCATTTCGTTGAAAGAAAAAAGTATGGAGGAATTTTATGTCAAATAAAGATGTTGAACTCGTTAAAAAAAGAATATTTGACGCAGCTGTCAAAACAAGAAAAGTAAACGCAAGTGATATTTATGATAGGCTTATGCGTTTCCCTGAAGTTTCAGATAAAGAAATTAAAAATTTTATAAAAAAATTAGAGGATAATAAAGTTAGTATTATCAACAATGATTATGATAATAAAGTTGATGAAGATTTGAATTTAGATTTCTCTGGCTTTAGCAGTGTAGATGATCCTGTAAAAATGTATCTAAAAGATATAGGACAAGTTCCTTTGCTCTCTCCAGAAGAAGAAATTGAGCTTGCTAAAAGAATTTTAGAAGGCGATGAAGATGCAAAAACAAAATTTTGTCAGGCAAATCTTAGGCTTGTTGTTTCAGTTGCTAAAAAATGGGCTCCGACAAATGCTTTATCTTTTCTTGACCTAATTCAAGAGGGTAACATGGGTTTATTAAAAGCTGTTGAAAAATTTGATTATACAAAGGGATATCATTTTTCAACTTATGCAACTTGGTGGATAAGACAAGCTATTTCAAGAGCTATCGCTGACCAAGCTAGAACTATTCGATTGCCTGTTCATATGAATGAAACTATAAACAGATATAATCGTGTGGTAAGATCCTTGCTTCAAAAATTATCGAGAGAGCCAAATCTAGAAGAGATAGCACAAGAAATGGGACTCAGTGAAAGTAAAGTTGTAGAAATTCAAAGAGTTGCACTTGAACCAATCAGCTTGGAAACTCCTGTAGGGGAAGAAGATGACAGCAGAATGAGTGATTTTATTGAAGATACAAAGGTTTCTAACCCAATGGAACTTGCTTCTCAAAATCTTTTGAGAGAGCAACTTTTGGCTGTTATTGACACATTAACTCCAAGAGAACAACAAGTTATTCGTGAAAGATATGGACTTATGGACGGCAAAGCTAAAACTTTGGAGGAAGTTGGTAAAGAATTTTCTGTAACTCGTGAAAGAATTCGTCAAATTGAGGCAAAAGCTTTAAGAAAATTAAAAAATCCGAACAGAAGTAAAAAACTTATTGACTTTATTAGTTAATTAGTTTTTTGTGTGTTAATATATTATGGTAGGAGATAAAAATGGAAATAAATAAAATTTTAGAATATCAAACTTTAGATAGTGAACTTTTTAAATTGGAAAAATCTCTTAGAGAAAATGCTGACAAGAAAACGGCTTCTCAAATGCAAAATAATGCGAAAATTGCTCAAGAAAGATCATATAAGCTTGATGAAAAAGCTAAAGAATTGCAAAAAGAGTATTATAATGCAAAAAATCAATATGCTATTCAAAAAAAGAAAATGGATGAAATTTTCGCAAAAGACATGGATAAATTGTCTAAAGAAGAGGTTGACAAACTTATTAAACTCCAAGAAAAGTTGTCGCAGAATTTGTCAATTTTGGAACGAAGTTTTGCAAAGCTTGCAGAAAACATGAATGCTTTGCTTTCTGATTTTAACAAAACTAAAAATGCTTTCCAAATGGCAAAAGAGCAATTTGCTCTTTCAAAGCAAAAGTTCGATAAAGCACAAAATGATGCTATGCCAAAAAAACAAGAACTTGCGAAAAAATTATCTGCTCTTGAAAAAGGGATTGATAACAAGATAATTGAGGCTTACAAAAAACGCCGTGCTGAAAATATTTTTCCTGTAGTTGTAAGTTTGGCTGGTAATTGTTGTGGTGGCTGTAGAATGGAACTTTCGGTCGCAAATTTGTCAAAATTGAAAGAAGAGGGCATCCTAACTTGCGAACATTGCCATAGAATAATATACTTGAAATAGTTAATATATAAAACAATTAGTGTATAAGATAAGGAATTTGCTTGCCTTATCTTCTTTTTTTTTATATAATATTTACAAAGAGTTTTTATGATTTTTAGAAAATTTTTTAATAAAGATGTAGATAAAGTAGAGCAATTTGCAGAAAAATTAGGGCTTAATAAAAGAGTTTGCGAACTGTTACTATCTAGAGGCCTATCTACTTATGATGATGTTGTTGAGTTTTTAAATCCAAAAAAATTCCATGACCCTTTTTTGCTTAAGGGAATGAGAGAACTTTTGGATAGGGTTTTTCTTGCAAAAGAATTAAATGATAAAGTTCTTATTTTTGGGGATTATGATGTTGATGGTGTTAGTGCGACTGCTATCATGTTAAAAGCTTTAAAAATATTTGGTATCAAGGCTGATTTTTATTTGCCTAATAGATACGAAGATGGTTATGGTTTGACTAAAGAGGTTATTGATAAGATAGCTTTTAAATATTCTCCAAATCTTATCATTACTGTAGATTGTGGAATTTCTTGTTATGAAGAAATTGAATATGCCAAAAACAAAGGAATTGATGTTTTTGTAACTGACCATCACGAAATTCCTGAAACTTTGCCAGATACAGTATGTGTGAATGCTAAAATGAATGGGCAAGATTATCCTTTTAAGGAGTTATGTGGAACAGGGGTAGCGTATAAGTTTGCTGAGGCTTTGCTAGGGAAAAATGAAGCTGAACAGTTTTTACCTATTGCTGCTATTGCAACTATAGTAGATATTGTGCCTTTGCTTGATGAAAATAGAACTATTGTAACTAAAGGATTAAAACTTTGTGAAAAATATTTGCCATTGGGTTTGAAAATGATGTTTAAAGAGTATGATATATCACTCTTTAAACCAAATTCTACTGACATTTCTTTTAAAATTGGGCCAAAACTTAATGCGCCAGGGAGAATGGGTGATGCATCAGATTCTTTAAAATTATATTTAGAAACTGACCCTGTGAAAATTGTTAAAATTATTGAAAAAATAAAATTGCATAACACTAAAAGACAAGAACTTTGTAATAAAATTTATGAAGATTGCGAAAAGGCTCTTGCTAAGGTTAAGCTTTTGCCTTTAAGAGTAATATGTCTTGCTTCAAAAGTATGGGATAAAGGTGTTTTAGGGATTGTTTGTTCTAGGCTTGTTGAAAAATACCATAAGCCTGTTTTCCTGTTCGCTCAAGAAGGTGATATGCTAAGTGGTTCTGGTAGAAGCATAGATGATATAAACATACATGAACTTTTGTCATCTTTAAAAGACATTTTAGTAACTTTTGGTGGACATTCTATGGCTGCTGGATTAAGTTTAAGAAGGGATAAATATGAGGAGTTTGTTCAAAAAATAAATTCGTTTGCTCTTAACAAAATCAACGATGTTGTGTTTATGCCTATAAAATATTATGACCAAGAAATTACAACATCAGAAATAACCCCAGAATTTGTAAAAGAACTTTCTGTTCTCGAACCTTTTGGTTGTGATAATCCTAGGCCAAAATTTAAAATAACGGCAAGTAATGTTCAAATTATGCCAATGCGTAAATTCCCTCAGCACGCAAATATTAAAATTGATAATTTTGTGATGACTTATTTTAATTTTATAGATAATTTTACTAAAATGAGTTTTGCAAGACAAAAATCGTTCATATTTGAATTTCAAGGTGGTGGAGTAAAAGCCATTGTTGATGAATTTGACGGCGGAAGTTTCATCATTGAAGATGCTTATAAGCAATTAAATTCAATCGAGTTAAATCAACTTGTAATTGATGGGAAACAAGAAGCAGAGTTTAAATTATATCCTAAAAAGGAGCTATTGGAATTTGTAAGCAAAACAAACACTACTGTTTTTGGAACTGCTTTTGTAACTTATTCATGTTTTGATTATGTTGAATTTGCTAAAAACTATAACACTCAAGGTATTTACAATTTTAATATTTATGGCGATAAAGAAATAGGCTATAATAGCTTGTTGCTATCTCCTAAAGGTATTGAATGGTCCAAGAATTTTTCAAAAATTGTTTTTCTTTCTCCTGTTTTAGATACTAAATTTATTTCAGCAATAAACAAAATATCTGATGCAGAAATTTTTGTTCCTTTAGAAAAAGAAAACTCATTACGCAATTTTAGTGGCGTAGATTTGTCAAGGGAAACCTATGCAAAAATTTATAAAGCTTTGTCTGGCAAAGCAGGAAAAGCTATTTACAATGTTTTTGAACTTTATAACCAATGTGATATCACAGAAAGTATTTCTTTTTCGACTTTCTATGTTTCACTGCTCGTGTTTAATGAACTTGGTTTTATTAAAATTATAGACAATGGGCAAATTGTAATTTATATAGATAAAAAAATTAAAAGAGAGCTAAACAGCTCAAAAGTTTATAACAAAGTATTAACTTTAAAAAAAGCTTTTAAAGGAGAATAATATGAGCACTATGCTTTTAGAGAAAATAAAGGAAAATATTTTCTCGCAATTAAAGCTTTCACAAACAGACAAGAAATTGGTGGAAGAAATTCTCTGCGAAAAAATGAATTTAGATAGGGTCTCTGTCATTCTTGATATGATTTTAAAGATGAAGTTAGACAAAGACTCCGTTCTTGCCTTTTTAACTTATCAACTCTACAAGGTTGAACCAGATAAAGCAGACGAAATTGAAAAAAAGTTAAATGCTGATTGTATTGAGATGGTTGAAACTTATAAAGCAATCAAAGATATCAGTCAGCTTACTTTAAGCGAAGAAATCGAAGATATAAAAAGAATGTTTATTGCAATGAGCAAAGATATGCGAGTGGTGTTTATAAAACTTGCAGGTATTTTTTATGATATTTCTAAGTTAACATTGCCTCTTAGCGATAAGGAACGATTTTTTGTTAAGCAAGTTGCAGAAATTCATGTACCTCTTTCAGAAAGATTGGGCTTTGATGCACTCAAACAAAATTTAGCAGATAATGTTATAAGGCTGTTGCATCCTGAAGAATATAATAGACTTAAAGAATCTGTTGAAATTAATTATGATGAAAACGAAAAACAACTTTCAATTACAAAGGATAAAATTCAAAAGATATTAGATGAACTTAAAATTAAAGGAGAAATAGTTTCAAGACAAAAACATATATCTTCTATTTATAACAAACTACACAGCAAAAATTTGAGATTAAACCAAATCTATGACCTAATTGCAATGAGAGTTATAGTTGACACTGTTGAAGAATGTTATGCTGTTCTAGGCAGAATTCACGGTATTTATAAACCTATGGCTGGAAGAGTAAAAGACTACATCGCAAACCCTAAGCCAAATGGTTATAAATCTTTGCATACAACAATTATTGTTGAAAATCAGCATCCTATGGAAATACAAATTAGAACATATGAAATGCATAAAGAATCTGAGTACGGTGGAGTTTGTGCTCATTGGCTTTACAAAGAAAAGAAAAGCAAGAAAAATGAATTTGACAGCAGAATGACTTGGTTTAGAGAAACTGTTGAAAATGCTAAAAATATGTCTGATGAAGACTTTATAAATACCTTAAAAAGCGACCTGTATGATGGAGTTATATTTGTTCAAACTCCAAAGGGGAGAGTTTTGGAATTTCCAGAAGGAGCAACTGCTATTGATTTTGCTTATGCTATTCACACTGATATTGGTAATAGTTGTGTTGGTGCAAAAATTAATCAAAAAATGAGACCTTTGGGAACCCCTTTAGCAAACGGGGATATTGTTGAAATTATCACATCAACTCAATCTAAAGGACCTTCTCGTGATTGGCTTAACATTGTTAGATGCAATAATACTAAATCTAAAATACGAGCTTTCTTTAAGTCTGAGATGAAAGAAGATAATATTAAAACAGGAAAGTCTATTTTAAATGAATATATTCAAAGTAAAAATTATTCTTCTTCTCAGCTTTTGACAGAAGATTATGTTAAAGAAATTTGTGAAAAATTCAATTTTGAAAACGAAAATGAAATGTATGCTGCTATTGGGGGAGGTTCTTTAACTGCAGGTCAAGTTGTTGGAAGACTTATTGCTAGGTGGAACAAAGACAATCAAGTAGAAAAAATTTCTCAAAGTGTTGTCCATTTAAAAAGAAATAAAGATGGTGTTTTAATTGACGGCGATAGTGGATTATTGGTAAGATTTGCAGGTTGTTGTTCTCCTATTGAAGGAGATGAAATTATTGGCTATATTTCTCGTGGTAAAGGTGTTACTATTCACAGACATAATTGTCAAAACTTAAAATATCTGGAGCCTGAAAGATTGATAAGTGCACAATGGCAATCTAAAGAGAATTCAACTTTCATGGCTAGTTTAAAAGTTATTATAAACAAAATAGATAACAATTTGGCAAAAGTTACATCTCTGATTGCAAGTTTAAAGCTTCCTTTAAGAGGTTTTGAAGTTAAAGAAAATGACGATAAATTTGATTGTAGGGTTACGGTAGAAGTTAAAAATACTGAAGAACTTAACAAAAATATCGCTTTGCTTCAGACTTTAAAAGATGTTGTAGATGTTTATAGGAGCGAAAGATGAAAATAGATACAAATGTGCCTGAATTAAAAATCGAACTAGAGGATCTAGCAAAATTGTTTGGCAATAACGAGAACATAGAAGTTCAGCATTCCCAAGAAAGCAATTCATCAATTGTGCAAAATTCTTTTAAAGTTATAAACACTTTAACAGGGGAAGAAAAATTTTATAGTTATAGTTATAATCTTGATGAAAATCTTAGTGATTTAGAAAAAAAATCGCTTATAAAAAAAATGTTAAAAAATCATCTTTATTTGACTTTAAATAAAGAACTTAAAATAACATTGCCTTGGGGGGCTTTGACTGGTATAAGGCCAACAAAACTGATAAGGGATATGATAGATAAAGGGGAAGTAAAACCATATCTTGCAAGTGAAACTTTGCAAAAATTCTTTTATGTTTCCACACAAAAAGCAAATCTGGTAGCAAATATTTTAAAAAATCAAAAATGTATAATTAGAAATGATAATTTGATTGATTTATATGTTAACATACCTATTTGTCCTTCAAGATGTTTGTATTGCTCTTTTATCTCTCATCAAATAAATTCGTTGGGACAAGAAAAAATCGAAGAATACTTAAATTGTTTAGAAAAAGAAATAAATGCCGTTAAAGAAATAATATCTAAAAAAGCATATATTGTTAGAACAATTTATGTAGGAGGAGGGACACCTTCTGTTTTAAATGAAGGACAGTTAGAAAGACTGTTAAAACTTTTAAACTTTCCAGTGGATGAATTTACGGTTGAATGCGGGCGAGCTGATACGCTAAATAATGAAAAACTCGAAATTTTAAAAAAGTATGGAGTTACCAGATTGTCAATAAATCCTCAGACATTTTGTCAAGCAACTTTGAAAAGAGTTGGGAGAAATGTGTCTAATGAGCAAATTTTTAATGCTTATTCCTTAGCTTTACAAAAAGGTTTTGTTGTAAACATGGATATTATTGCAGGATTGCCAAAAGAAAAATTTGGCACTTTCAAAAAAACAATATCTACTCTTTTAGAACTTTATCCACATAATATCACAATACATACACTTTCTGTAAAGCGTGGGGCAGATTTGAAATGGCAAATCGATATTCTAGATGACAAAGATATAGAAAAAATGATTGATTTTGGGCAAAAAACTTTAATGGAAAATGGTTATAAGCCTTATTATCTTTATAGACAAAAAAATCAACTTAAGGGATTAGAAAATGTAGGTTATTTCAGAGATGAATATGTGTGCAAATTTAACATTGATAGTATGGAAGAGACAAATACTATAATCGGTGTTGGGGCTGGTTCGATGAGTAAAAGGGTTTTCAACATTGAAAATCGCATAGAAAGACAACATAATGATAAGTTTATAAATGACTATTGCAATAAAATTGATAAAATTATAGAAGATAAAAGAAAATTTTTTATTTAATAAAAATTGTTTACTTTTAAAAAAAAGTGTGCTATAATCTTTTTCAGTCGATATCTAAATCGCAGTGAAATTGATACCTTCTGACATTTTGCTTCGGTTTTAGAGTTAAAATTAATAATGGGAGGAAATCATGGAAAAGAAAGAAATTATTGATTCTTTTAAACTTTCTGAAAAAGACACTGGTTCTGTTCAAGTTCAACTTGCTTTGTTAACTGAAAGAATAAATCACTTAACTGAGCATTTAAAGAAAAACCCAAAAGATAATCATTCTAGAATGGGACTTCTTCAAATGGTTGGAAAAAGAAAAGGTTTCATGTTATATCTTAAGAACAAAGATATTAACGCTTACAGAGAGTTAATTAAGAAATTAAACATTCGTGATATTAAATAATTTTATAAGAGGGGGAGCTGATTTTTTGCTCCCTTTTTTAAAAGGAGATTTTATAAATGAAAGAAGATGCAAAGATTTACAAAATTGAGATTGGAGGAAAAGAAGTATCTTTTGAAACTGGAAGATTATGCGAACAATCAAACGGCTCTTGTTTAGTTAGATGTGGTGAAACTGTTGTTATGGTTAATGTTACTATGTCTAAAGAACCTAGACCAGGTATTGATTTCTTCCCTCTTGCTGTTGATTACGAAGAAAAAATGTATTCTGTAGGAAAAATTCCTGGTGGATTCAAAAAAAGAGAAGGAAAACCTTCAGATAAAGCAATACTCACTTCTAGACTTATTGATAGACCTTTAAGACCTTTGTTCCCAAAAGGATTTTATCATGATGTTTGCGTTGTTGCTACAGCATTGTCAGTTGATCCAGATTGTCCACCTGAAGTTTTTGCTATGCTTGGTTCAAGTTTCGCTTTGTCAATTTCTGATATTCCATTTATGGGACCAACTGGCTCTGTTCAAGTTGGGCTTGTTGATGGACAACTTATCATTAATCCAAACAGTGAACAGAGAGAAAAATCTGATTTGCATTTAACAGTTGCTGGAACTGAAGAAGCAGTGTTGATGGTTGAAGCTGGAGCTAATGAAGTACCTGAAGAAAAAATGCTTGATGCTATTATGTTTGCACATGAAGAAATTAAAAAAATTGTTGCTTTCCAAAAGAAAGTTAAATCTGAAATCGGAAAACCTGTTTGCGAAAAACTTATTTATGATATCGTGCCTGAAGAAATTAATAATGAAGTTAGAAAATTTGCAGATGAGAAGCTTGATTGGGCATTAGATACATTTGATAGGGAAGAACGCCAAAATAGACAAGAACAAGTTGACAATGAAACTAAAGAGTATTTTGCTGAAAAATACCCTGAAAGTGAAAAAGCTATTGGCGATGTTCTTTACAAAATGACAAAAGAAAAAGTTAGGACAAAAATTTTAAATAAAGGTGTTAGACCTGATGGAAGAAAACTTACTGAAATAAGACCAATTTGGTGCGACAGTGGGGTGCTTCCTAGAGTTCATGGAAGCGGAATTTTTACTCGTGGACAAACACAAGTTCTCACTACTTTGACTTTAGGGACTGTTTCAGATATGCAAAAACTTGATGGGCTTGATGATGAAGAAGTAAATAGATATGTTCATCATTACAATATGCCACCTTATGCTACAGGAGAAGCTCGTAATTTAAAAAGCCCTGGAAGAAGAGAAATTGGACATGGAGCTTTGGCTGAAAGAGCTTTGGAACCTGTTATCCCTAGTGAAGATGAGTTCCCTTATGCTTTAAGACTTGTAAGCGAAGTCCTTTCTTCAAATGGTTCGTCTTCTATGGCATCTGTTTGCGGTTCAACTCTTGCATTAATGGATGGTGGTGTTCCAATTAAAAGACCAGTCGCAGGTATTGCAATGGGCTTAATTAAAGATGAAGAAACAGGAAAAGTTGCTGTTTTATCTGATATTCAAGGGCTTGAAGACTTCTTAGGGGATATGGATTTTAAAGTTACAGGAACAGAGAAAGGTGTAACTGCAATCCAAATGGATATAAAAATCAAAGGTATTGACAGAGCTATTTTAACAACTGCGCTTAAACAAGCAAGAGAAGGAAGAATGTTTATCATGCAAAAATTGCTTGATGAAATTAAAAAGCCAAGAAAAGAACTTTCTAAATATGCACCTAAAATTATCACATTCAATATTAATCCAGATAAAATTAAAGATGTTATTGGTTCTGGTGGAAAAACAATCAACAAAATCATTGATGAAACTGGTGTGAAGATTGATATTGATGATGACGGAAAGGTATTTATTTCAACTCAAGATATTGCTATGGCTGAAAAGGCAAAAGTCATAATTTTAGGAATTGTTGAAGAAGTTGAAGTAGGTAATGTTTATGATGCTAAAGTTGTAAGAATAACAAATTTTGGAGCTTTTGTAGAATTTGCTGGGAATAAAGAAGGAATGGTCCACATTTCAAAACTTTCAAGTAAAAGAGTTGCAAAAGTAGAAGATGTTGTTAAAATTGGCGATGAAATTGAAGTTGAAGTTATCAAAATAGATGATAAAGGTAGAATTGACTTAAAAAGGCTTGAAAAATAGAAAATATAATAAAAAAGATAAAAGATGCTAAAGTTATTTGGCATCTTTTATTTTAAATATTTTGCTTTTTATGTGTTTTAGTGCGTAAAGCAGTTTTTGAATTTCTGTAAAAGTGTTAAAATAAGATAATGAAACTCTTACCACTCCTTGCTGCGTAGTTTTTAAAGCTCTATGCTTCATTGGTGCGCATTGAAAACCACCTCTAACACAAATTCCAAACTTTTCATTTAAAATTGTCGCAATCTCAGAAGAATCTATATCTTCGATATTAAAGGCAATAACGCCGGTTGAATTTTCTGGCTGGGTGTAAACTTTAAAATTTAATTTGTTAAGTTCAAAGTTTAAATAAGTTGATAAATCATCAAGTTTATATTGTATTTCTTCAAAATGGTTTTCGACAAATTCCAAGCCTGCGTTTAAGCCTAAAATTAAAGGAGTTGATAAAGTTCCACTCTCTAAGCGTTCAGGTAAGGTATTTGGTTGGGTTAATTCTAAGGAATTTGTGCCTGTTCCACCAAAAATAAAAGGTTGTGGGATAGTTGAAGTATTAATTAAAAGCCCACCGATAGCTAACGGGGCATAAAAACCTTTATGACCTGCAAAAGCAAGAAGGTTAATGTTGTCTTCTTCCATATTTATTCTTTCGTGTCCACAACTTTGTGCACTATCAACCATAAAAAGAATATTTTTTTCTTTACAAAATTGCCCGATTTCTTTGATGTTTGCCTTTGCTCCGTTTACATTAGAAATATGGTTACAAATAATCATTTTTGTATTAATTTTAATATAAGGCATGATGTCTTTTAATGTTATTCCTTGAGCAGATGTTTGAAATACAATATCGTAAGTTATTTTTCCTTGTTTATGAAGTTCTTCTAATGGTCTTAAAACTGAGTTGTGTTCATTTTCTGTTGTTATAACATGATCTCCCTTTTGACAAAAGCCAAAAATTGCGCTGTTTAAAGCTGTTGTGCAGTTTGAGGTGAATATGACATTTTCAGGACAAGAAAGACCAAAATGTTTTGCTAAATTTTCTCTAGTTTTTTCAACCATTAAAGCACATTTTATACTTTCATTGTGGCCACTTCTACCAGGATTTGCAGAATAGTGAATTAAGGCATCATTTACTGCAGTAATAACTTGTTTAGGCTTAATTAATGTTGTAGCGCTATTATCTAGATATATCATGTCAACTTTCCTTTCTATTTACAATATAGTGAATTAGAGGGAAAAATGTGATAAAAGGAAACATTTTAAAATCATGTTGATCGTTGTTTTTAATTCTCGTAATGAAACGATATATTTAGCACAAGCATTAAGAAATTTTGGTATATATCCTCAAATTATAAATACTCCAAAAGAAGCAGGTCCTGCTTGTGGAATTTCTGTAAAAATCTCTGAAAATTTGTTGCCCACAGTAAAAGGTATTATTTCAAATAAACCTTTTCGTTCTTTCGTTGGAATATTTAGAATGATTTTAAAAAATGATGGAAGAATTAGTTTAGAAAAGATTGTGTAGATGTGAGTATTAAAGTCTAATAATTTCATAAAATATTTTTATGAGAGCAATTTTTTCTATTCTATATCTTTTTTGTTTATCAGTAATGCTTTGCTTTTGTTTGCATTGCTTTTATTGTTATTATTATCCAATGAAATATCAACAAGATATCGAAAATTATGCAAAAGAATTTGATGTTGAAGGGGCTTTGATTGCTTCAGTATCGAATGCAGAAAGCTCATTTAATGAAAATGCTGTTTCATCTAAAGGGGCTGTCGGGTTAATGCAACTTATGCCTTCTACTGCACAGTGGTTAGCTGAAAAATTGAAAATATCTTTTGACGAAGAAAAACTTTTAGAGCCTCAGTATAATTTAAGATTGGGTAGTTATTATCTTTCATATTTAATTAATTATTTTGGAAATGAAAAAGTGGCGATATGCGCATATAACGCAGGCCCCAATTGTGTTAAAAATTGGCTAAACGATAAAACTTATAGCGAAGATGGCAAAACTCTTACAAAAATTCCATATACAGAAACTCAAAATTATTTGAATAGGGTTTATAAAAATTATTATTACTATAGTCGTAAATATAAATAATATTTCATTGTCAATTTATTTGTTTGACATATTTTGCTTTTTGTGGTAAATTTATCAAGTAAAAATATAAAATTATACGCAAAAAACAAGGAGATTGTAATGGAACAAAATTTGTCAAATGAAGTAGATATTAGAAGAGAAAAAATTTCAAAGTTATGGGAAATGGGTGAAATACCTTATAAAGCTAAATTTGAGAGAACTTGCACTATTAAACAAGCTCGTGAAAAGATAGGTGAAAGAGTTAAAATCGCAGGAAGAATTATTTTTAAAAGAGTTATGGGTAAATTTGGCTTCATCCAAATTAGAGATATAGATGCCAAAATTCAAGTGTCTGTTGGTAGAAATGAATTAGATGAAGAGGCTTATGACTTTTATAAAAAAATGATTGATATAGCAGATTTTGTTGGAGTAGAAGGTGAAGTTTATTTAACTCAAACAGGAGAAGTTACTGTAAAATGTGAAAAAATTACACTTTTATCAAAAACTTTAAGACCTTTGCCAGAGAAATTTCATGGTTTAACTGATACTGAAACAAAGTATCGCCAAAGATATTTAGATTTGGTCATGAATGAAGATACAAGAAAGGTTATGCTTACAAGAAGTAAAATTGTTTCTTTTATAAGAAGATATTTAGAAGATAACGGATTTATAGAAGTGGAAACTCCTGTATTGCAGACAAGTGTTTCTGGTGCAAGTGCAAAGCCTTTTTATACTCATCATAATGCTTTAGATATTGAATGTAATTTAAGAATAGCAACAGAAACATGGTTAAAACAATGTATTGGTGCTGGTTTTGACAGAGTTTTTGAACTTGGAAAAGATTTTAGAAATGAAGGTATGGACACGACTCATTTGCAAGAATTTACGCAAGTTGAATGGTATGCTTCTTATTGGGATTTTGAAGATAACTTGAAGTTCTTTCATGATATGATTCCTATGCTCTTAAAAGAATGTGTTGGAAGTACAAAAGTTAGTTATCAAGGAAAAGAAGTTGAATTTGCTGGAGAATGGGCAAAAATCAATTACATTGAAAAAATGAAAGAAATTTTAGGGTTTGACTTTTTAAATGAAAATGATATTGATGCTTTCAAATCTAAAATAGTTGAAAAAGGCTTATTTGGTTACGGCGAACTTGAAGAATGCAAGTCTATAAGAACATTGATTGATTATATTTACAAAAGAAAGATAAGGGCTGATATTGTAAATCCAACAATAATTTATAATTATCCTGCAGTTATGATTCCTTTAGCAAGAAGGAATGATCAAGATAAAAGGGTAATAGATGTATTTCAAATTGTTGCAGGTGGAGCAGAGCTAGTTAAAGCTTATTCAGAGCTTGTTGATCCAATAGTGCAAAGACAGACTTTAGAAGAACAATTACAAGAAAAAGCACAAGGCGATGAAGAAACTATGGATGTTGACGAAGACTTTTTGCTTGCAATGGAACATGGTATGCCTCCAATTTCTGGTTTGGGTTTCGGTATAGATAGATTTTTACAATTTATATTTGATTTGCCTAATATCAGAGATACAATTTTGTTCCCTTTAATGAAATAACAAGGATTTTAATATGACAGTTGCGCAAGAAAAATTGAAAGAGATTGAATTGCAATTAGATAAGATTTTCTCTAATCCCAAATGTGAGTTAGATTATAAATCTTCATACGAACTTTTGGTTGCTGTAATTTTATCTGCTCAATGCACAGACAAAAGAGTGAATGAAGTTACAAAGATTCTTTTTAAAGAATATGATACTCCGCAAAAGATGTTGACTCTATCGCAAGAAGAACTAGAAGATAAAATTCATTCGTGTGGATTCTATCATAACAAGGCAAAACATATTTTGCAAATGAGCAAGGATGTATTGGATAGATTTGGAGGTGAAGTTCCATCTGATTTTCAAGATTTACAATCTCTTGCAGGAGTAGGAAGAAAAACGGCAAATGTTGTTATAGGAGAATTTTTTAAAGGACAAGCCATAGCTGTAGATACTCATGTGCTTAGAGTATCAAATAGGTTGGGGTTAGTTAAAACAAATGATCCTTATAAATGTGAAATCGCATTAAATAATTTATTTGAAAAAGAAATTTGGTCAAAGTTGCATTTGCAGTTGGTACTTTTTGGCAGGTATATTTGCAAAAGCAAAAATCCACAATGTCAAATTTGTCCATTATACAATATCTGTCAAAGTGATGATAAAATTAGCAAAAACAACGCATAATAGCACAAGATGTGGTATTATGCAGTGCATAAATGATACAAAACAAGGAACTTAGCAAAAAGGAGTTATATGTTTTTAGATAGAGTTAAAATTTCTATAAAAGCAGGTAATGGTGGCAAAGGGTCAACATCTTTTTTGCGTAATGCTCAAACTGCAAATGGTGGTCCAGATGGTGGCGAAGGTGGTAAAGGTGGTAATATCGTTTTTGAAGCAACATCAAATTTAAACACTCTTTATAACTTTCAATTTAAGAAAAAGTTTGTTGCTCAAAATGGTGAAGATGGTTCAAAAAAACTACAAACTGGTGCAAATGGAAAAGATGAAGTTATTTTTGTCCCTTGTGGCACTGTAATAATTGACCCCTTAACAAATAAAGTTATTGCAGATTTGCATGATGATGGAGCTAGATTTATAGCATTAAGAGGTGGCAAAGGCGGTCATGGCAATGCTTATTTCAAATCTTCTATTAAACAAGCACCTCATTATTCTCAAAGTGGCGAAATAACTGTTCAAAAAGAGGTTATTTTAGAGCTTAAAACTATTGCTGATGTTGGTCTTGTAGGATTTCCAAATGCGGGAAAATCAACACTGCTTTCTTGCATATCAAATGCAAATCCAAAAATTGCAAACTATCCGTTTACTACACTATATCCAAATCTTGGTGTCTGTGCAGTTAAAGGGCAAAGCTTTGTAGTTGCAGATATTCCAGGTCTAATTGAAGGGGCTAGTAACGGTCAAGGCTTAGGACATTATTTCTTAAAACACATTGAAAGAGTAAGATTGATACTTCATTTAGTTGATGTTTCGCAAAGTGATGGGCGTGATTTTATTGAAGATTTCAAAATTATAAATAATGAACTTGTTGCTTACAACAAAAAACTAGGGGATATTCCACAAATTGCAGTTCTTTCAAAGATTGATCTTATTTCAGATGAAGTTTTAGCAGAAAGAGAGAAGGCTTTTAAAGAAAAATTTAATATCCCTTATGTTAAAATTTCTGGGGCAACTATGCAAGGAATTGAAGAATTAAAGTTGCTTACTTTACAAAAACTTTCTACTCTTCCTAAAAAACAACCTATTGAAATTGAAGAATTTGACTTTGATAAAAAAGATGTTGAATCAATAAATATTTATCGCTTAGATAATGGAACTTTTGTTATTGAAGGTGGACGAATAGACAATTTTATAAGGGGTGTTGTGCTTTCAGATAATTTATCGTTTGCTTATTTCCAAAATAAACTAAAAGAAATGGGTATTATTGATATGCTCAAAGAAAAAGGACTGAAAAATGGCGATAGTGTGCAGATAAAAGATATTGTCTTTGAGTACACAGAATAAATTAAAATTGGACTTTAATTTTTATTGTTAAAAAACATATAAACAAATAAAGAAAAAACATACAATTTATAATGTTGGTTATAGGAGTGGTTATGATTGATAAAATAACAACTAAACAAAGAGCTAGTTTAAGGGGGTTAGCAAATGCCCTTGATAGTGTTATGCAAATAGGGAAAGAAGGTTTAACAGAAAACTCTTTTGACGCCATTGAAGCTTTATTGCAAGCAAGAGAACTGATAAAGATTAAAGTTTTAAAAAATTGTCCACTTTCTCCAAAAGAGGTTTGTGCTGAAATTTGCAAAACTTTAAACGCTATACCTGTTCAAGTTATTGGCTCTATGGTTGTTTTATATAAATACAGCACAAAAAAAGATTTTAAACATATTGAGCTTATATAAAATCTATTATGATTGATTTTTTAGAATTGTTGTTGCTTTACTAATTTAGGGCGATTTACTTGTAAGATAAACATAAAGAAGGTAAAAAGATATAAAAATTGTTAAAAACTATAAAAATTGTAGATTGATAAGCTAATTAAATTATCTCTGAAGGGCAAGTTTTTTTGTTTGGCAAGATTATACATATTAGTGCAAAGAATAATAGTAAAGTTGCAACTATACAATAATATAAATTTTGCTTAAAAACAAAACTTATCATAAGCAAAATCAATGCTGAAAGTAGATATCCTTTTGCTTTAACTTTTGAAAAGGCAAACTGTAAAAATTGTTTTGCCTTTTTTTGTGGCTCAGCTTGTGTTGTGATTTCTGGATAAAAATCATACTCTGAAAAAAGATACTGATAAGTCATATATTGATCTAATAAAACAAAATCTATCTCTAAAGATTTAGAAAAATTAATGCAATTTTGATCAATTTCGCTAGCACATATTACAACCTTATCAACTTTTTCTTTTTTTGCTGTCTGATATATTGATAGAATATCATCTTGGCTTAATTTGTTTATTTTTAAATAGGGGTAAAGCATTATTGTGTTATTTTCATTTTGTATTACTGTATAAATTCTTTTCTTTAAAACATTATTATTTCTTGTTTTAACCAATCTGTAGAAAAAATCATAGTCTTTAGTTTTGATTAATGAAAAGAACATCGATTGAGCTTCTTGTTTTTGTTTTGCTTTTAAAGCTTGATTAAATTCATGTCCTTTTGTTAAAGTCTTTATTATTAAAAGGACAACAGTTGAGCATATTATACTTATTACAAGGGCTGATAAAGATGATTTTAAATAATATCTTAGCCAAATAAAGAATATCATAAAGATAAGAATAAATTTAATTAATGCTTTTATAATGTTTAAAAAAGTTTTCATATGTGTTATATTGACAAAATTTTTAAATTTAGACAAAAAATTTGACAAAAGTGTTTTTGTGTATTATATTTAAATAAAACTTATTTACTTTTGGAGGGAGATTTGGAAGAAATTGTAAAAGATTTTCATAAATATCTTTTAGAGCAAAAATGCAAAGATTTTGCTGTTTTTAATGTTAAAATTGACGGGCAAAATGTTAATTGTATTCTAGTTTCTTTGCCTACAACACTTGAAAATAAAAAGCTTGCAGACAAAATTATGGTAGAGTTTGGTATTGAAAATTTCCCTGAAGGTTATGCTAAAGGTGAATGGATTGTTTATGACTTTGGGAATATTATTTTAAATAGTTTTATCCCTTCTATTAGAGAAAAATTCAATCTTGAAAAACTATGGCAAAAAGAAAAGATAGAAAATATTATCAAAGAAGTGACTTATCCAAAGAAAAAAATAGTTAAAGTTAAAGATAAAGAAATTAAATCAAAAGCGTAAAATTCTTTTGATTTTTTTTTAATCTGTGTTAAACTTGTTCTAAAGGTGAGCAATGATTAAAATTTGTTTTGTCTGCACTGGAAATACTTGTCGCTCGATTATGGCAGAAAGAATTATGAAAAACCTTTTGAAACAAAAGAAAATTGAACAAATAAAGGTTTGTTCAAAAGGTTTGCGTGCCAATGGAGAAAATATAACTGAAAACGCAAAAAAGGTTCTACGCAAAAACGGTATTTCTTCATTAAATCGTAAAAGTGTAAAATTAAAAAAAATTGACAAAAATACTTTATACATCGTTATGACAAACAAAATGAAGTCGTTTGTTGACAGTAAAAAACTTATTAGTTTTGAAGATTTGATTGGACAAGAAGTTATTGACCCTTATGGTCAAGATGAAAGTGTATATCAAAAAACTTTTGTATTACTAGAAAAAGGAATTAAAATTTTATTAAATAAAATTCAAATGGAGAGTATGCAATGATAATTTTAGCTAGTGACCATGCCGGTTACCTCTTAAAAGAAGAAGTAAAAAAATTTTTTAATAAAGAAAATATTATAGCAATTGATGTAGGTTGCTATTCAAGAGAACAACTTGATGATTATCCAGATTTCGCTAAAGCCGGAAATGTAAAAGTTTTAGAAGATCCTAGAAATGTTGGTATTTTTATTTGTGGTTCTGGTATAGGTATGAGCATGGCAGCCAATAGAAATCCTAAAATTAGAGCTGCACTTTGTAGGAGTGAAACAGATGCCATGCTTGCTAGAGCTCATAACGATGCAAATGTTTTATGTCTTGGTGGAAGATTTACAAAAACTAAGAAAGCTATTAAAATTATCAAAGTATTTTTGACTACTGATTTTGAAGGTGGAAGGCATAGCAGAAGAATAAAGAAAATGAGTTAGGAGAAGTTTATGGTAAATGTTATTATTCCTATTGTAAAAGATTTGCAAAATTATCAAAAAATGATACAACAACTTTCAGCTTATAGAGATGTAAACATCATTGTAGGTGTTACTGAACAAATATCTAAGCAAATAGTTGATTTAGAAAAAGGTAAAGTAATAGTTTTTAAAAATGACACTAATAAAGAGCAAATGATAAATTCTTTATCCATGTTTGTTTTAGGTGGAAAGATTTTGATTTTAAGAAGAGTTTTACAAAAAGAGGACCTTGAAAAATTTTTGTTTTCAAATGAGTCTGTTTTACTTGCTAGCTCTAAAAAAAGAAGTAAAGTTGCAAATTTTTTTGTTAAACTTTGGCATAAAATGGTTCGTCTGATTTTTGGAGTTGCTTTTTATGAAGGGGATACTTCTGCAATAATGTTTAGCCAAGATTTGTCGGAGGTTTTAATTCAAACAGGCAATCTGAGTTATAATAGTAGGGTTAATCGCTGGAAAGGAATAACTGAACAAAATGTAGAAGTAAAAGGAGAAAATAAAGAAAAGTATCCTGGTGATAAAAAAGAAAAATTAGTTTATTCATTATCAGCTAGCATACTTCTCGCACTGGCGATAGTTATTACAGTTTTGCTTTGTGTTTTTGTAAACATTAATTTTATACTTGGACTTTTAATTGTATGTATAGATATTATCTTTGTTTTTATTTCTATAGTTCTTTTTATGATGCTTGCTTTTAACAATAAAGTAGGAGCAAAAAATATTGCTGAGGGAGAAATAATTTCTAATTTGAAAGAGAGTGAAACTAAATAGATTAAAGCATAAAAGTTTAACAGATGTATAATAAAAATTTTGATTTTTAAAGGGGTTTATATGAAAAAAATTCGAATTGGAATTAATGGCTTTGGAAGAATTGGAAGGCTTGTTCTACGCGTTTGCACCAATCGTTCAGATGTGGAAGTTGTTGCTATAAACGATCCATTTATAAGTGCAGAATACGGCAAATATTTATTGATGAATGATTCAATCCATGGTAAATTTAATTGCGATTGTTCAGTTAAACAAAATTCACTTATTATTAATAAAAATTCAATATCATTTTATGAAGAAAAAGAGCCTAGTTTAATTCCTTGGGGACAACATAACATTGATGTTGTTGTTGAAGCAAGTGGCAAGTTTACTAAGTATGAAGATGCTGTCAAACATATTCAAGCAGGAGCAAAAAAAGTGGTAGTTACTGCTCCGGGAAAAGATATGCCAACTTTTGTTATGGGGGTAAATAATAAACAATACAAGAAAGATATGCTGGTTGTTTCAAATGCTTCATGTACCACAAACTGTCTTGTGCCTTTGGCGAAAGTTATTGATGACAATTTTGGAATTGAAGAAGCTTTTATGTCCACAATTCATTCTACGACAGCTACTCAATTAACGGTTGATGGCCCTAGTAAAAAAGATTGGAGGGGTGGTAGGGCTGCCTCTTATAATATTATCCCTTCTTCTACTGGAGCTGCTAAGGCTGTAGCCGAAGTTTTGCCTAATTTAAAGGGCAAAATTGCTTGTATGAGTTACAGAGTACCAACTTTAGATGTTTCTGTACTTGAATTAAACTGCAAAATTAATAAAAAGACTTCTATGGAAGAAATTATCGATGTATTGCAAAAAGCTTCTACGAAAGAAATGAAGGGGGTTTTAGGTGTAACCAATGAACCAGTTGTTTCTTCAGATTTTATAGGAGAAGAAAGAACTTGTGTGGTTGATTTAGGCATGAGTGTTGTATTAAATCCAAATTTTATAAAAATGATTGCATGGTATGATAACGAATGGGGTTATTCTTGCAAAACAGTGGATTTATGTGTTTATATTTCGAGGTAAAAATGGAAAACAATTCTTCAAACAGACCTAAAAACAAATTGACTTTTAATCAAATTTTAGCCTTTGTTGCATATTTAGGGATAGGGTTTATTGCAATTGCTTTAATTCTGACATTAATATTTGAAAATAACATTTCGCTTTCAAATGTTTTTAGAACAATTGGTGAAGTAATCGCATATTTGATTTCTATTTTCTTGGCTTTCTTTTGGGTTAAAACTCACCCTCACAAAGCATGGCTAATTTGTTATGTTATATTTGTTGTTACCATTGTGGTGTTGTATATTTTAACGGTTATTTAATATGATGAATTTTATAGTTACTATTATCAGTGCTTTATTGATTTTAACATTTGGTTTATTAAATGAGGTATGGGCAGGTTTCTCATATTTTTCTCTTGTATTATTCACTGGAATTTGTATTTATTGGCTTGTAATTTTGATTATTTCTTATATTAACAATTACATAAAAAATGTTGATGAAAGATATAAGCTTTATTGTGCACAATTGATTAATAGCACTAATTTAACTTCAGAAGACATTAATGAAAAACCAGAGTTATATTTTAAACAATTTAAGCGTTCTTTAAGGAAAGAAAAACTCTTAGAAATTGCAAAAGTTTTGGTTGTTCTTACTATTCTTATTAGTTGTGTTAGTTTATTTTTCTCTGGGGATATATTTTAAATCTATTATAATATTCGACATTAAAAAAGGGCTTCAAGCCTTTTTTTGTTTAAATTTAGTTGATTATATATTTTAATTGTGATAAAATTAATCGGACAAAAAAGGAGATTTATATGTACACTTACGAAAAAAAAGAAAAACAAGGAATTTTAAAAATCAAAGTTTCAAAAGAAAATTGGGATAAAGCAGTAAATGAAGTTTATGAAAAAACTAAAGGTAAGTTTACTGTTCAAGGTTTTAGAAAAGGAAAGGCTCCAAAAAAAGTTATCGAACAAACTTATGGAGATACAGTTTTCTTTGAAGATGCATTTGAAAATGTTATAAACGAAGAATATAATAAATTTTTAACTGAAAATAAAGAAGTGATCCCAGCTTCTTATCCTCATGTTGAAATGAATTCTTTCACAATTGACCAAGGTTTGGAGGCAACATTAAAATTTGACCTTATGCCAGAAGTAGAAATAGGCAAATTAGATAATTTAAAAAGTAAAAGAAAAGAAGTAGAAATATCTGATAAGCAGATTGAAAAAGAACTTCGTAGCGAACAAGAAAAACATGCTAGATTTGTTGAAGAAGATAAAGTTTGTGAAAATGGCGATTTCGCAACCATTGACTTTTCTGGAAGTGTTGACGGGGTTAAATTCGATGGTGGGACTGCCGAAGACTACAGATTAGAGCTCGGTTCCCATACTTTTATTGAAGGGTTTGAAGAACAAGTTGTTGGCATGAAAAAAGGGGAACAAAAAGATATTAATGTTGTTTTTCCTGAAAATTATGGAGCAGAAAATTTAAAAGGCAAACCAGCTGTTTTTGCTGTTACTGTGAAAAAAGTTGAAAAGAAAGTTTTGCCAGAATTAAATGATAAATTTGTGGCTGATACCACAGAGTTTGAAACTCTTGAAGAGTACAAGAAATCAATAAAAGTAAACTTAAAAAAGATAGAAGAAGAAAAAGCTGAAAGAGATTATGAAGTTGAACTTATTGACGAAATAGTTGATAGATGCAAACTTGATATCCCTACTTCTATGATAGATAATGAAGTTGAAAGTATGGTTCATGATTTTGAGCATAGACTTTCTCATCAAGGTATGAAAATGGAAGATTATTTATCTTATATTGGAAAAAATCTTGAAGAATTTAAAAATGAAAGAAGATCCGATGCAGAGAAAAATATTAAAACTAGATTGGTTTTACAAAAAATCATATCTAAATTTAACATAGAAGCAACAAGTGAAGAACTTGATGCTAAAGTTGGAGAATATGCTTCAAAATATAATATGAGCAAAGATGAATTTAAGAAATCTTTATCTCCTAATGACTATGCTTTCTTTGAAAATAACATTGTTATGACAAAATTATTGGAATTTATTAAATCTAAAAACAAATAATTTGGCAATAAATGAAATATCTTATTTTGAATAAATTTTTAATTTTTAGGGAGGATAATTTATGTTAATTCCTATGGTTATTGACCAAACAGGCAATAGTGAAAGATCTTATGATATCTATTCAAGGTTGCTTGAAGACAGAATAATCTTTGTCAATGGGGAAATAAATGATGATATTGCAAATATAGTTGTTGCTCAACTTATTTATCTTGAAGGCAAAAACCCTAATAAAGATATTTTCATATATATAAATAGCCCTGGGGGAAGTGTGTCTGCAGGGCTTGCAATATATGATACCATGAAATATATTAAATGTGATGTTTCAACTATTTGTATTGGAAGGGCTGCTTCTATGGGGGCATTTTTGCTAGCTGGTGGAACAAAGGGTAAAAGATTTGCTTTGCCAAATAGCGAAATTATGATTCATCAGCCTTTAGGAGGAGCACAAGGTCAAGTTAGTGATATTCAAATTCAAGCAAATCACATTCAATACATTAAAGATAGAATGAATAAAATGCTAAGTGAAAATACTGGTAAACCTTTGGAAATAGTTGAAAAAGATACTGACAGAGATAATTATATGACCGCACAGGAAGCAAAAGATTATGGTCTTATTGACGAAATTTTTCAGTCTAGAAAGTTAAAATAAAGGAGAGTCATGGAACAAAATCAATACAAATGTTCGTTTTGTGGTAAAGGTCAAAAAGAAGCAAAAAAATTAATTGCAAGTCCAAATGGGGAAGCATACATTTGTGATGAATGTGTTGAGATTTGTAAGGATATAATGGCTGAATTAGGTAAAAAGTCTTCTTTTGAAAAAATTGAATTGCCTACACCTAGCCAAATTAAACAATCTTTAGATCAATACATTGTCGGTCAAGATGAAGCAAAAAAAGTTTTATCAGTTGCTGTTTATAATCATTATAAGAGATTAAATTACAATTTTTCAAAAAGTCTATCAGACAAAGATGATGTTGAACTTGAAAAAAGTAATATTTTGATGGTTGGCCCTACAGGAACAGGAAAAACCTTGCTTGCAAAAACTTTAGCAAAAATTTTGAAGGTGCCTTTTGCAGCAGCAGATGCTACTACTTTAACAGAAGCAGGTTATGTAGGAGATGATGTTGAAAATATTTTATTAAAACTCATTCAGAACGCTGATTATGATATTGAAAAAGCCCAAAGAGGTATTATTTATATTGATGAAATAGATAAAATAGCTAAAAAGACTCAAAATGTTTCTATAACCCGAGATGTGGCAGGTGAAGGAGTTCAACAAGCACTTTTGAAGATTATGGAAAGCACAGTTGCATCAGTACCTCCTCAAGGTGGGAGAAAGCATCCACATCAAGAGATGTTACAAATAGATACAACCAATATCTTATTTATATGTGGGGGTGCTTTTGTAGGAATAGATAAGATTGTGGAATCTCGAAAAAATGATTCAACTTTAGGTTTTAATGCTTTAATTAAAACAAATGAAGAAAAAGAGAAAATAAACTTTGTAAAGGAACTGCAACCTAATGACCTTATAAAATTTGGGTTAATTCCTGAATTTATAGGAAGATTGCCTGTTGTTGTAGGTCTAGATGACTTAACACAAGAAGCACTTGTTAAGATTCTTACAGAACCTAAAAATTCAATTATTAAACAATATAAATTAATGTTTAAAATGGATGGCGTTGATATAGAATTTTCTGATGAAGCTATTAATGCTATAGCAAAAAAAGCTATGGACCTTAAAACAGGGGCAAGGGGATTAAGGACAATTATAGAAAGCAAAATGACTAAACTTATGTTTGAAGTCCCTAGTTATAAGGATATTAAAAAAATCATAGTAACAGATAAATTTATAGAATTTGATAACGAACAGCCAGAAATAATTAAATTTGATAATAAACAAGAAGTAGGTTAAAATTAGCCTGCTTTTTTTAACAACTTTTAACATTTGTGCATATATAAAAGTGTTTTAAGGAGGTTGTATGCGAAGATTTTTCAATATTTTAGACAATCAAAACAAGCCAAATAAATTTATTACAATCCAAAATACAAGAGAGGATATAATAGGAGAATTAGAAGCAATAATTCAATATGAAAACCATATAGAACAAACAATGGATCCAATAGCACAGGCGACTCTGAAGGACATAGCTAATGAAGAGAAGTTGCATGTTGGCCAGTTATTTGGACTTTTGTTTTCTTTAGATCCTGAAAGTAAAGAGGAATTTGAAAAAGGATTAAAAGAGTTTGATTCGATAAATAAAAAATAAGATTGACACAATATAAAATATGAGTTTTGATAAACTGAATAAATAATTAAAAAGTGTTATAAATCAACATTTAGAAATTCAAAAAGAAAAAAAAGGAACTTTGAAAAAAAGTAAAGTTCCTTTTTGTATTAATAGTTTAAATTTATTTCTTTTTATGGTTCTTCCCAACATGAAGAGTCACAATAAATTTCATTTTTGCATTTTTCATATTCTTGTAATATTAATTTTTCTATATAAGAATTAATATCTTTTGCTTTGTAATATTCCTCTTCGCTCAATATTTTATATCTATCTACTAATACTTTTTTTATTATCTTGGATAACTCCAAATAGTGAAGTTGTTTTTCTCTTTCCGATAAGAATGGTAAGGCTTTTTTATTAATTTGACAAGAAAAATTATCGTGTGTTACATCAATGTCTGTGTTAAATAATGAGTAAGTATTGCTTATGTGTCTTTTTTCAAAAGCAATAAAATCAAGTATTGAGCACATTTTACCTTCTCTCCAAGGAATAAAATCATGGTGTCTATCAAGTGCAAGGTTGATTGTTCGACCTAATTCATCCTTAATTTGTAAAGGAATAATGAAACCCATATTATTTCGTCGTGAAGTTATGCTAGAATCGTAATAATAGCCTAAGATGTCTTCTGGGGTGATGGAGATGGTGTTTCCTGTAATATTTGTTGTGGAAGCCATGCCTAAACTATTTATATTTAATCCATATTTTAAAGTAAGTCTTTTTATATTTGCTGTAGAATTGTATCTAGGCCAAATTAAATGCTGATAGATTGCATAACTTTCTTGTTTTGAATTAATTTTATTTAGCATATTTTCTAACAGAATGGTTATTTCTTGTAAATTTATATTATTTTTTATTAATAAATCATTTTCATTAAAGTTTTCGTTATGCCACATTTTCTGCTCCTTCTAGTTCACAATTATATCATAGTAATATTTCTGTGTAAATATTTTTATAAAAATTTTTTAATTAATTATATTTTTGAAGAGAGAAACAAGACACTTTAGCAATAAAAATAAAACAAGAAAAGAATTTTTTAATGAAAAAAATTATCTTTTATGTTAATTTTAATATGATCGACTAATTATTTTTCTATAAATTGAATAAAATCTCTTGACAATAAGATATCAAATCTTTATAATTTATAAAGTAATATTAAAGTATGTGCGAGCGTGGCGGAATGGCAGACGCGCTTGTTTAAGGGGCAAGTTCGAAAGAGTGTGGGTTCGACTCCCACCGCTCGCACCATAAAATTATAAAATATATATTGAAAAACTTTAAATGTCTTTCAATCTATATTTTTATAGTTATACAAGGGGGGGAATGATTGATTTTTATGAATGGTTAAAAGAGAATAAAGAAATTCCTTACGAAGATAAAATAATTAAAAAAATGAAAAGTGTGGTTTTAATCGGCTCATCAGAATGTCCAATACGTTATGAATATCAACCAATTACATTATCTAAACCAGAAGTAAAAATGATATATAAAATGTGGCAATATGTTTTACTATTCCCAGAAGTAACAGATCAAATGTTTTCTGAAATGTTGCAAGACGAACATTTAAAAAGATTTAGAACTCTTTTAAAAGAATATTCTCCTTGTGATGGTGGAATAGCTAGCGATTTGCGTTTTCATGGATATTTTCCAGTTGCTTATTATATAGTTTACAGAAGAAATATTGATTCTAACTTTAGTAAAGCAATGGAAAGACCTTTGCCTAAGATGAAGGAATCTTTTATTGAAAAATTAAAACAAAAAATGAGTATTTATAAAAAGCAAAATAAAGCAAATAATCCTTCTGTAGAAAAAAAATAATATTAAATATCTTGATCATGAAGATGATGAATCATC
The DNA here is from genome assembly GCA_944349375.1 of uncultured Clostridia bacterium. Taxonomy (GTDB): domain Bacteria; phylum Bacillota; class Clostridia; order Christensenellales; family UBA1242; genus Caccovivens. The sequence continues at coordinate 30,442 of CALVMV010000003.1, forward strand.
TAAATAAAAACTAAAATTTCAAAAATAGATTTTAAAAGATAGTAATTTAGCTTGTGTTATAAAGTAATTAACAAACTAATACTATCTTTTTTATTTGCAAAAAAAATCAAACGCTTTGGTTTGAATTTATTATAAAGAAAAACTATATTTATTTTGATTTAACATTGCTCTATACTCTAAGTTCAATCGTTCTGCCAAGGAACATACAACTTGTTTTACGGAAATATCTTCAATATTTTGGCACCCAAATAAACTTTCTAGATCACTTTGGGATGAAGTTTTTTTGCAACTGTCACATAAACTTTTTAATCTTCGCTCAATTTGACTAACAGAAACATTGTAATTTTTTGCTACAGCAGGATATAAAGTTTTATTCATATTTAATTTTTTAGTAGAATCTAAAGATATCTGCAAAACTACATCTTTCAAAATTAAATAACCTTTTGCATTTGGCATAATTCTTATTTTTAAAAGCATAGCACTAAGTTTTTCTTCAAAAAACAAAATTTTCTTTTGCAACACATTGTCCATTTTATGACCTCCCGAAGAAAATTATAAAACAAAGATAATTAATTTCAAAATGATTTTTACAATTTTTTACAAAAATTTAAAAATATATATAAAAATTTTTAATTTATTTAATAAATTTTTTTAATATGCAAAATTATTTGTCAATTTTATTTTTTTATAGTATCATAAAAAAAAGGAGTTTATATGAAATTTAAAATAGTAGCAGATGCATCTTGTGATGTTCCTGAAGAGTTTTTAGAAAAATATGATATTTCGATAATACCTATAGAAGTTGCTTTTGGAGAAGAGATTTATCCTGAGGGGTTAAGCAAAAAAGATTTTTATGATAAAATTGAAAATACAACATTAATTCCAAAAACAGCTATGCCAAATGCATATAAGTTTGAACAATTTTACAAAGACTACGCCAATAAGGAAGATGTTTTTGTTCTAACAATTGTTATTTCAATGGAAATGAGCCAAACCAAAATTCAAGCTCAAATGGCGGCAGATTCTTTAGGAATGAAAAATGTTTTTATTGAAGAAAGTGGTTGCACTACAGTCGCTCAAGGGGCTATAATTTGTGAACTTTGCAAATATATGGAAAAAGAACAAGATGTTAACAAAATTATAAAAGAATTTTATCGATTGAAAGATAAATGCAAACTTTATGCCGTAATTAACGATTTGAAGTATCTAAAAAACAGTGGCAGACTTTCTTCCTCATCGGCTTTCATTGGAACAATGCTAAATGTTAAACCAGTGGTAAGTATTGTTGATGGTAAAGTTGTAAATATTAAAAAATGTATGGGAGCTAACCAAGCGGACAGTTTTATGTTTAGTCAAATTAAAGAAATAGATGATAATCATAATTTTTATTACATACATTCAGACAATTTGCCAGCAGTAGAAAAATTACATGAAAAATATAAAAGTAAATTACCAGCAAATCAAACAATAACTAATTGTGAAATAGGATGTGTAGTAGGTTCTCATGTGGGGCCAAGATGTTACGGATTTGTATATTTTGAAAAGTAAGCATTAGCTTACTTTTTTTGTTGCAAACTTAATAAAAATTGAATATATAATATAAATGCAAATAGAGATTAAAATAATTAAATTTAAAAGAAATAATAATTTATTTTATATTTATAGAAAAAATAGTTGATTTTTTTATAAAAATTTGATATATTATAAACGCAAACCCAAAAGCAAAACATGCTTGGCAAAAGTTTGCGGGAGTGGCTCAGTGGTAGAGCGTTGCCTTGCCAAGGCAAATGTCGCGGGTTCGAATCCCGTCTTCCGCTCCATATGGTACCATCGCCAAGCGGTAAGGCAAAGGTCTGCAAAACCTTTATTCCCCGGTTCAAATCCGGGTGGTACCTCCAAAGGCAATCTACTTTTGAGAGGTCGCAGTTTTTAAAAAGCGACCTTTTAAAGGTATAAAAAGAAAAAATCACACAAACAAAAAATATGCTGGTGTGGCGGAATGGCAGACGCACAGGACTTAAAATCCTGAGGTGGCAACACCGTGTGGGTTCGACTCCCACCACCAGCACCATTAAGGTTTGCCGATGGCAAACTTTTTTTATAAATAGGGGAGGAATTATGAAAAAATATTATGAAGCATACGAAGAAAGATATAAAAAGATACACGCAGAAACCGGTCTAGCATGGGCAGGAGAAAAACCTAGTCCTACAATTTTAAAACTATTAAAAAAGTATAATGCTTCTGAAGATTCAACCATTTTGGATCTTGGGTGTGGTGAAGGGCAAAATGCTTTATATGTCATGAAACATAAATATAATGTTGAAGGTTGTGATATTTCTAAAGAAGCTATTGAATGGTGCAAAAACAAGGCCAGAGAGAAAAAATTAAATGAAAACAATTTTTTCGTAATGGATATTTTAAAAAACAATTTTAAGAAAAAATATGATTTTATTTATTCTGTTGCAGTTTTGCATATGTTGGTAGAAGAAAAAGATAGATTAAAATTTTTAGTTTTCATTAGAAAACATTTAAAAGAAAATGGCAAGGCTTTTATAATAGTTATGGGAGATGGAAAAGAAGAAAGACGATCGGATACGACTAAAGCTTTTGATTTGGCAGACAGGCCATTTGGTGATTCTATCGTTAAAGTTGCAACTACTTCTTGCAGAATGGTAAATTGGGAAAAATTGCTGGAAGAAATGGACAATGCTAATTTAAAAGTATTAAATTATTACAATGACAAGACTATTTCAGGATTTGTAAATTCTATGGTAGTTGAAGTAGAAAATTATTAAACTGTTTTAAAGAAAGATTTATTTTAAATTGTTTTTTCTTTACTTGAAAATTGAATTATGCTATAATTCCTAATGGAGAACTTATGAAAAAGAATTATTATCATACTCATTCATGTGGTGAATTGAGATTAAAAAATGTAAATGAAAATGTAGTTATTTCAGGTTGGCTTGCTTCTATTAGAAAATTAGGTGGAATAGTTTTTTGTACGGTTAGAGATAATTACGGAATAACTCAAATCGTTGTTCATGATGAATCTTTATTAAACGGAATATGTAAAGAAACAGTTGTAAGGGTTGAAGGAAAAGTTGTTGAGCGTTCATCTAAAAACCCAAATATGGAAACTGGAGATATTGAAATTGAAGTTTCAAAAATAGATGTGCTAGGTAAGTGCAATCCTGTTTTGCCTTTTGAAATAAATGATGTGCCAAATACAAAAGAAGAGCTAAGATTTAAATATAGATATTTAGATTTAAGGAATCCAAAAACTCACGATGTTTTGAAAAAAAGAAGTGAAATTTTGAATTATGTGAGAAATAAAATGCACGACAATCAATTTGTAGAAGTGCAGACTCCTATATTAGCTTCAAGTTCGCCAGAAGGAGCTAGAGATTTTATTGTTCCTACCTTTTTTAACAAAGGGGAATTTTATGCGTTGCCACAAGCACCTCAACAATTTAAACAGCTTTTAATGGTCAGTGGTTATGAAAAATACTTTCAAATAGCTCCTTGTTTTAGAAATGAGGCGGCAAGGGCTGATAGAACGCCTGGAGAGTTTTATCAAATTGATTTTGAAATGAGTTTTGCAACACAAGAGGATATTTTTGAGGTTTGTGAAGATTTGGTTTGTGGGATTTATGAAAACTTTACAAATTACAAAATAACAAAAGCTCCTTTTGTTAGAATTCCATATAAAGAAGCAATTGATAAATATTGTTCAGATAAACCAGACTTGCGTAATCCAATTATAATCCATGATGTTACAAAAGTTTTTGAAAACTGTGAGTTTAATGCTTTTAAAAATAAAACTGTAAAAGCTATGGCTGTAAACTGTAAAGATAAACCTAGAAAATTTTACGATGAATTATCTACTTACATTGTTTCATATGAAGGGAAAGGGGTCGCTTGGCTCAAGTATGTAGATGGACAATTTACTGGTTCCATTGCAAAATTTTTAACTGAAAAAGAAAAACAAGATATTATAGACTTAGTTAAGGTTAAGGATGGAGATTCTGTTTTCTTTATAGCAGATGATAAGAATAAAGCTATTAAACTATCCAATTTCTTAAGAATAAAACTTGGAGAAGATTTAGGGCTTATTGATGAAAATCAAGTAATTTTTTGTTGGATTGTTGATTTTCCTTTTTACGAAATTAACGAAGAAACTGGAAAATTAGACTTCTCGCATAATCCTTTCTCTATGCCACAAGGAGGATTAAAGAGCCTATTGACAAAAAATCCTTTAGATATTGTAGCTTATCAATATGATTTGGTATGTAATGGTTATGAAATGCTTAGTGGAGGAGTTAGAAACCACGACCAGGAAACAATGGTAAAGGCTTTTGAATTAGTTGGTTATGATAAATCTGTAGTGGAATCTAAATTCTCTGCATTGTTTAATGCGTTTGCATATGGGGCACCTCCTCATGCTGGTGGGGCAATAGGTTTCGATAGAATGCTAATGCAAATTTTAGGATATGATTTAGTAAGGGAAGTTATTGCTTTCCCATTAAATAAAAATGGTAGAGATTTGTTAATGAATACGCCAAGTGCAATTAGTGAAGAAACATTAAAAGAACTTGGATTGAAAGTTATAAAAGATTAATTATAGAAGGTGTTTAATAATGAAAAAAGTTGATATAAAATTATTGCATGAAAAAAAACAAGAATTTGCAGAAAAAGAAATAGTAGTTGCAGGCTGGGTTCGTAGTTGCCGTGGCAATGGAAATTTTGGGTTTATTGATTTAAATGATGGAACATCATTTAAAGGACTTCAGGTAGTATTTACAAGAGATAATATTTCAAATTTTGATTCGGTGGAAAAGCTCAATACTGGTTCTGCTGTCACTTGTAAAGGAAAGATTATTTTAACACCAGAGAATAAGCAACCATTTGAAATGCAGGCGCAAGAAATAGAAATAATAAATGCGACAGACAACGAATATCCTTTGCAAAAGAAAGGCCATAGTATGGAGTTTTTGCGAGAAATGGCATATTTAAGACCAAGGACTAATCTTTTTAATGCAGTTTTCAGAGTTAGAAGTGAATCAGCTTTTGCATTGCATAAATTTTTTAACGAACAAGGATTCGTTTATTTGCATGCACCTATCCTTACTTCATCAGATTGTGAAGGGGCAGGAGAGTTGTTTAGAGTAAGCACACAAGATATATATTCAGGAAAAAAAATAGAACCAAAAGATGAGCTTTTTGGCAAGGCAGTATTCCTTTCTCCATCATGTCAACTAGAAGGTGAAGCTTTTGCTTTATCAATGGGGAAAATATATACATTTGGACCTTCTTTTAGGGCAGAAAATAGCAATACTGTTAAACATGCTAACGAGTTTTGGCATATTGAACCAGAAATGGCTTTTTATGAACTTTTTGATGACATGGATACTATGGAGAGTATGATTAAGTATGTGATAAATTATTTGTTTGAAAAATGTTCTAACGAGTTGCAATTCTTTGATAACTTTATTGAAAAAGGATTAATAGCTAAGTTAAAAAATGTAACTGAAAATGAATTTGCTAGAATTACTTACGATGAAGCAATTGAACAATTAAAGAAAAATAATGATAAATTTGAATTTAAAGCGTATTGGGGATGTGATTTACAAACAGAACATGAAAAATATTTGACCAAAGAAGTTTATGGCAAGCCCGTTTTTGTTTACAATTATCCTAAAGAAATTAAAGCTTTTTATATGAAAGTTAACGAAGATAATAAAACAGTAAAAGCAACCGATTTATTAGTGCCTGGAATTGGAGAATTATGTGGTGCTAGCGAGAGAGAAGAAAGATACGATGTTCTATTAAACAGAATACATGAATTAGGTTTAAATGAAAAAGACTATTGGTGGTATTTAAATCTAAGAAAATTCGGTGGCGTAAAACATAGTGGTTTTGGTATGGGATTTGATAGATTTATAATGTATGTAACAGGTATGCAAAATATAAGAGATGTTTTACCTTTCCCAAGAACGCCAAGAAATTGCGAATTTTAATAAATAAGTAAACAACAAAAACTTTGTATCTAAATTTTAATTTATGATTATGATTGCATATTTTAATCATAATTTTAAAATTAATATTTGTTGGTCGTGTGTAAGACAAAAAACAAGTTAGATTGATAACTTGTTTCTGCAGAGATGGCCGAGTGGTTGAAGGCGCACGCTTGGAAAGCGTGTGAGGTCACAAGCCTCCGCAGGTTCGAATCCTGTTCTCTGCGCCATGTTGTATTTATTTTAAGGATTTAGCGATATATTAATATAAAATTTATTTTTATACAAGATATTGTGTTTTGTATGCGCATAATAATTACAAAATAAAGGAAATGCGATTGCATTTCCTTTATTTTTCATCCGCTTCATAATGAGAGCCTTCATGTTGAGTTGCAGGGAATCTTTGACCTTTTTCAAGGTGTGTGCTTCCACCGCATTTGCCATTTTTGTCATAGCATGAGTAATTTCCAGTTTTTGGAGCTTGCTCACCAGGTTTGTATTGTTTCATTTTTACCTCCCAGTCTTATTTTGAGTAAAATTAAAAAAAATATTCAAAAAAACTAAATTTAGTATTGACTTTTGCTAAATATTGTTTTACAATTTTATCATTATTAATAAAGGAGAAAAAAATGAGAGAACAAAAAGCCCAAAAGATAGAAAAGATTAAAAAATCAGAAGAAAAAAGTTATGAATTAGTTGAACTGGAAAATTTAACGAAAGAACAACTTGTAGAATTGAGTTTACAAGAAGAAGTAATGCGCAAATATAAAAAATCTTCTTATGTACAAACAGAAGAAGAAAAAATTAATTGTGAAATTGTTGAAAAAATTTTTAAATTTGCAAAAAAATTTAGATCAAATATTCGTGAAAGAGCTTTATCTCAAACATGTGTAAATTTATTGAAAAATTTTATTAAAATTACAGAAGGCAAGGATAAAAGTGGTAGAGTGAAATACTTTATCAGATATGATATTATTGATTTATCAAATGATCAAATTAAAAAAGTGAAAAAGATATTTAATATTCGCAAAGAATTGGAAACGGTATGTACTCCTCAAGTTGGAAAAGACGGGACAATATATTGTTATCACGAAGGAAAATGTGATAACTATTCAGAAAAATAAATGCTATTTTTAAATTTAAAAAAGAAGTTGGTTTATAACTTCTTTTTTGTTTGTCTTTTTTTTATTTTTAAATTATAATTTCTCTAAGGAGTTTTGATATGTGTATTTTTTGCGATATTGTTAATGGGAAAATCCCTTGTTATAAAATTTATGAAAATAATAATGCTATGGCATTTTTAGATTTGGCAAATGATTCTAATGGGCATACTTTGGTTATCCCAAAAAAACATTTCAAAAATATTTTAGATTGTGATAAAAATGTTTTATGCGATGTGATTGAAATGGTTCAAAAAATATCAAAGCATTATGTGGATGATTGTGGGGCTGATGGAGTTGATATTTTTAATGCAAATGGGGAAATCGCAGAACAATCTGTTTTTCATTTACATTTTCACATTTTGCCTCGTTATAAAAATGATGGGATGCAAGTTTATCCGACTCTTAAAAAGAATGTGCTGAGCTTAGAAGAATTAGCTGACAAGTTAAAAATAAAATAGGAGAATGGAGTGAAAGAGGTTGTATTATATACTGATGGGGCTTGCTCTGGTAATCCTGGTCCTGGGGGCTGGGGAGCAATACTTGTTTATAAGGGCAAAGAAAAAGTTATGTCTGGTGGAATGAAGGAAACTACAAATAATCGTATGGAAATTTTGGCTGTTATAGAAGGTTTAAAATGTTTAAAAGAACCATGCAAAGTTGAAATTTGCAGCGATTCTGCTTATGTTGTTAATACTTTTTTGCAAGGCTGGTTAGAAAATTGGATAAAAAATGATTGGAAAACTTCTAGTAACAAACAAGTTCAAAATGTAGATTTGTGGAAAGAGTTAATTGCTCTTTTAAACAAACATGAAGTCCATTGGAATAAAGTGAAAGGGCATGCAGACAATGAATTAAACAATAGATGTGATGCTTTAGCTAGAGGCGAGATTGATAAAATAAAAAAAAGCTTTGACTGAGTAATGTCAAAGCCTTTTTAAACATAAATTTGTTTTATCTAATGATTTGTTTTAATCTAAATTGATTAATTTAACATATATCATTTCATAAATCGAAGGGGCGTTGCTTTTCCATTTATGGATAGCTTCGTTTGCCGATTGTCTTGACGGAGCCTTAATTCTTAGTTCAAACATAGGCGATGTTATTAATGGTTCATATATTTTTAAAACTACATTATAAGACCCATCTTCATTTTTTGTATAGGTTGCAGTATATTCCTGTGCAGATTTTACATTTAATCTATTTGCTTGAAGATATGATGAAATCTCTTCTCTAAGAGAAAGGGGGATTCGTCTATAAAGGTGGGATAAACACTCTCTGCCTTCATAAGTTAATGCAAATAATTTTTTGTCTTCCACATCACTGCTTAACTTGTATAAAAGCTTGCTATCAACCATGTCGTGTATAATAGCTTTGCAATCCATATAATTTTTTATCCAAGTGTTTTTTACTGAACAAATATCTAAAATTGAATCTTCTGTTAAAGGTATTTCCATTTTATCTATAACAAACAACATTGTTAATTTGTCTAAAACTATTTGTTCTTTATCCGAAAGAAATTTTTCCACCTAATCATGATAGCATTTTTTTTTAATTAAATCAATTTTTTTTAATATCTTATTATATTACTTTGAAAAATTTTTTTTATATGTTAAAATACACATGAGGTGAATTATGCAAAATCAGGAAGTTCAAAATTTTTTAGATGCTTGTGATGAACTTATTAATTGTAAATTTTTAGTGGCTGAATATAAAATTACAAAATTGTTGCAAAGTATTGCTTGCTCAAGTGATATTTGTTCTTTAATTAGTGAATGTTTACAGTCATATAACAGGGATAGAGAGTTTGCAAGAACTTACATTCAAGATGGACATGGCGAATTTGTTTGCGTTATGCCTACTGAAGAATATAAAGTTGTTGCCTTGGTTTTTTGCACTCTAGCTGACATAGATAACAAAAAGATAGATTTTACTGATTTTATAAAAAGATTTTTTGGAAACAGTGAAAACCCATATCAAGCTTTCATTGAAACAATGATTATTCCTTTTAAGTCTTTAATTTCTGAAGCATTTGTTGCTGGATATAATGAAAAAGAAAATAAAGAAGATGAAGAAGAACAAATTTTTGAGAATCATGAGACTTCTGAAGAAGTCGAAAGCTTTGAGCAGGAAGATAAATTTGAAACTTCAACAAAAATTGCAGTTCAAATTTTAAGTGAGTTAGAAGATTTGAGAGAATCTCAACTGGTGGCAGATGCTAGAAATGTAGCAACTTCAATAATAAAAACAGCAAATCTACGAGATGAATGTGTATTAATGGCTTTAGCTGCATCATTAAGATATATGAGTAAAGGATTAAAGTCTATAAAGTTTTTGGTTAGAGAACTTTGTGATGTGGTTTTTGATTAAACAACTGCTATAGTTGTAATAAATTTGCAAAATCTTTTGGGAAAGGAATGTCAAAGGACATTTCCTTTTTTATATAAGGGTTAAAAAAGCTTATTTCTTTGCAGACTAATGCGCTATGTTCTATTTGAGATGAAAATTCGCCATAAAGTTGATCGCCTAAAAGGGGATGCCCAATAGATGAAAGGTGGACTCTTATTTGATGGGTTCTTCCATACTGTAAATTTATTTGCAATAAAGTGTAATTATTTTTTATTGTTTTTATAGGGTGTATATGAGTTATTGCTGGTTGTCCTTTTTCGGATATTATCCTTTTTTGAAGATTTGTTCCGTTTTCTCTTAATGTTAAGATAGGTCTATTAATTTTTAAATCTTCATTTATTAATCCACAACAAATAGCATAATATGTTTTACTAAAATTTTTTACTTCTTTTTGTGCTATCGAATTTTTGGCGACTAGAATAAGGCCGCTTGTGTCTTTGTCTAATCTATTTATTATTCTAAGTGTAAAATCCGAGTCTTTGCTTTGCATATAATTGCAAATAGCACCTGCTAAATTATTTGTATAATGTTTTTGGGTTGGCATACATGCTAAACCGCTTAGTTTATTTACGATTAAATAAAAATCATCTTCATACACAATATCTAGTGGTATTATGCATTGCATAATACTTGTTTTTGCGTTTGGGTTGGAACAGATTTTAAGTGTATCTCCTGTTTTTAATATTGTTCTAGTTGTAGCTATACCATCGTTAACCAATATAAAGTTTTTATTTTTACGAAGATTGCTAATAAAATTCTCTGAAAAATGATTTTCTTTTAAAAAATAATAAACGTTTTTATAATCTTGTTTTATATCATACACTGAATATAATTTGTTGTTTATTTTTTCTGTTTTCATGACTATTATTTTACATTATTAATTATTAAAAAGCAACTTCTTTTGATTTTTAGTTGACTTTTATTTTTATAACTTATATAATCAAAATATTAAAAACGATTATGAAAGACTAGTAGTCCGATTGTTGATATTTACAGAGAGTTTGCCATTTGCTGAAAGGTAGATATTATCACACTGACGAATTCGCTTTCTAGTTGCAGGGGTGAAGGCTTGGGTTGTGTAGTTCCTGTCGCTTTGCAGGCGTAAAATGCTTTAATTAAGTGCAAATATTTGCAGAAGTTAGGTGGTACCACGAAGTCTTCTCTTTCGTCCTAATTATTGGAAGAAAGAGATTTTTGTTTTAAGGAGTTAAAAATGGAAAAAGAACTTTTAATGATTAAAGAAGAAGTCGCTGAACTAGTTAATAAAGCTGTTGATAAAAAAGCTTTAAATGAACTAAAAGTATATTTCTTAGGAAAAACTGGGAAATTAACAAATCTTTTAAAAGGGATGAAAGATGTTCCTGCTCAAGACAAACCAAGAATTGGAGCTTTGGTGAATGAAGTTCGAAAGTTTGTTGAATCAACTTTTTTAAGCAAGGAAGAATGCTTTGCTCAAAAAGAATTAGATGAGAAATTAAATAATGAAAAAGTTGATATAACTTTACCTTCTAAAAATATGAAAAAGGGTGCATTGCATCCTGTTACTAGCATGACAGACAGGCTGGTTGATATTTGTGTTAATTTGGGTTTTACTGTTGTTGATGGACCAGAAATTGAAAGTGATTATTATAACTTTGAAGCTGTCAATACTCCAAAAAGCCATCCAGCAAGAGATATGCAAGATTCATTTTATTTTACTGAAAACATCCTTTTAAGAACTCAAACTACAGCAGTTCAAGCTAGGGCTATGGAATCAATGAAACCACCTTTTAAAATTGTGGTGCCTGGTAAAACTTATAGAAATGATAGTGATGCGACGCATTCTCCTATGTTTAATCAGTTGGAAGGGCTAGTCGTTGACGAAAATGTTTCAATGGCAGATTTAAAAAACATGTTATCCATTATGATGAAAAGGCTTTTTGGAGAAGATACATTAATAAGATTTAGACCATCCTATTTTCCTTTTACCGAGCCTAGTATAGAAGTAGATGTAAGTTGTCCTCAATGTCATGGTAAGGGTTGTAAATTATGTAAAGATACAGGCTATTTGGAACTTTTGGGTGCTGGTGTCGTTAATCCTAAAGTTTTAGATTATAATGGTATTGATAGTAAAAAGTATAAAGGTTTTGCTTTTGGAATTGGCATAGATAGAGCTTCAATGTTGTTTACAAATAATACAGATATGCGATCGCTTTTCAAAAATGATATCAGATTCCTTAAACAAGGCAGATAAAAGGTGGTAAAGTTATGAAAGTTACTTATAATTGGCTTAAAGAATATGTTAATATACCTCTTTCTCCAGAAGAGTTAGCTGAAAAACTAACTAAATGTGGTTTCGAAGTAGAAGAAATTGTTCATCAAGATAAATTTTTACATGATGTAGTTGTAGGTAAAATTTTAAAAATAGAGAAACATCCTCAAGCGGACAGGTTGGTTGTTTGTCAAGTTGATATAGGAGATAAAACGACTCAAATTATAACAGCTGCAACTAATGTTTTTGAAGGAGCTATTATTCCGGTTAGCTTGCCAGGAGCCAAATTAATTAATGGAATATCTATTCAACCAACTAAAATGAGAGGGGTTGAATCGAATGGAATGTTTTGCTCAGGCCAAGAATTGGGGATAGATGATAATTATTTTGAAGGTGCTGGAGTTGATGGTATTCTTATTTTGCCTCAAACTATGAAAGTTGGTGCTCCTATTGCAAAAGCGCTTATGCTAGACGATGTTATGATGGACATTTATGTTACACCAAATCGTCCTGATTGTTTAAGTGTTATCGGATTAGCGAGAGAAGTTGCTGCTATTATGGGGGAACAAGTCAAAAAAGTTAATTTAAGTTATCCTATTGACATATATTCAAAAGATACAATTCATGACTATATTGAAGTCAACAATTTGACAGATAATTGCCCAAGATATTGCATGGGGGCTGTTAAAAATGTTAAAATAGAAAAATCACCTTTGTGGATGAGGGCAAGATTAAATGCTGTAGGTATTAAACCGATAAACACTATAGTAGATATTACAAATTATGTTTTAGTTGAAATGGGGCAACCTTTACACGCTTTTGACCAATCATTGATATGTGGAAAAGAAATAAATGTTAGGCAAGCCGAGAAAGGTGAATGTATTGAAGTTTTGAATGGAAATACTTATCAATTAGACAAAAGCGACATAGTTATCGCAGATAATGAAAAGCCTATGGTTATTGCGGGGATTATTGGAGGAACAAATTCTTGTATCAATGATAATACAAAAACTGTAGTAATTGAATCTGCTGTTTTCGATTTAAAATCGGTTAGAACTTCATCTAGAAAATTTGGAATTAGGACAGATTCATCTGCTCGTAATGAAAAAGGTATAAATCTTGCAAATGCTGAAATAGGTTTGGCAAGGGCGCTTTGCTTAGTAAGTAAACTCGGTTGTGGAAAAATAGTTAGAGGAACAATTGATAAATCAAAAAAATCAAACGATGCTAGAAATATAATTGGTTCTATTTCAAAAATAAATCAAATATTAGGAGTAAAAGTCCCTGAAAAAGATATTTCTAGAATTTTGGATAGTCTTGGTATAACAAATAAAATAATTGGTGACAAAATTGAATGTGTAGTTCCTCCTTATAGGGAAGACATAGAAAACAACAATGATTTAGCTGAAGAAATTATTAGGCTGTATGGCTATGATGTTTATGAAAAAGCAGAAGCACCATTATTTGAAAATTCGGCTGTTACTGAAAGTTATGTAAACAAAAGGTATAATCTTGAAAGAAACTTTAGAAATGAATTAGTGGGAAATGGTTTCTTTGAAATTATGACTTTCACTTTTGGTGGCAATGATTTTGTTGAAAGATTATTATTAAAAGATGAAAGAGCTCATCCTATTAAAATTTCAAATCCTTTAGGGGAAAACTTTGCGTATATGAGAACTAGCATGGCAAGTTCTATTCTTCAAACTGCAAATTATAATCTCTCAGTAGGTAATAAGGAATTAAGATTGTTTGAGTGTGGAAAGGTGTATTTGGCTAAAGAACAGCCTTTGCAGAATTTACCTGTAGAAGAAGAAATGCTTTGCATGTTTGTTTCTGAAAACGATTTTGATTTCTTTAATTTTAAAGGAATTGTTGAAAATTTGTTGGCTATCAAGGGCGATATTAGATTGGAAAGGACTTCAGAACCTTATTTGCATCCTGGAATTTCGGCAGATATTTTTATCAATAATGAAAAGGTGGGAAGTTTTGGAAAACTTCATCCTTTAGTTATAAAAAATTATGAACTTCCTGCAAATTCATATTATGGAGAGTTAAATATTAATATTCTTTTAAACATGAATGATAAAAAAGTTGTTTTCAATCAGGTATCAAAATATCCAAATGTTGCTAGAGATATTGCTGTTATTGTAGATGAAAATGTTGAAGCAGGAAAAATGCTTGAATCGATTAAGTCTGCTTGTGGGCAATTATACTTTGATGCGTCAATATTTGATGTTTATAGAAATGAATCGTTAGGTGAAAACAAAAAGAGTTTGGCATTCAATATTATATTGTCAGATGTTAATAAGACTTTAACTGATGAAGATATAAATAAAGTTATGAAAAAAGTTTTAAAATCTTTGGAATATAAGTTTGGAGCAATTTTAAGATGATTTATCTTGACAATGCAGCAACGACAAGAATGTTTGAAGGAGCGGTGGACGAATATCAAAAATTCGCCTGCAATCTTTTTTATAATCCTAGTGCTTTTTATAGAGAAGGTAGAGAAGTAAAGGCTTGTCTTGACCAAGCAAGAAAAAGTTTATTGAAAAAATTGGGTGCGACAAAAGGTGATATAATTTTTACCAGTGGTGCAACTGAAAGCAATAATTTAGCTATTATGGGCGCTAAAAGAAATGGAAGTTGGGAATACATTTTTTCTATGGGTGAGCATCCTAGTGTTTATAATGTTGCTAAAGAGCTTGAACAACAAAGGTGTAAAGTACATTATTTGCCTCTTTTGGAGAATGGGCAGGTTGATTATTCAAATCTTGAGAACTTGATAAATGATAAAACTAGGCTCGTGTGCGTGATGCATGTTAGCAATGAAACTGGTGTTGTTAATGATATAGAAAAAATAAGTGAAATAGTAAAAACTAAATCTAAAGCGCTTTTGCATGTAGATGGAGTGCAAGCTTTTAACAAAATTGATTTTGCTTTAGATAAATTAAATGTTGATTCTTACACTATATCTGCACATAAATTTCATGGCCCCAAAGGGGTTGGTGCATTGTATGTAAAAAATAAGTCTAATATTAAAAACATTGTTTTTGGTGGAGGACAAGAAGAAAATTTAAGATCTGGCACAGAAAACACTTCTGGGATTATGGCTATGAAGTGGGCAAATGAGCATATTAATGTTAGAGAAAATTTTGATAAAGCATTGTTGTTAAAGCAAACAATGACAAAAATTTTGTTGCAAGACAATAATATTAAGATAATAGATTCCGAATCTCCATATATTATGTCTGTTTCTTATAAGGGTGTTAATGGAGAGACTTTAGCAAGGATTTTGCAAGATGAAGGAGTGTTAGTAAGCACAGGTAGTGCTTGTTCAACCAAAAAAGCAGGAAATAGAACGCTTGAAAGTATGGGGTTAAAGAAAGAAGATGTTGTTTCTAGTATAAGAATTTCTTTTAATGCTTATATGAGTGAAGCAGAAATAAAAGATGCAGGAGAAATTATTTTGAAGTGTGCATCAAAATTGTCGGAACTAAAAACATAAGGAGAAACCATGAGAGCTATTTTATTAAGGTTTGGAGAGTTATATTTAAAGGGCAATAACAGAAACATTTTTGAATCGCTTTTGATTTCTAACATAAAAGAAAAGCTAAAGGGTGAATCATATAGATTTGAAAAAACTTTTGGAAGATATGTTGTTTCAAAATACGATTTGGATAAAGAAAATATAATAATAGAAAAATTGAAAACTGTTTTTGGGTTATATAGCATTTCTGTAGCTCAAGAGTTAGATGCAGATGTAGAAACAATAAAAGACTATATAAAAAACATAAAGTTAAAAACAGAAAATTTTAAAGTGGTTGTAAAAAGAGCGGATAAATCTTTTCCGATAACATCTATGGATTTTGCTAAAATCTTAGGTGGAATTATTTTGGATAATAATAAAAGTGCAACAGTAGAGCTTTATTCTCCTAAAACTACAATTTATGTAGATATCAGACTTAATAAAAAAGCTTATGTGTTTGATGATATAATTAAATGTCAAGGAGGTCTTCCTTTGGGGAGTGCGGGAAGAGGTCTTTTATTATTGTCTGGCGGAATTGATAGTCCTGTTGCGGGGTATTTGATTGCGAAGAGAGGACTTAAATTAGAAGCTTTGCACTTTCATAGTTACCCTTATACTTCAGATGAAGCTAAAGATAAAGTTATTGCTTTAGCAAAAAAACTTTGTGATTATGTAGATGAAATAAAATTGCATGTTGTTTCTTTTACAAAAGTTCAAGAGGCTATCCATGTTCATTGTAGAAGTGAATACATGATAACTATTATGAGAAGAATTATGATGAGAATAGCCGAAAAGATTTGCGAGAGAAATGAACTAGGGGCTATTGTAACTGGTGAAAGTCTTGGTCAGGTTGCTTCTCAAACTATGCAAAGCATGACTGTAACTGGTGGGGTAGTAAAAGAATGTCCTATCTTTAGGCCTTGCATAGCAATGGATAAAGAAGAGATAATGGAGATTGCGAATAATATTGGAACTTATCAAACTTCAATTTTGCCTTATGAAGATTGCTGTACTGTTTTTCTCCCAAAAAATCCTGTTATAAAACCAACCATTGAAAAATGCGAAAAAGAAGAAAGTTTTTTGGATATAGAAAGGTTGGTGGATGAAGCATTGCAATCTGAAGAAGTGATTGTATTAAATAGAGATTAGAAAAAATAGATTTTTGGAAAGAAGGGTGTGCCTTCTTTTTTTTATCCTTTTTAAAATGTATAAGTGTTTATATTTATAAATTTCGTTTTTATAAATTTTCAAAATTCAATATTTTTATAAAAAACGAGTGAATAATTATACAAAAAACGCTTGCATAATTATAAAAAATGATGTATAATAATCAAAAATGCATGAATAAACATAAATTTATAATTATGCATAACGGCTATACTCCTTTAAAATAAAGGGATATAGCGATTAGGAGAAAAAACATGGCAAGAAGCGCTAGACAATCAAAAATTTTGGAACTTATATCCACTAAAGAGATTGAAACCCAAGATGAACTCGCTAGAGAATTGAGAAATGCAAACTTTGAGATTACTCAAGCTACAATATCAAGGGATATTAAAGAGCTTGGGCTTACAAAGATTTTGTCCCCCTCTGGAAAATATAAGTATTGTTTTGTTGGTTCCGAAGACCAAGTTATTTCTAATAAATACATAACTATTTTTAAAGAATCAGTAATTTCTGTTAAGTCTGCTATGAATATTGCTGTTGTTAAAACAATGAAAGGCATGGCTAGTGGTATTTGTGGTTTTGTTGATAAATTAAATTTAAATGAATTGATGGGCGCTTGCTATGGAGATGATACTGTTATGTTGATTTTTCCTACCACAATTTTGGCTGGAGATGCAGTTTTGACTCTTAATAATATGCTTAATTAAAAGAGGATAAAATGTTACAAACATTAAAAATAGAAAATGTTGCGTTGATTAAGTCAACCACTATTGAGTTTGATAAAGGATTAAATATATTGCTTGGTGAAACTGGAGCAGGCAAAAGCCTTATTTTTAACAGTCTGCTTTTTGTTTTGGGTGCAAAGGCTGACAAATCTTTAATTAGAAACGGTGAACAATCAATGAGAGTTGAAGCATTGTTTGTTGACATAAATGAGCAAGCGAAAAAATATTTGTCTGATTCAGAATTTGATTATGATGGAGAACTATTAATTTCAAGAAGTCTATTTGTTGATGGAAAATCGTCTATTAGAATTAATGGTATGATTGCTACTACTTCAATGCTGAAAGGGTTAGCTTTGAATCTAGTTGATAGTTATGAACAGCATGAAAATGTAGAATTATTAAATAATAAAAATCACATTTTATTGTTAGACAAATTTATAGGAGAGTCTATAGAAAATTTAAAAATTGAACTCGCCCAGTTGCTGACTTCTTATAAAACCTTAAACAAAGAGTTGCAGTCGATTGGTGGTGATGAGCAAGAAAGAGAAAGGCTTTTGTCTATACTTAAATTTCAATATGATGAAATTTCAAATGCCGATTTGAAAAATGGTGAAATGGAAGATATTAAGGAGAGATTAAAAGTTCTTAATAGTGCAGAAAAAATCTTTGAAGCTATTTCTTCTTGCGAAACATTAATGGTAGAAAACTCTGACAGTGTTTTAACACAGTTGCAAGAAATGTCTTCACAATTATCGCCTTTAAGTAATATTGACAATATAGCACGATTAAAAGAAAGATTGGATAGTGCTAGATATGAATTAGAAGATATAAATTCATCACTTGATGATATAAAAAATTCTATTTCATTTGATGAAAGGGAACTTGAGCAATTAGATTCAAGATACGATTTACTAAAAAATTTGTGTAAAAAATATGGTGGCTCTATTGATAAAGTATTGCAGTTTGCCGAAGAAACTAAAGAAAAACTAGAAAAGTTAGAAGACAGTGATTATCTTATCGAAAAATTAAACAAAGAAAAAAGCATCATTATGGGAAAAATGCAGGCTTGTGCTAGACAAATTACATCGTTGCGTAGTAAGGCTGCAACAGAAATTGAATCTAAAGTAGGCGCTGAACTTAAACAACTAGGTATGAAATCTGCAATTTTTAAGATAAACATTTCTCAAAATAGTGAGATTACTTCTAGTGGGTTTGATGATGTTAAGTTTACTTTTTCTGCAAATGTAGGACAAGAAGTTAAAGATTTGTCTAAAACAGCTTCTGGCGGAGAATTAAGCAGATTTATGTTGGCAGTTAAAAATGTTATTTCTGCAGGTGCTACTAAAACTTTGTTGTTTGATGAAATTGATTCTGGAATTAGTGGGGAAATAGGAAAGGTTGTTGGTGTAAAATTGAAAAATATTTCAAAAGATAACCAAGTTATATGTATTACTCATTTACCTCAAGTTGCTTCTTTTGGTGATAATTTTATCAATGTTTATAAAGTCGAAGAACAAGGACAAACATTCTCTAAAGCACAACCTTTGCAAGAAAATAATGTTGTTGAGGCAATTGCTAAAATGATTAGTGGTAATCAGCCTTCATTGGTTGCCATAAACCATGTTATTGAGATGATTGATGAAAGTAAAAAATTGTTTAACAATTTGTAAAAAGAGTAATATTCCAAAATTGCTCTTTTTTATTTTTTACATATTTAAATGTTAAGATTGTTTGACTTAATTGGTTTTATAGTGTAAAATTTGTTTATGGTTATTTTAGGGATTGATCCAGGTTATGCAATTATAGGTTATGGCATACTTGATACTGCAAAAAAGGATATGTTGTTAGATTATGGTGCTATTGTAACTCCTAAAGAAGATAGCATGCCTGTTAGATTAGAGAATATTGATAAAAGTTTGAAATTCCTTTTTGATAAATACAAACCAGATGTTGTAGCAATAGAAGAACTCTTTTATTTTAAAAATCAAAAAACGGTTATTCAGGTGGCTCAGGCTAGAGGTGTGATTTTGCTTGCATGTCAAAAATATTGTGGCAATATTTATGAATATACACCTTTACAAATTAAACAGGCCTTAACTGGACAAGGAAGAGCAGAAAAAGCGCAGGTTCAATTTATGGTTAAGGCTATTTTAGGACTCAATTCAATTCCCAAACCAGATGATGCTGCAGATGCGTTAGCTGTTGCTATTTGTCATAGTCAGTCTAGTCCGGTTTTAAATCAAAATAAAATTTAGGAGAAATTATGATATCTTTTTTAGTAGGTGTTATAGAAGAAAAAAATGAAAATCAGTTGATTATGGATGTTAATGGTGTAGGATATGATGTTTGCGTTTCTTCTAATACTTTATCATCTTTGCCACTTGCGGGAGAAACTGTTAAAATTTACACTTATTTAGCTGTAAGAGAAGATGGAGTATATTTATATGGTTTTTCTTCTAAAGAAGAGCGAGAGCTTTTTTATAAACTTATAACTGTTAGCGGTGTAGGCCCAAAGCTGGCAATATCAATTTTGTCAGGGTTGAGTTTGTCTGATTTAATTTTAGCTATTATACAGGAAGATTCTAAATTGTTGTCAAAAATTAAAGGTTTAGGCAAAAAAACTGCTGAAAGGATATGCCTTGAACTTAAAGATAAATTAGATAAAAATCAATCTTCAGATGTTGCAAAATTTGATACAAATTACAATGAAGATGCTGTCCAAATGGCTACTGATACTCTTATAAGTTTGGGAATAAATAAAAATGAAGCTTATATGCTAGCTAGAGCTAATGCTCAAAATGATGCTACAGCAGAAGAAATCATATCAAAGGCATTAAGGGGGTACAAAGGTTGAAAGAAGAAGAAAGATTCATTCAAAGCAGTAAAAATTTAACCGATGCGGAAATAGAAAACTCTTTAAGACCTACTTCATTTGATGAGTATGTTGGTCAAACGAAAGTTAAAGAGTCTTTAAATGTTTATATACAAGCTGCTAAATCAAGGAAAGAAAGTTTAGACCATGTCCTTCTTTATGGGCCTCCAGGGCTTGGAAAGACAACTCTTTCTCATATAATTGCAAATGAATTGGGTTCGCAATTTAAAGTAACCTCAGGACCAGCAATAGAACATGCTGCAGACCTGGCGGCTATCTTGACTAACTTAAATCAAAATGATGTTTTGTTTATAGATGAGATTCATAGATTGAATAAAACTGTAGAAGAAATTTTATATCCAGCTATGGAAGATTTTGCTCTTGATTTTATCGTAGGCAAAGGGCCTTCTGCTAGAAATATGAGATTAAAAATTAAGCCGTTTACTTTAATAGGAGCAACTACTAGAGCAGGTATGTTGACAAATCCTTTGAGAGATAGGTTTGGGGTTATATGTAGGCTTGAATTATATACCATTGACGAACTTACCATTATAATTAAAAGATCGGCGCAAATACTGGGAATTAAGATAGATAATGATGCTGCAATAGAAATTGCGAAGCGTTCTAGAGGCACGCCTAGAATTGCTAATAGATTGCTTAAAAGGGTGAGAGATTATGCTCAAGTTATAGGGCAAGGTGTTGTGAATAAGGATATTGCTAACAAAACTTTGCAAGTAATGGAAATAGATGAACTTGGACTAGATGTAATTGATAGAAAAATTTTAACTACAATTATAAACAAGTTCGGCGGTGGACCAGTCGGATTAGATACATTAGCTGCTACAATAAGCGAAGATGCAACAACTATCGAAGATGTTTATGAGCCTTATCTTCTTCAACTTGGTTTTATTTCTAGAACGCCAAGAGGTAGAGTTGCTTTAGAAGGAGCTTATAAACACTTTGCCATACCTTATGATAAATAACTTAAAGGTGAAGAAATGTCAAATATAAAAAATGAAGATTTGTTAAAAAAAGAAAGCTATTTTTATGATTTGCCAGAAGAATTAATAGCTCAAACTCCAATAGAACCTAGGGATAGCTCTAGGCTTTTGGTTTATTCTAAAGATGCTAAAAAAATTCAACATGATAAATTTTATAATATTTTAAATTATCTTAAGAAAGGTGATGTTTTAGTTGTAAATAATACTAGAGTTTTGCCCGCAAGATTGTTTGGCTATAAAGACACTGGTGCAAAGATAGAGATATTATTACAAAAAAGATTGAACTTAAAAGAATGGGAAGTTATTGCAAGACCCTTTAAAAGGTTAAGCGAGGGGACAGAAATTCATTTTAGTGAAAATTTGAGTTGTGTTATATTAAAAAAATATGAATATGGTAGTTGCTTAATTAAATTTCAATATGATGGGGTTTTTGAAACTAGGCTTGAGGAAGTTGGACAAGTTCCTTTGCCTCCATATATTCATGAAAAATTAAAAGATAAAGAGAGATATCAAACTGTTTACGCAAAAGTTGAAGGTTCTTCTGCTGCGCCTACAGCGGGACTTCATTTTACTAAACAATTGCTTAATAAAATTAAAGATTTTGGAATTGAAATTGTAGAAGTGTTACTGCATGTTGGATTGGGAACTTTCCGTCCTGTTAAAGAAAGCAATATTTTAGAGCATAAAATGCATAGTGAATATATTGAAATGTCTGAAAGAAATGCGGAGATAATTAATCAGGCAAAGAAGGAAGGGCGAAGAATTATTGCGGTGGGCACAACTAGTGTTAGAGTTTTAGAAAGTTGTTGTGATGATAATGGAATAATCATCCCGCAACATAGAGAAACGGATATTTTTATTTATCCTTCTTATAAATTTAAAGTGGTAGATGCTTTGATAACAAATTTTCATTTGCCTGAAAGCACTTTAATTATGCTTGTTTCTGCATTTGCAGGATATGATGAAACCATGAAAATATACAAAACGGCTGTTCAAGAAAAATATAGATTTTTTTCTTTTGGTGATGCAATGTTTATATATTAATGCTATATGTTGTAGTTATGCGCACATAATAGCTACTATTTAAAACTAAAAAAATATGTTAAAATAAAGGTAGATTATGGAAAACTTTTCTTATGAAATAATTAAAGAATGCCCAAAGACCGGTGCTAGAGCCGGAATTTTTCATACTCCACATGGAGATATTGAAACGCCTATTTTTATGCCTGTTGGGACACAAGCTACTGTTAAAGGATTGACGGTTGAACAGTTAAAAGATTTAAATGCTCAGATTATTTTATCTAACACTTATCATTTGTATCTTAGGCCAGGGCATGAAATAGTAAAAAATGCGGGTGGATTACATAAGTTTATGAATTGGGACAGACCTATTTTAACAGATAGCGGTGGTTTCCAAGTTTTTTCTTTGTCAAAATTAAGAAAGGTCAGTGATGAGGGCGTAGAATTCAGGTCGCATATAAATGGCTCTAAACATTTTATCACGCCTGAAAAGGATATGGAAATTCAAGAGGCTTTAGGAGCCGATATAATTATGGCTTTAGATCAATGCACCGAAGCAGGAGCTTCATATCAAGAGGCTGTTGAAGCAAAAAGATTAACAAAAATATGGTTAGAAAGATGTTTTAAAGCTCATAAAAACGAAAATCAAATGTTATTTCCTATTGTTCAAGGTAATGTATATAAAGATTTAAGGGAAGAGTGCGTAAAAGATTGTTTGCCTTTTGCCAAATGTGGTATAGCTGTTGGGGGGCTTTCTGTTGGAGAAGAAAAATCTGTAATGTATGATATTTTAGAGCATTTGCAACCTCTTTTGCCTAAAAATATGCCAAGGTATTTGATGGGAGTAGGTTCTCCTGATTGCCTTGTAGAAGGTTTTTCTAGAGGAATTGATATGATGGATTGTGTTTTACCTACGAGAATAGCAAGAAATGGAACAGCTTTTACAAAAAAAGGGAAAATGGTTATTAAAAATTCTATTTATAAAGAAGATTTTTCTCCTATTGAACATGATTGTGACTGTTACACTTGCAAAAATTATACAAGGGCTTATATTAGACATCTAATTAACGCAGGAGAAATGTTAGGAGCTTCGTTGTTATCAATACACAATCTTCATTTATTAGTTAAATTATCACATGATTGTAGAGAGGCTATTTTGGGAGATTATTTCCCTGAATTTAAAAGAAAATTTTTAGCAAATTACGATTTGTCTAAGTCTAGATTTTAAAACAAAACTTTGCTTACTTCTTGTGAGCAAAGTTTTTTTATTTCCTGTCTTTAATTGTTTGACTTGATTGTAAAATATTGTTATAATTATTTTGGTTATTTAAAATTTAAGTTGGCATCAACTTTTTATATAAATTTTATTAAAACAAAGACATGTGCTAGATGTCAACAATTTTTTCAAAATTACCAAATCTTAATTTAATAAAAGGGGAAATTATGAACAACAGTATTAGTTTATTATGTGATGCTGTTGCTACCGCAGGTGTTGTTGCTGGAATATGCGCACTTATAGTAGGTTTAATAATTGGTATTTTTGTTTATAAATTTGTTATTGACAAAAAAATTAACAAGAATAAATCTAATGCAGTAAAAATTATTGAAGATGCCTATGCGGAAGCAAAAAGCGTAAAAAAAGAATCTATTTTAGAAGCAAAAGAAGAAGCTCAAAAAATTAGAGATGAAGCTAACAATGAGGCAAATGAAAGAAGGCGAGAGATACAAAAACAAGAAGAAAGATTAGATCAAAGAGAAGAGTATGTAACTAAAAAAGAACAACTTTTAGATACTAAATCTGAACAAATCGAAAATGAAAAGCAAAAGGTTGAAGATGAAAAATTAAAACTAAGTGAAAAAATCAATGAACAAGAAGTAATAAAAGTTCAAATGCTTGAAAAACTTGAAAAAATTTCAGGGTTATCAAAGAAAGAGGCAAAAGATATTTTAATTGAAAGCATTACTGATGAAGCAAAAAAAGATGCTGGAGCAATTGTAAAACAAATTGAAGATGAAGCCAGAGAAAATGCTGAAAAACATGCACAAGAAATTGTAATTGGAGCAATACAAAAGTGTGCAACAGACCTTACGAGTGAGATGACAGTAACATCAGTTGCTCTTCCAAATGATGAAATGAAAGGCAGAATTATTGGTCGTGAAGGACGAAATATTCGTTCTATTGAAAGTGCAACTGGAGTTGAACTTATAGTTGATGATACACCTGAAACAATTACCATTTCTAGTTTTGATCCTTTTAGAAGAGAGATCGCAAGATTATCTCTTGAAAAACTTATTGTTGATGGAAGAATTCATCCTGGAAGAATCGAAGAAATTGTTGAGAAATCTACAATTGAAGTAGAAAAAGCAATCAAAGAAGCTGGAGAAAATGCTTGCAACGAAACTCAAATTTATAATTTAAATCCTGAACTTGTTAAAGTTTTAGGAAGATTAAAGTTTAGAACTAGTTATGGACAAAATTGCTTAAAACATAGTGTTGAAACATCAATTATTGCTGGTTTAATCGCGGCTGAAATTGGTGCAAATGTTACTGTGGCAAAAAGGGGAGGCCTTTTACATGATATAGGGAAAGCTCTTGACCACGAAATCGAAGGGACACATGTTTCTATTGGAGTTGACCTTGCAAAAAAATATAAAGAAAATGAAGCTGTGATTCATTGTATAGAAGCTCACCATGGTAACGTTCCTTTTCATAGTATAGAAGCTATTATAGTTCAAGTGGCAGATGCAATATCAAGTTCTAGACCAGGCGCAAGACGAGAAAGTTTTGAAAACTATATAAAAAGATTGCAGCAACTTGAAACAATTTGCAATGATTTTAAAGGTGTTGAAAAATCTTATGCAATTCAGGCTGGTAGAGAAGTTCGTATTATGGTAAAACCAGATGAAATTAGTGATAACGAAGCTTTATTTATGGCAAAAGAAATTGCAAAAAGAATTGAAAACGAAATGCAGTATCCTGGTCAAATTAAAGTTAACGTTATTAGAGAATCAAGATTTACTGATACAGCTAAATAACAAAAAAGCCTATATTTATATTTAGGCTTTTTTATTTGTTTGATAATAAAGTTCGTGTTAAAAAATATAAAGTTTAATATGAGATTTTTAAAAAGCAAAAAAAAGAAGAATGGTCGATTGACTATTCTTCTCTTTTAATGTGAAGCATATTTCCTTCACAGTTATAATTTGTGCAAAACACAAAAATATATACACCTTTAAAAAATTTTTTTATTTTAAATGGTAATTTATTGATCTGTATTTCTTAATTGTAAAACATTTGCAACACTTTTTCTCATGTCTTCATTAATAGCAGCATAATGCTTCTTTGTAGTATTTACATCTTTATGTCCTAGAACATCTGCTACAATATAAATATCTTTAGTTTCTCGATAAAGGTTAGTCCCAAATGTACTTCTAAGCTTATGAGGGGAAATCTTTTTCAAAGGAGAGGCAATTTTAGCAAATTTTTTTACTAAATTTTCAACTGCTCTTATTGAAATTCGTTTATTTTGCAAAGATATAAACATGGCTTTTTCTTCTTGTGATATTGGAAGGGTGGCTCGTTTTTCTAACCATGTTTTTAACGCCATAGCTACTTCATCTGAAAAATACAACATTGATTTGTTACCACCTTTTCTAGTAACTACGAAAGCATTTTCTTTAAAGTCGAAATTATCTATGTCTAATCCCACAAGTTCAGAGATTCTTATGCCTGTTCCTAAAAATAAAGTTACTATAGCATTATCCCTTTCAAAAGTATTTTTGTTATAAGATTTTTGCTTTTGTGTAAAATCTAGTGGATTTTCAATAGCATTAAGCATTTTTGAAACTTCATCTTTCTCTAGTCTAATTATTTCTTTATTATGTAATTTTGGTGTTTCAATTTTGCTTACTACATTAGAAGATATGAGGTCATGATTAAATAAATACTTGAAAAAACTTCTTAAAGAAGCTAGTTTTCTAGCTTTTCCGCGTTCTTTATTTTGGCTAACTTTATTATTTTCACCACTATAATAAGATAAGTAAGATAAGAATTGTTCTATATCACGAGATTTAAGTTTATTTAAATCCTCAAAAGAGATCTCTTTCTTTTTTTTATGAAAAATATTTTCCGATATATATTCAAAAAATACATTTAAATCCATCGCATAATTATATCTAGTTAGCGAAGATGTGTTATTTTCAATACCTATAAAAAAATCTAAGCAATAATAGGGGAGAGATTCCAAGTATTTGCTCATTTTCATTCTATTTTTTAAATCTCTTTTTTCATAAAATGATAATTTATCCATAGTTAAAGGATAGCACATTTGTTTGAAAAAACAAAACAAAAACAGATATCTATGCGTAAAATATTTAATTTTTCAGTTTTGGTTTAACATAATACTTACAATATATTGTATCTACTATATTTTTATAATAGAAAAAGAATTTATTTAAATTTTTAAATATATTTTTAAATTATCACTTAATTAATTTGACTATTTTAGTAAAAAAAGGTAAGATATTTGTTAAGTGAGGAAGGTTATGATAGATATAAATTTAATTAGAACAAATCCTGAATTAGTAAAAGAAAATATCAAGAAAAAATTCCAGGATCAAAAACTTCAATATGTTGATGAAGTTTTAAAATTAGATGGTGAAATTAGGTCATTAAAAAGAGAAGGAGATTCTTTGCGTAGTCAAAGAAATGCGAAAAGTTCTCAAATTGGTCAATGTATGAAAGAAAAAAACATTGAACAAGCAAACTTTATTAAAAATGAAGTTGTAAAAATTAATGAAAGATTAATTCAAATTGAAAAAGATGAACTTTCTCTTTCAGAAAAATTGAAAACATATATGATGTCAATTCCAAATATAATTGATGATGATGTTCCAATCGGAAAAGATGATAGTGAAAATGTTCAAAGATTAACTGTAGGAGAGGCTAAAAAGGTTGATTTTGAAATTCCTTATCATGCCCAAATTATGGAAAGTTTAAATGGTTTAGATATTGATAGCGCAAGAAGAACAAGCGGGACAGGATTTTATTACTTAACAGGAGATATCGCTAGATTGCATTCTGCAATTCTTTCTTATGCCAGAGATTTTATGATTAATAAAGGCTTTACTTATTGTGTTCCTCCATTTATGATTAGAAGCGATGTGGTTAATGGTGTTATGAGCTTTGAAGAAATGGAAAATATGATGTATAAAATTGAAGGCGAAGACTTATATTTGATTGGAACTAGCGAACATTCTATGATTGGAAGATTTAAAGATACAATATTAAAAGAAGAAGAGTTGCCTTTAATGTTAACTTCGTATTCTCCATGTTTTAGAAAAGAAATTGGAGCTCATGGGATTGAAGAAAGAGGTGTATATCGAGTTCATCAATTTGAAAAACAAGAAATGATTGTAATTTGCAAACCTGAAGATTCAAAAGAATGGTATAATAAAATGTGGCAAATTTCATCAGAATTTTTTAAGACTTTGGATATCCCACATGAAGTTATGGAATGTTGCAGTGGAGATTTAGCAGATTTGAAGGTAAAATCTTGTGATTTAAATGCATGGAGTCCAAGACAAAACAAGTATTTTGGAGAAGTTGGTTCTTGTTCTAATCTATCTGATGCCCAAGCTAGAAGATTGGGAATTCGTTACAAATCAAGCGAAGGAATAAAATTTGCTCATACTTTAAACAATACTGTTGTTGCGCCTCCTAGAATGCTTATTGCATTTTTGGAAAATAACATAAACAAAGATGGAAGCATTAATATCCCTGTTGCTTTAAGAAATTATATGGGTGGAAAAGATAAAATTTATCCAAAAAAATAAGGATTTAGAAGGTGTAATTTCATGTCAAATTTGGTTATAGATAAAAGTTTAATAGAAAGCATTGTAAAAAATGATAATCAGTCTTATTATAAAAAAGTTAATGATAGAGTTTCTTCAATATTAACAAATTCTATTAAGCGTTTGTCTAAGCAAATACCATACATTAGCACTGAAAATGTAGTTTTGCAACCATATAATGAAATATTATCAGGAGCTATAACTGATAATAGCATTTTTTCTTATTTATTAGGTGTCGAAAGTGCTCAATTAGAATTAAATACTAGAAAAGTAAACACTTTTTGGCGCAATTTGAAAAAAAGATTAAAATTTGCATGGGCAAATAGAAGAAAAAGAAAATCAAAAAAGAATAAAGATGTTAAACAAGATAAAATTGATTTTAATTCAGGGAAATATAATATATATAGCTTAACTGATGATTTGTTCGAAGCAATAGTACTTAATTTGTGCGAAACTTCGCTAATCTCAAAAGAGGACAATTGTTTGTATATTGTTGGGAAAGATGATTTTGGGGTAAATGCAAAAATTAAAATAGAAGTTTGTCTTTATTCAAATGAAAATTTTAAATTTTTTATTAATAAGAAAAAAGGATTTAAAGAATATAATTTGAATTGCAGACTTAACTGTTTAAATGAAAAGATATTGGAAGCAGGTCCTAACTTTGTCAATATGCTTAAAATATTTAATGTTTTGTATTTTTATGTAAATCAAGAACATCCAAATGCTATGTTTTTAGAAAGTATATTGTATAATGTGCCAGACAAATTATATGAAGACAAAAGTGTTTACGATACTTTTTTGAAAGTAGTAAATTATTTGACATTAAAGTCTATAAATAATTTTAAATCAATAAATGATATAAGTTTAAAATTATATCAAGATAAAATGTTTAATAACCAAGATCAAGTATCTTATTTAAAAATGATGAGAATAATTGCAGAAAAAAAATAATCTGCAATTTTTTTATAAACTTAATTTTTAAATATAATATAAAAATTTAATAATTTGAATATTTATAAAAAAATAACAAAATAGCTTTAAAAATGCGCTATCATGCATTAATCTATGCGTAAAAGTTGTGTTTTACGCATAGATTATGCAAGTTTATATTTTTAAAAATTTACCCCTATTCTATTATTTTTAACATCTAATTTCATATCATACTGCCAAAAATTTTTTATAATTAAGTAATTGCCCTTCAAACATTATCAAAAATTATTAACTTTTTAAAATAAAAAAAGAAGATAAATTAAAAGAGTTTATAATCCCCCTTTTTAAATATCTTTTTTTAACAAAAATGCAAAATTTGAGAGCTGACATTTTGTATCCTTGTAATTTGGGCAAAATTTTTCTACAAGATTCCAAAATTTAGGAGAATGATTCATTTGCTTGCTATGACATAATTCATGTATGATTATGTATTGTATAATATCTTTTGGTAAAATTATACATTTAAAATTAAGCATTATTACTTTTTTTGATGAATAACTCCCCCACAGTCTTTTTGAGCTTTTTATCACTATTTTATTATAATGATACCCTATTTGTTCTTTTGTCAATTCAATCAATTTTGGCAATTCATTTAATGCCAAAGTTTTATAATCAATGATCTTATCCTTTTTATATTGTTTTCCATAGATATAATAATAATTTTCAAAATCGAATGATTTTTCAAAATCACTTCTTTGTTTTTGTAAAGATAATTGCTTTTGAATCCATCTTTGTTTTGTTTTTACAAAATCTAAAATCATTGTTTTGCTGACATTAAAAGGAGCCTTTACTTGTATTTGTCTATTTGGCAATATACTAAGTGATATACTTTTTCTTTTACTTCTTTTTATTAAAATATTTGCATTATTGTTCATGCCCTAATTATAACAAATAATTTAACAAAATTGAAATATTTTTGCATACTACCACAAAATGTAGTTAATTTTTTTTATTATTTTGCATAATAGTACATATTTTGTTTGACTTATAAATTTTGATTTTTTATAATCTTAATATAGAGGTGTTTATGGAAATTTTTGCAAAGGGTCAACTTTCTTATATGATGTTAAATTGTCTTTTAGAAAGAGATTTTTATGGTCTAGACTTTATTAGTGAAATTAGTAATAAAAGTAACGGAAGAATTAATCTAAAAAAACCTAGTGTATATTCAAATTTAACTAGAATGGAAAAGCAAGGTTATGTTTCTTCATATTCAAAAGCCAGTGACTTTGGACCTAATAGAAGATATTATTCTATAACAGAAAAAGGAAGAAATTATTATCAACAATTAAAAAATGATTTTTCAGAGAATAACATAGATGTTTTTAGAGATTTTAAAATTGAAAATGAACAAACGGATATTTTAGCCAATATTACTGATAATTCTGAATCAGAAGATGATAAAGATTTTTTTGATTTTTCTTCATTAAATAATGCTGAAAAAGAAACAAGAGAACCTATCGAGAGTATCAATATTACCAATTCAAACCAATATATAAAGAATGAAAACCAAGAACAAAAAAATAATGTTGAAAATTTGCAACAAAAAGTTATGAATAATGAAACAACTTTAAATACCATACAAGAAAATAATTCTGTGCAAGAAAAAGATGATGGGGCTTTTTTAAATAGAGAACAAGTAGATAATTATAATCAAAGATTATATGATATCTCTAAAGATATAAGAAAATACAAAAAACAACGAAGCTTTGCTGAAGATCAAATCGCGATGACCGTAGAAACTCCCCTACAGGAATCTGAAGAAAAAAATCGTGCTAATTTGGAGGCTTTTAAAGCTTCGTTGCTTGAGAACAAAGAAAAATTTGTAGATAATAAAGATGATTTTTATCGTTTTAATGAAAGGCAAAATAGAAATAGTTACTCAGAGAGCAAAGAGAGTAAGCAGATAAAAGGTAATACATATTTTCAAAATAAGCCAATTAATGAAGTTGTTGAAGATGATGGAAAATTTATAACGAATCGTTTAGAAAATGAAGAATTGATCAAACAAAAAAAGATTCAACCACCTCGTTTAAAAATACTACAAAACGATAAATCTGATGCCCTACCTCCTCCTAATAGAGATGTCAAAATCGATCCTTCTCATAAAGAGATCATTTCTCAGCTATATTCTAGAACTAAAGATGGTCGAGAAGAGGAAGGAAATGGATTAAATGCTTTGTATGATTATCAAGATTTACAAGAATTTTATGATGAACAAAATGTATCATTTAAAGAATATAAAAAGACGAATATAGAAGTAAAACACAATACAAACAAATTATTTTTTATTCAAAGTTTAATTGTTTTTTTCTTATTATCAATATTTTCATCTATTACATATATTGCATTGTATTATTCTGGACTAATTAATTCAACTTTTAACTTTTTATTTATTTTGCTACCAGCTCTACAATTAATTGTAATTTCAATAAAATTTTATAATTATAAGTGTCATACAAGTTGGATACCTAAGAAAATGGCTTCGATCTGGGAAATTTTTGGTTATACCCTTTTAATTGTGGCAGCCATAATAGGTATAAATTTTATATTTGGATTAAATACAAATAATTTTGAATTGTATGCAACTACAACTCTATTACCTGTGATTTTGACAATAATTGCACTGCCTGTTGCTTATTTTATAAAAAGAGCATTAATTGTAAAATATTGGAAATAAAAAGCATCTAATTTAGATGCTTTTATATTTGCATTTCTTTTAGCATCCAATCTGAATAGACGCCATAACCTTTGGTTGGATCTTTAAGAAAAACATGTGTAACAGCCCCGATGAGTTTGCCATTTTGAATTATTGGAGAACCACTCATTCCCTGAACAATTCCACCTGTTAAGTTTAACAATCTCTTATCTGTAACCCTAAATACTATGCTTTTATCGTCAGCTGTTTTTTGATAATTAGCTTTTATTATTTCTATTTCATATTCTTCTCTAATACCACTTACACTCGAAATTATAGTAGCTTTTCCGGGTTTAACGCTTAATCTTCCCCCTACTTCAGCAGTTAAATTTGAATCTATAATGTTTTCACAGTTTTGATATTTTCCAATTATTCCATATTTTGTATTTTTTAAAATTGATCCATTTTTTTCGGATTGTTTAAACAAACATTTTAATTGCCCAGGTTCGTCAATTTTTCCCTTCTCTATTCCGAGTAATGAACAATTATAAACTTCTCCAGAGTTTATAGGAACTATGTTGGATCCAGCCGAATCGGTTACAGGATGACCTAACGCCGCAAATTGTTTGTTATTTTTAACAAAAGTCAAAGTACCTATGCCTGATATATCATCTTTTACCCATACCCCTAACTTACATTGTTCATCTTTATTTTTTATGTAATTCATAGATATATTTTTAGTTTTATTATCTCTTATGATTTCAATGTTTAATTCTTTATCTTCTAAGTTGATGAGATATTCTTCTATATCTTCTACATTAGAGATGACTTTATCGTTAATTTTTGTTATAATATCCCCGTTTTTAAATAATTTATTTGAACTTACAGTATTAGTTTTTGTATCAACCATTGTATTGCTTACTACCATCGCCCCATTGGTTGAAACTGTTAATCCAATAGGAACACCTCCGACAAAAACATTTTCTTCAGGTAAAATTTCAACTCGCACTTTTTTTATTGGGATAAATCCAAATAACTTAAAAATAATTGTCCCACTTTTTTCATCTTTTTCACCAGTTTCCAAAGTATTATTTAAAAAATCTATTGAATATAAATTGCCTAAGGTTTTATTTTTGTTGCAATCTTGAATTTCTTCTAAATTAGTATAAAAGTTGTCTGGAAGAGAATTTAAAGGTGCTAAAAAATTGGAAAACAAAACAGTTATAAGAAAAACAATTAAGAAACTATAAATAAAGAAAAAATGATTGTTTTTTCTTCTCATTATTTTATCCTCCACTAAAAAAAGACTAACCAAAGTTAGTCTTTGCTAATTAGTAAAATTTATTACTAAAATTTTATTTTTCATTAAATATTTCAGGATAATATTCTTTTAACACTTCAGGCAAAGCATAGATTTCTATTAAAGTTAAATAATAATTTCCATCTTTGTCTTGTGTTTTTGTAAATTCAATAAATTTTTCTATATTTCTAATAGCAACATATATAAAGTTATGAAGATTATTATTATCTTCAGCATTTGATTGGTTAAACGCTGTTCTAGGATAAGGAGTCCCGTTATTGTATTCTGTGTTTTTTATGCTTTGAGCTAATTTAAAGAAATCGTCATTTTTTTCATAAAAATACTTTTGTAAAAGAATATCGTTTTGATTAAAAACTTCTATAAAAGCTTTTTTTAATTTTTCATATTTTTCCAAAGATTCCATGATCGAGTCATAATCTGATTTATATTCGGCCTCATCCCAGGCATTTTCTCCATAATCATAATTAGGTGTAGATTTTGGTTCGATAATATTTAAACTATCAATTGCGTCTTCAAATTTTTCAAATGGTTTAAAATTAGTTGTTGACATTTTCTTCTCTCCTCTTTTGTTTATAAGTATTATATCATAAAGATTTAAATTTATCAATACCTAATTTTTTATTTATTCTTCATCAGGTAAATTTACATTATGATATACTTCTTGGACATCATCCAAATCTTCAAGAGTGTCTATCATTTTATTGAATTTAGTAAGTTTTTCTTCATCTAAATCTACATAAGAATCTGGAACGAGTCTTGTTTCTGCATTTAAAATTTCATAACCCTTAGCTTTTAATTGTTCAGCAACTGTGTTATGCTCATTTGGTTGTGTTATAATTTCACATAAATCATCATAATCAACAACATCATCTGCCCCAACTTCTAAAGCATCCAACATAAGGGTGTCTAAATCTTTGTTTGTAATGTCAACTTCTACGATCCCTTTTCTATTAAACAAATAACTAACGCAACCAGTTGAACCTAGAGATCCTCCAAATTTATCAAAAGCATGTCTTACATCTCCAGCAGTTCTATTTTTGTTGTCTGTTAAACATTCAACAATAACTGCTGAGCCACCAGTGCCATACCCTTCATATGTGCAACTTTCATAATTAACACCAGACATTTCTCCAGCTGCTTTTTTAATGCTTCTTTCAATTGAATCGTTTGGCATATTATTTTGTTTAGCTTTTGCTATTACATCTCTAAGCTTAGGATTAGAAACTGGATCAGATCCTCCTGCTTTTACTATAACAGCTATTTCACGACCTATTTTTGTAAAAATTTTGCCTCTTTGTGCATCGCTTTTCCCTTTTTTGGCTTGTATATTGTGCCATTTTGAATGTCCTGACATAAAATCTCCTTAAAATCTTTAATTTTATTTTAAATTTTTATTTTATAAATGTCAAATTTTTTTATGCTCAAGAAAATTATAAATTGAAAATATTATAAATCTGGAAACATAAAATGTGAATAATGTTTTTTTTTGCAACTAAAAGATAATTATTAAAGATTTCCTGTTTTAGCATAAATTTGATACATTATTACAGCTCCAGAAACTGCAACATTAAGACTTTCAACATTTTTTTCCATAGGCAAAGAAATTGTTTTGTTGCAAATGTTAGAAATTAATGTGCTAACTCCTTGCCCCTCATTTCCCATGACTAATCCAATAGGTTTTTCTTTATTAAATTCTGTTTTAAAAATGTTTTCGCCATTCATATCTGCTTTTAATAGAATTGTATTGCCCCATTTTGTGAAAAGTTTAATAAAATTTTCTTTAGAAAGATTGTGTATAGATGCATCAAATATTGTTCCTACTGAACTACGAATTAGCTTAGGATTAGATATTTTTACGCTATCTAACAAAAAAATTTCTTTAAAATTGCAAGCTACGGCAGTTCTAATCAAGGTACCTACATTGCCAGGATCTTGCAAAGTATCAAGCACCAAAAAGTTTGTCTTAGGTTTTTCTGTTACTGTATATTGTGGATATTCTGTAACGCATAACACACCCTGTGGTGTTATGCAATCAGAAAGTTGTTCTATAACCTTGTGTTCTACCAAATAAACAGGAAAAGAGTTACCCCAGATATTTAGGTTTTCATTTTCTACTAAGATTATTTTGGGTTTTAAACCATGTTTTATTGCATCATTTATAATTTTTATATTATCCAAAAAAAGCAAAGAACTATTTGTGCGTTTTTGCTTTTTTAAATCTTTAATTAAATTGTTAGTTGCCCTTAACATTATTTTACTTGACCTACAAGTGCAGCAAATGCTTCTGGTTCTCTAACTGCCATGTCTGCAAGCACTTTTCTGTTAAGTTCAATATTTTTGCTTTTTAATCCAGCAATAAATTTAGAATAAGAAATTCCATTTAATCTGCAAGCTGCATTGATTCTTGTGATCCAAAGAGCACGGAAATCTCTTTTCTTTTGCTTACGGCCGATATAAGAATATTGACCACTTTTCATTACTTGTTCTCTAGCTGTTCTATAAAGTTTAGATTTTGCTCCTCTATATCCTTTAGCACTTTTAAGAATAGAACGGCGTTTTTTTACTGCATTAACTGCTCTCTTTATTCTCATAATTCAACCTCCTATTTAGCCAAAAGGGACTTAATGTTGTCTGCATTTTTTCCTGCAATGTAAGACCCTTTTCTAAGTTTTCTTTTTCTTGCTTGTGATTTTGTTGTAAGGAAATGTCCTTTTCCAGGTCTAGCAAATTTTACTTGACCATTTGCGGTAACTTTAAAACGCTTTTTGCATCCGCTATGTGTTTTTTGTTTTGGCATAACTTTCTTCTCCTTTTTTACTTATTTGGGGTTATTGTCGCAAATATATTTCGTCCTACATGTTCTGGTTCTTTTTCCAAAGATCCAAATTCACTAAGTCTTGAACAGAAATCTTTTACAATTTCAATTCCTTTTGTTACATAGGCTTGTTCACGACCTTTCATTTTTAAAGAAACTTTCACTTTATCTCCATTCTTTAAAAATTTTTGAGCGCTTGAAACACGATATTTAATATCATGCTCCTCGATTGTCATTGACAAACGAACTTCTTTTGTTTCAATAATTTTTTGAGCTTTCTTAATTTCTTTATCTTTCTTTAAAGCATCATATTTAAATTTTCCATAGTTTAAAAGTCTGCATACAGCTGGTGAAGCATTGCCAGCCATTAAAACTAAGTCTAGACCTTTTTCTTCAGCAATTCTAAGTGCTTCTTCTCTTAAAACAACACCAAGTTGTTCCCCATTTTCACCTATCAATCTAATTTGTGATGCTGTGATTTGCTCATTGATTAAAAGTTCCTTAAAAATTGTCTTATACCCCTTTTAATAAAATATAGTGGAAGCACAAAGTTCCACTATAACAAAATACCTTAAAATTATATTTAGTTATTACCAATTCAACTCAATTATCGAATGGTGAGAAGTG
Organism: uncultured Clostridia bacterium; assembly: GCA_944349375.1. Taxonomy (GTDB): domain Bacteria; phylum Bacillota; class Clostridia; order Christensenellales; family UBA1242; genus Caccovivens. The sequence continues at coordinate 66,832 of CALVMV010000003.1, forward strand.
GAAACTTCTACTTTCATGCATAGAATATAACATATTTAATTTCTGTTGTCAACTATTTTTTACTTTTTTTTAAAGTTCTTTCGTAAATTTTTCCTAACTTTAAAATAATTTTATTTGATTTTTTCACTGCAAGTTCTTTCATTAACGCTTTAAAAAATATTGTCAATCCTGCAATTATTGCTGTAGTAAAGATTGATATTAAAGTTACTAAATGCAAATTTTTTGTATTATTTGTTATAGTTATAACGATACTTGCTCCCCCAGCACCACAAAGAGTGCTACAAATATCTCCAACTACATCGGCACAAAAAGAACATACCTTTTCACAGTTTTTGCAAATTTTAAGACCTGTTTGACTTCCTTCTTTATTATTTAATAACTGCTCTTTGAAAAAATTTATATCTGCACTAGCTGCTGCAATGCCAATCATATCAAATACTGTTGATATAAAAATAAAAAACAAAATGCCAAATATTGCAAATATGATACCCATATTACTTAGTGCTACTTGGCTTAAAAATCCAAAAGCTATTGATAGGCAAAGCGTCATGATAAGCATGCGAAAAGCCCAAACAAAATTGAATTTTTGTTTTTTTATTCTCACATTTATATTGTATTAGACTTTTGCCTTATCTATGAAATAACTTTTGTTTATCCTAGTTTTATTAAATTTCTTCTAATTTGTCTAGAGATTGTTTAATTTCTGTCAATTTTCCCTTGGTCTTTGTTAAGCTATCATAACATACTTTTATTAACTCTTTACCTTGTTCAAAAAGTTCTGTAGCTTGTTCTAAAGTTACTTCTCCACTTTCTATTTTGTTTATAATGTTTTGTAAATCTTGACAAGCTTGTTCAAAAGAAATTTTGTTAGCCATTTAGTTCCTCCATTTCTTTGTTTATTAAATCATGAAGAGTGTTGTTTAACTCACAAAGTTTAACCATGATTTTTTCTCCAGATTTTCTTATAGTTATTTCTGCTTCCTCATTTTGTAAAGATCGAGGGCTAATTACAACTCTAAAAGGAATTCCCATAAGCTCGCTATCTGTTAATTTAATTCCTGCAGATAAGTTTCTATCATCATATAAAAGTTCAAACTCTTTAGCCAAGGATTTTTCTAATTTTTCTGCTTGCGTTTTTACATTTTCGTCATCTAGTCTTAATGGACAAAAATATACTTGCCAAGGTGCAATAGAAATAGGCCAAACCAAGCCTTTTGCATCTGAACTTTCTTCAGCTACTGAAGCCAACGCTCTACCAACTCCAATTCCATAGCAAGCCATTAAAGGATTAATAGGTTTGCCATCTGGCATTGTAATTGTCATCTCCATTGATTTTGTGTATTTTGTTCCAAGTTGGAATATATTACCTATTTCTATTCCTCTTTCGATTGTTAATGGTTTTCCGCAAATAGGACATTTTTCTCCTTCTTTAACTTTTGCCAAATCGTAATATTTTGCATCAGGAATATCTCTTTTTAAATTAATTCCAGAGATATGGTATTCTTCCTTATTTGCACCAGTAACCATACCACATGTATTTTCTAATGATTTGTCAAAAAGGATTTGGCAATCTTTAACCTGAAGATTTAAGCAACCGATATTTCCTTTTACTAAACCTGTTTCGCTTAAATCTTTAACGGCTATTTCTTTTCCTACAATTCTTTTTAATTTTGCTTCGTTAACTTCTTTGTCGCCTCTAATAAAAACTATAACAGTGTTTTTATCATCACCAACTATAGCGTAGCAAACTGCCTTAATAGTTTGTTGAGGTTTTATTTTTAAATAATTGCAAACTTCTTCGATGCTTTTTGCGTTAGAAGTATAAACTTCTTTTATAGAACTATCCTCAAAGGAAATAGTATCTTCTGTAGAAACAGCAACTTCCATATTCGCTTTATAATCACAATGTGGGCAAATAACAATGCTGTCTTCACCAATATCGGTCAAAAGCATGAACTCATGGGCAATATCTCCACCCATCATTCCTGTGTCAGATTTTACGGCTATAAATTTTTTCATGCCAATTCTTTTGAAAATTCTATTATAAGCATCGTAAACTTTTTGATAAAAATTTTGAAGTTCTTTTTTGTCAGTATGGAAAGAATATGCATCTTTCATAGTAAACTCTTTTACTCTAATAAGCCCAGCTCTAGGTCTAGCTTCATCTCTAAATTTGGTTTGAATTTGGTAAATCATAAAAGGTAGCTGATCGTAACTTTTAATTGTGTTTTGACACAAGTGAACAGCTGCTTCTTCATGTGTCATGCCTAAAAGCATGTCATGGTCATTCCTATCCTTAAAGCGAACCATTTCTTGTCCAATTGAGTTATATCTTCCACTTTTTTCCCACATTTCTCTAGGCATTACAACAGGAAATAGTACTTCTTGTCCACCCAAAGCATTCATTTCTTGTCTTATGATATTTTGAATTTTTAAGTTTATTAATTGGGCAGGTGTAAGCATAGTAAAAATACCATTGCATACCTGCTTTAAATACCCTGCTCTTAATAAATAATTATGGCTTTTTACATTTGTGCCACTTGAGGCATCTTTTAGTCTTTCTCCTACAAGTTTACTTAATCTCATTTTAATTCTCCTTTAATGGTTTTGCTTTAATTTTGCCATCTTGCAAATAGATGGAAATATTATCGTTAAAATCTAATTCTTTTGTTGTAGAAATACCCTTTCCGAGTTGTTCAATTTTTGCATAACCCTGTTTAAGAACATTTATTGGGTTTATTTTTTTTAGCGTAGTTTCTAATATACCAACTTCATAGTCTTGATTATTTAAGTAATTTATTGCACTGCTATCTAATTTCTTTACAAGAGAAGAAATGTTGATTTTATTTTGCAAAAATTGCTTTTCTAATTTGTTATACATTTTTTCCAACACATTATATACCAACAATTTTTTTTCGTCAATGTATTCATCAATAAGGTTTAAAAATTTTGCCTTCAATGATGAAAAATAATACTTTTGTTGGTCAATGTTCTCAGTTACAAGTTCTGCAGCTGCAGAAGGTGTTGGAGCTCGTAAATCGCTTACGAAATCTATTATTGTAAAATCAGTTTCATGGCCAACTGCAGATATTATTGGCTTTTCACAATTAAAAGTTGCTTTTGCTACAATTTCGGTATTATAAGCGGACAAATCTTCCAAACTCCCGCCACCCCTTGCGACAATTATAACATCAATTTTATCATATTGACTCATTAATTCAATCGCCTTTGCGATTTCTTGCTCTGCATTTAAGCCTTGAACTTTTGTATTAAATAAAACTATATCAACAAAAGGATTTCGTCGCCAAGCAACATTTTTTATGTCTTGTAAAACTGCCCCTTCTTTCGAAGTTATAACCCCTATTCTTTCAATGTTTTTAGGAATGGGCTTTTTGTATTTTTGGTCAAATAACCCTTCTTGTTCAAGTTTTGATTTTAAAGCTAAAAATTCTTCGTAAAGTTTTCCTTTTCCCAGAGGCTCTACCCTATTGACATTAAAATTTAGTTTTCCACCTTTAACATAAAAATTTGGGCTTCCATAACAGACAAGTTTAGCCCCTTCAGTAATTTGGTCGTTAAAAGCTGGATAGAAACACACACAAGGAATTGATGCACTTTCATCTTTCAAGGAAAAATAGATAACATTTCGAGAAAAACTTACTCCATAAACTTCTCCTAGCAAAGGGATATTATGAAGTAACTCTTCATTATCAAATATTTTTTTTATGTAGCCGTTTAAGGCTGATACAGTAATATATTCTTGCATTAATAATATACCTTAGATTTTTTTGCAAATAGCAGAAAGCACACCATTAACGAAACGAGAACTTTTTTCAGTTGAATATTTTTTTGCAAGTTCAACGATTTCGTTTATAGCAACAGGTACTGGTGATTTTAAGTATATAATTTCAGTTAAAGCTTCAAACATTAAAGCTAAATCTACTTTATAAACCCTATTAAGTTCATAACCAATCAAATTTTCACTTACAAGAATTTCAAGTGCCTTTCTATTTTCACAAAAAGTTGTTACAATTTGTTTAGCAAAATCTTTATCTTCATCTTTTTTCAATAAAGCAAAAAACTCTTCATCAAAAGTTTTATCACTTTCGGTGAAAAGTCTTTCAAATATAAGTTGAAATGCTAGTTCTCTAGCCTTACTTCTCATTAGTTTTCTTCCGCTCCTTCTTTATCGCAAACAACACCATAAACATGCACATTAATTTTATTAGGTTTTAATCCAACCATTGAGCCTAGCGAATTTTTTATATTCTCTTGCACTCTATAAGCGATATCTGGCACAGAATATCCGATATAAACTTTGATATAAACATCAATATTTATTTTGCCGTTTAAATCAAACTTGATGCTTACGCCTTCGCTTTTTGGTTTAAAAATTTTTTTATACCAAGGTAGATAAGAATTGGTAAGCGATTGAACGCCGTTAATTTCTTTTGTAGCAAGGTTTATGATTGACAAAAGAATATCTCTATCAATTTCAACTTTCCCTTTATTCTGCAATGTTTTTGCCATTTTAAACTCCTATTCTTTTGTATTATAACACATTTAAATTTATTTTGGCAATTATTCTACTGGAATAATTTTAATATTTGCAAGATTTACAGAAGTTAATTCTGTTTGTATAACTGATACAATTTGAGCTACTTGTGTAGAAGTAAGACTGCTAGCTTTAACAACTGCATTAACATTGTTATCAGAAATTGTTACAACGCAATCTTCGAATCCTTTTGCTTTAATAAGGCCTTCAACAACAAGTTCTTTTTCCATTTGATTTACAAGAGAAAGTTTAGCTGATTGAGCATTTTTTACTGCTTCTTCAGAAGATGATTCGCTAGCGATTATAGCATCATAATACAACATTTCTTGATCTCTAGTTGATTCTCTGTCTGAGCGATAAGTTTGAAAATAACTAGAAGTTTCAATAACAGTGTCGTTACTATTAATAGAACTATTTAAAACTACATTTAAATAAGCTGTTACGCCTAAAAGTAAAATCATTGCAGATAAAATAATTATTTTTGTTCTTTTTTTCATATTAAGCTCCTTTTTATTTTGATGTATAAATTGAAATGTTTGCACTATTTACATCTACTATCGTTTGAATGAGAGAAATAATGTTCATCTTTAGTGCGACATCTCCTGCTCCAGAACATACCACAACAATTCCCTTAATTACTGGGTAAATTTCTTCGACAAGGACTGGTTGCCCGTTAACTAGGACAGTTGAAGTTGTCGTGGTTGTTATTCCACTTGCAGAAGTTTTTGTTTCTTCTTCAGTAAGATAAACATACTCGAAACCTTTTTCTAAAGTAATCAAAACATCTACATCACCTGTTCCTTGAATTTGCATAATAGCATTTTCAATTTGACTTTCAAGCTTTCGTGCATATTTTTCTGAAGTGCTTGTCTCTTGGGTAACTTCATTTTCTTTGGTAGAAGAAACATCATTTGTCGGAAGAAAACTAGTAAAGTAAATTATGCCAATCAATACAGCTAGTCCTATCGCAACAAAAACATAAAAGTTTTTGGATTTTTTGAGTTTTACTATGTTTTCTTTTAGCTTATCCCAAAATTTATTCTTCATAATAAATCTCATCCTCCCCTATATCTAAATGTTGCTTAATAATGCTAGTAATGTGCTGTTTGATTTTCACTATATTTGTATGCTCAGCATTTTCAGTTATGACAAGCTTGGTTAAATCAATTGTTACCGATTTTATTGTAAAAGAATTGTCAAATATGTCCGAAGAAATATAAACTTTTACATTCTTGTAACCATATGTCGAAATATCTTGTTCAATATCATTTTGAATTGAACAAAGTTTGTCGAAATTTATCTGTTCTAAATAATCTTTATCAACTTTTATAGTGTCCGATTGGAAAAAAGATGATATATCAATATTTTGGTTTAATAATTTCGGTATTGGAGTTAATATAACCAGCATTATGATAAAACCAAAAATGCTTTTAATGTATTTATTCATGGCGCCATTTGGGAGTATCAATTCAATAATAACTGACAAAAGAACAATACCTGCTATTGACAATATCCATGACGAAAGAGTTGAAATCATATTGCCCCCTTAAAATAAATTTGCACTACACATAACAAGACCGATTATTATTAAGTAAACAAAAGATAAAGCGATAATAAGAGCTATAAGTAATGTCATATTTTTAGAAAGACAGTTTACAAAATTAGCTATTTGTTTATTGCCTAGAGGTTCTACAATTCCCGCTATGAGTTTGAGAGCTAACATAAAAATTATTAAATCTAATAAAGGTGTTAATATGCTAGCAAAAAGTAAAAATAGACCAGCAATGCCAACAGCGTTTTTGATAAGATTTGAAGAAATTAGTATAATGCCCATTCCATCTGAAAGATAAGAGCCTAAAAGAGGAATATAACTTTTAATTGCATACTTAGCTGTGCGTATAGAAATACCATCAACTGCTCCAGCAGATATACCTTGTAAAGAAACAAAAGCTGTAAAAATAGTAAATACTAAACCCATCAACCATTTATAAGTGCTATTTAAAAAGCCTGAAAATTTTTCTAATTTGACAGTGCTAGATAAATTTGAAACAATTGAAAAAACTATAGAAAAAATAAAAATTGGTAGTAAGATATAACTTGAAAAACTGCTAATAATGTTGCTTAAAACTGCCATAGCAGGCTGGTAAATAGTTGCCGATACACTTCCTCCCATAGCAGTTAAAAGAGTTAGTAATATAGGGAATATTGCATCCATTTGGCTTTTAAGCGACAATATTGTGTTAGTGGTAGAAACAATCATTTTAGTAACGATTGATAGAAGCAAAACTATAACAATTCCGTATGAAACAAAATTGATTATGTTTGCCATATTTTTACCATTGGTCGAAGGCCTTATCCCTTGCAACATACTACCTAAAACCGAAACACCAATGATAGCAGAAATTACAGGTAATAAACCTAGTATGCTACTAAAAAAAGCATTAATTACTGCTTGCCATAAGCTTTGCGAATCATCATATTCTCCATATATTAGGGCTTTTACCTTACTTAAAAAGTTTTGCCCACCAAAAATAGAGAGTTGCCCTTCACTAAATGATTTAATAATTTCATCTAAAGAAGAAAAATCTAAATTTTCAAGTTGATTGTTTAAGCTTTCATCTAATTCTTCTTCCACTTGTTCTTCTGAAATTTCTTCTTGAGCAACAACTTGATATTCTGATTGTAATTTTGTTGCGGTTGGGCAGAATAAGAAAAATAAAATTGCTAAGATTAATAACCTTTTCATGTTGGCAGGAGTCCTATAATAATTTGAAGAATATTAGTAATAATTGGCAATGCCATAACCATGATAACAATCTTTCCGCCCAACAAGACTTTATCACCTAGACTTGAATTGCCTGTATCAGAACAAATGCCGACGGCGAATTCAATAAGATAACCTATTGCAATTATTTTTATTAAAAGCTTATATAAATTTGAAGATAACCCAGTTGAAGAGATAATGTTTTTGAAGACATCGAATATATCTGTCAAATAATCTAAAACGAGAAAGGTAATAACCAGCCCACCTGCGATAGCAATAAATATTGCAAAATCATTGCGGACTGGCTTTACAATCAAAGTTGCAAGGCAAGTAACTAAACCAATAGCTACAATTTTTATTATAATTTCCATATAACTCCAAATTTAAAACTGAAACAAATTGTTAAAAGTTGCAAATAATTCTCCAATTAAGTTTAAAACCATAATAATAACTAGAATTAATCCTGCTAGTGTTGCAATGGTAGAAATTTCTTCTCGACCAGTTTGTTTTAAAATCTGACCTATTATTGCTGTTAGCAAGCCTATGGCGGCGATTTTAATTATAATTTCGACTCCCATAATTCCCCCTTATAGAAAAATGACTATTACCATTAAAGTTGCAACAAAGCTTAATTTTAAGGACAGTTTGCCATATTTTTTATATTCGTTTGAAGCTTGTGCGAAAAAGTCATTGAATTTTGCTTCATAATTTTTTATTTCTTTAAGTTGGTTTTCTACATCAGAGCGACCTAATGATTTAAAAAATAAAAATAATCTGTTCGATTCATCTTCCGATAAAAACGAAATATTTTTTAATAACTTTTGCTTGTCCAAACTTTCTTGACTTTCAAGACAGCACAAAAAATTTTCCACAAGTCCGCAAAGACTTTGTTTAGTTTTTTCATCAAGATTTAACAGAATGTTTTGAACCCTTTCTCTAGAAAAGTTTATTTCTACATCGAATTTTTGACATAGAAAAACTAATGCTTCAAAAAAACATTTGCGTTTTTTATATTTGTGATAAAACTTGTATCCAAAAAATAAGCATAAACTTGCTAAAACAATTAATAATAATATTTTCATTTTCACCTCATAATTTTAGAACCTAAACGAGATAAATTTTCGTTATAAATACCCTCAAGAGTTCCGGGGCCATTTCGTAAAGACAACACAACAAAACGCTTAAACACTTTTTCTTTTATAATTTTTTCAAAAAGAACTTTTTTCATAAAACTTTCAATGCTATCGGAATGAACGGAAGCCATAATTGACACACCAGCATTACATGCTGTCAATACTGCTTCAACATCTTCTTCCCTACCTAATTCATCAGTAACTATTAAATTAGGACTTAAAGAGCGTATGCCATTTTCAAAGCCGGTTTTTTTGGAGGCAAAAGAAATCTTATCTGCAAAATTTCCTATACAACCCTTATTACCTAAATCAATTTCACCTCTTTCATCAAGAACAAGCACATTAAAAGCATAATTTCTTTGAGATAGCTGAGAAATAAAATCTCTTAAAAAAGTTGTTTTACCAGCACCTGGAGGAGAAATAACTAAAGTATTTAAAATCTGATTATCTTGCAAAAGATAATCAAAACATGACAAAGAGCAATTTTTGATTTCATGAGGTATTCTGATATTAATTGAGTTAAAGTTGGTTAATGTTTTTATTTGACCTTTTTCTTCAATTAGATCACCACCTAATCCAAGCCTAATTCCACCTTCAGTAACCAAATATCCCCTTTTTATTTGTTCGTTTACTGAATAAATAGAACATTCGCTTGCACGAAAGATGATGTCCTCAAGCATAGTTTTAGTTGGGAGAATTGCCTCTTTTAGATTCCCTGTTGTTCCATGCGAGGATAAAAAAAATTTTTGGCTACCTATAGAAACTACAATGGGTTTGTCCACTCTTAGCCTAATCTCATTAACGCATTTAAAATTCACATATTTATCAAAAATAGAAAAGATGTTTGCAGGAAGAATTTTTTCTAACATACTCTCCTCCTTACAATTTAAATTATGAATACTAAAAATTAATTATTACGCTTATAAATAAAAGAAAGTAGAGAAATACGCATCTTGACAAAATGCGACAAATATGTTATAAATAAAAAAGGAGAAGGTATGAAAAAAAATAAAGTGGCAATAGTCAGCAGGCTTTCTGTAGATAGTTTTAACTTTATATTTAACATAGAAAGTATTTTGGCAACAAAAGAAAATCCTGTAAGATATAGGTTTGAAATTGAAAAAATAGAAAATATATTTAACACTGACCATCTCATTGCGTGTGTGATAGACAATAAACTCAAAAAGAAATACAAAATAGCATTTAATGATTTTTTTGTGCAAGAAGGGAACCCATGTATATCAACCTTAATGTATCAAAGAATAATGAATTACAGGTGTTTTAATAGAAAAAATAGTGATGCAAGTTATATTTATTGTTATTTAAGATATTTACAAAGTAAATATTTAAAAGCTTATTCTAAATTTTTAAGTACCTTGGATGAAAAAACAAAGCTTAAAAATGTATCAAAAGATTTTATTTCATCGTTCGAAAATAAATTAAAAATAACTGACACCAAAATTATGTTTAATGGTACTTACAAGGATTTCTTAATTTATTTAAAAAGTGAATTATTTAGTGATTTTTTAAGAACAACAGAGATATTTAGATCTTTTAGATTTGCTTTAGAGCCAAATGAATTAAGAGAAGAATTATCTAAAGTCAAAGACTGTATTTTTATCAATGACATGAATAATGCAAATAAAAAATTTGAAATAAGACTTAATAATTATTTGGAAGATGCCAAATCAAAAGAGGAAGTTGGCATGAAAGAAGTAATGAGAAGCCTTGCTGAGGAAAGAAGGCAAAGAAAAAAACGATTAAAAGCCAAAAAATCACATGATATATCAGAAGAAAAAGACGAATAAAAAAAACTATGAAGTTAAACCATAGTTTTTTTTAGTTTTTAATTTAAATTTTGATTATTAAAATTATTTAACTCTTTCCATGTAGGAACCATCACGAGTGTCAATTCTTATTTTGTCTCCAATATTGATGAAAAGAGGTACTCCCAAAACATATCCAGTTTCTACTTTAGCAGGTTTTGTAGTTGATTTTGAAGTGTCGCCTTGAATACCAGGTTCACAATCAACAACTTCAAGTTCAACAAAAGTTGGAGGATAAACAGAGAAAGGATTGCCTTTATAAAAATACATTGTACAATTTTCATTTTCTTTTACGAAATTTAATGCGTCTTCAATGCTGTCTTTATTTAATGGAATTTGATCATAAGTTTCAGCATCCATAAAATAATAAATTTCGCCATCATTGTAAAGATAAGTCATTTCTTTCTTTTCAATTACTGCTACTTGAAATTTATCAGATGGGTTAAAAGTAGTTTCTTTAACTTGTCCTGTCATAACATTTTTTAATTTAGCTCTTACAAAAGGTGACCCTTTACCAGGTTTAACATGTAAAAAGTCAATAACTGAATAAACAGCTCCATCCATTTCAAAAGTTGTACCTTTTCTAAAATCTCCTGCAAAAATCATATAAAATCTCCTTAATTAATGATAATTTCTTGTTTATTTTATCACATAAAAATAAATTTGTCTAGTGTTTATGTATTGTTTTCTTTCAAATTAAAGTATATTTTTTTCATTTCAAGAGCATCATGAGGCATTTTACTCATTGATTCACATATTATTCTAGGTTCAAGATTGTAGTCAATCAAAACTCTTGCTAATGGTTCAAAATTTGGACCATAGATATTGTCATCAAAATCTAGATGTTTTATTTCACCCTTTTGTCCATATTGAATTTTAGAAAAATGGATGTGGCAATTTTTAATTCTATCAAAGCCTAATTTTTCTATAGCATAGTCAAAGATTTTTTTATAATCTTCTGTATCTCTTAATTGCCCTTGCATAAGTGAGTTTATGTGTCCAAAATCGAATGTAGGCATTAAATGATTGTTAAGAGCGCATAGGTCCACAATTTCTTTGTAAGAGCCGATTTGCATGGTTTTTCCCATAGTTTCAGGACACAACCATAAACCATTAAGATTATTATTTTCTTCCAAATTGTTAAAAAATTCTTTAAATCTGTCTTGTGTTAACTTTAAAGCTTCTTCTCTTGAAAGTTTGCCACATGATGAAGAATGAAAGATTAACCTGTCCGCACCGAAAGCTTTTAAGAAACGAATACCTGTTATTATGTAATTTTTAGTTTTTTCATACATTATAGGGTCAGGATTAGCAAAATTTATATAAAAAGGAGCATGAATAGAAAGAGAAATTCCATTTTCAGTAAATAATTGCCCCGCTTTAGTTGCTGTTTCAATACTCATTTGATATCCATGTCCAAAGGAGTATTCATATGCGTCTAGTCCATAATTTTTAATCCATTGAGGGACTTGACTTATGTTGTTATACCCTTGCTCATAAAACTCATTTCCACAACCAGAAGGCCCAAATTTTATAGCCATAATTCCTCCTTAAGCATAGTTTTAAATTTATAAACTTTTTATGTTAAAATTTTTTCTCTATGATTACAAAAAATTTTTTGTTAGTATCCGCTAGTATAAGATAAAAGATAAAAACTTTCTTTCATTGAGCAGAAAAGAAAACTTATAAATTTATTAGTATTAAAAATGTAAGCCTAAAATAATTTTATAATCATTTTCAATTTATTTTCTTGGTTACTCTCTCCTATTCCTATAAATTCTTTCTTATAAAACAACTTGTATTTCCCATCAGGAATTACAATTTGAACACCATTTTGTAAAAGAGAGAATTGTTGGTTATTAATTTGCAATGTCGGTAAGTCAAATAAGATTTCAGGGTTGATTAAACTGTATTTGCCTTTCTCTATATCAGAAATTGTGTATGAGTCTTCAATTTTAAAAATCCCACATCTTGTGCGTATTATGTTTAGCATAATACCACAAGTTGAAAGTTTTTCAGCCAAATCCCTACAAATAGAACGGATAAACGTTCCAGAAGAACAATGAATTTTAAATTTAAAGGTATTTTTCCCAGATTTTTGAAGCAGTTTAATATCGTATATTTCAATTTGTTTAGGTTTTAATTTAGCAACTTTGCCTTTTCTAGCTAAATCATAAGCTTTTTGTCCATTTACTTTTTTTGCACTATATTGTGGTGGCATTTGATTTTGTTTGCCTATAAATTTAGGTAGAATAGACAAAATTTGAGCTTCTGTAATATCTAAATTGATGTCTTCATCAGTTAAAGGACCTTCTAAATCTAATGACGGAGAAGTTTGACCAAATTTAAAGGTTGTAATATATTCTTTGTCCTTATTTAAAAAGAAATCAAATAGTTTTGTTGCTTTGTTTAATGTTATTGGCAACAGACCTTCCCCTAATACATCAAGAGTTCCTAAATGACCTGCTTTGGAAGCGCCCAAAATATGCTTTACAGTGTTAACGGCTTTATTTGATGAAATATTAGCTGGTTTATTTAGCAACAAAATAGCATTTTCTTTCATTATTTTCCCTTTTTGTTTTGATAAATTGTTTTAATTTCTTTTAGAACTCTTTTCGATAATATGTTTACATTAATTTTATCATCATAAATTTTGCTAGCACATGCGTATAGATGTCCACCACCACCTAGTTTTTCAGCAATTTCACGAACAGGGAAGCCTATTTTTGAACGGAACGAAACATAATATATATTTTTTTCTTTCTCTACTATACTGAATGCTATGTTTACTTTATTTAGCTTAATTAACTCAGTGCTTACTTGAGAGAAATCTCTTTTATTGGCTTTTAATTTTTTCATGTCATCATAGCTGATCAAGCAAAAAACTATACCATTTTGAATTTTATAATTATCATATATAAATTTTTTTATATTAATCTCTTTTTCTGTTATTGACTTATAAAATATTTCATTAAATTTATCAGAATTAGCACCTAAAAGCTTAAGTTTATATGCAGCCAAAAAAGATTCTTGTGTAGTATTTGAGTGTATAAAACTACCAGTATCTGTAGATAATCCTGCAAATAGATAAGAAGCTATTGTATCATTAATTTTAAATTTACCTTTTAGTAACAAATCAAAAACAACTTGGCAACAAGAACTTTTTGTTGTGTCAATGTAGTTATATTTGCCAAGAAAATCAATATTCTTGTGATGGTCTAACACTATTGAATTAGAACTGCAATTAAATATATTTGCGTGTTCACATCTGCTTTTACTTGGGTTATCAACTGAAATAAATGTATCATACTGTTTTTCATCAAATTTAGTAGTAGCAAAATTTTCTCCAAAAAAAGAAATTGCAGTCTGAGTTTGAACTTCGCTACAAATATAATCAGCTTTGACATTAATCAGATTTAAAGCCGATTTTAAAGCCAAAGCAGAACCTATTGCATCAAAATCTGGTTCTGTATGTGCAAAGATTGCAACTTTTTTAGCTGTTTTTAAAACTTTAGCTATTTTTTTTAGATCATCATTCTTCATCTGAATCTCCCTTAGGAATATTTAATGTTTTTAAAATTTCATTAACCCTTATTGATGCACTTGTGCCTTTATCTATAACAAATTGAAGTTTTGGCATATAAGGCATATTAACCATATTTGCTAATTCCTTTTTTATAAAACCTTCAGATTTTTGTAATATCTTAATTGTTTCTTTTAACTTGTTTTCATCATCTTCATCTAAAGCTATTTTGACTTTACAATATTGAAAATCTGGAGTAACAGTTACATCACTAACATAAATAAAAGGAGATAACCTTGGGTCATTCATTTTATTTTGAATAATTAGTGCAATATTTTTTTGCAATTGGCTATTTGCCCTTTCAAATCTATTTGACATAAGATTATCTCCCTTTAATCATTAAATTGTTTTATCTTTTAATCACTTCTTTTGAGTAAAATTCTATAATATCTCCCTCTTTAAAATCTATATTATCACGCAATTTTATTCCACATTCAAAACCTTTAGCAACTTCTGCTTTTTCATCTTTTACAATCTTAATTGATTCCACAGTAGTTTTTCCGATTTCTTCATTGTTGCGTAGAACTTTTGCAATAGCATTTCTAATCACTTTTCCATCTTTTACATAACTTCCAGCAACTTTTCCAGCTGTAGATAATTTAAATACTAATCTGATCTCTGCGCTACCTATATATTTTTCTTCATATTTTACACTTAACATTCCATTGATTGCATTAGTTATATCATCTACTACATCATATATAATGTTGTATTCTTTAATTTCAATTTTAGAAGAATCTGCTAAATTTTTTACTTTTGCAGAGGTTCTTTGATTGAAATCTACAATTACAGAATTTGTAGTCTGAGCCAAAGAAACATCGCTTTCTGTAATAGCACCTGTTCCGCTATGAACAATATTAACTTTTGCTTCTTCATTTCTGATAGCAAGCAAAGCATTTTTAAGAGCTTCTACTGAACCCATTGTATCAGCTTTCAAAATAATGTTAAGATTTTTTAAGGCTCCTTCTTGGACTCTATTCATAAAGTTATCTAAAGTCACACCAGAAGATTGTTTAGCTCTTTCTTTTTTAATTTTGTCAATTCTTTCTTGAATTACTTGTTTTGATAAAGTTTCTTCTACAGCATAAATTTCGTCACCAGAAGAAGGAACTTCGTTTAATCCTAAAATTGATACCGGTTTAGATGGCTCGGCTTTTTTTACAGGCTTTCCATGATCATCAAACATTGCTCTGACTTTGCCGTAAGTAAGTCCTGACATAATAGAATCTCCCACATGAAGAACACCATTTTGAACTATAATATTTGCCACAGGACCTCTGTTTTTGTCAAGTTCAGCTTCAATAACAACACCAACTGCCATTCTGTTAGGATTTGCTTTAAGTTCTTGCATTTCAGCAACAAGAAGAATAGTCTGTTTTAAATCATCTAATCCTGCACCTGTTTTTGCTGAACAAGGCACGCAAATCGCATCTCCACCCCATTCTTCTGGCAAAATATTATGCTCAGCAAGTTGTTGTTTGACTCTATCAGGGTTAGCTTCAGGTTTATCCATTTTATTTATTGCTACAATCATTGGAACGCCAGCTGCTTTAATGTGGTCAATGGCTTCAACTGTTTGAGGCATAATTCCATCATCTGCAGCTACTACCAAAATAGCAATATCAGTAGCCTTTGCTCCTCTTGCTCTCATTTGTGTAAAAGCTGCATGGCCAGGAGTATCAATAAAGGTTATTTTTTCGCCATTAAATTCTATTTGATAAGCACCAATGCTTTGAGTAATACCCCCTGCCTCACCACTGACAACATTTGTTTTCCTAAATGCATCAAGTAAAGAAGTTTTACCATGATCGACATGTCCCATAACGGCAACAATTGGAGGTCTCTTAACAAGAGAAGATGTATCATCTTGATTATTAGCTTCTTCTAAAAGTTTTTCTTCAAAAGATTTTCCTGCTTTTAATTCCAAAGTAATTCCAAAATCGCTGGCAACAAGCTCTGCAGTTTCAAAATCAATATTTGAATTTATGGTTGCCATAATACCTAAAAGCATCAACTTTTTAACAATCTCGTTTACAGGTTTCCCTATTTTTTCGCTAAATTCTTTAACGGTAAATTCTTTTGAAGTCATAATAGCATGAGTTATAATTGTTGTTGGCGCTTTAACTTCATCTTTTTTCTTTTTAATATAACTTTTTCTTGAGCCATAAGAAATTTCTTCAAATCCATTTTCGTCTTCAATAAAAATGTTATTTTTTCTTGAAGTTGAAAGTTTTTTGTTCTGTGTTTTTCTTTCTTCGTTATTTGAAGAATGTTTTTGAGCCATTTTAGCTTTTATTGCATAACTTCTTTCTGCTTTATTGTCAATTTCAGGAGCATCATTGCTTGCAAAAGAACGGAAATTATTAGTTTTTGTGGAAACAAAATTGTTGCCAAATTTTTTGTTTTGCTTATTAAAAGGCTGTTTTTGATTTTGATTCTGATTTTGATTTTTATTAAATCCGTCTTTTCTAAAATCTTTTTTCTGTTCTCTATTAAAATTATTTTTTTGTGAAGAAAATTTGTTGTTAGACTGGTTTTGGTCAAATTTTCTGAAACTATTTTGTTGGTTATTGCCATTGGAAAAAGAAGGAGCTGTTTTTGGTTGTTCAGGTTGTGATATCTCCTTTTTGACCTCTTCTGCCTTTTTTTCTGTTAATTTAGTTTCTTCATCTATTGCTTTTAGTCTAGATTGAAGTTTTTGTGCAAAAGAATCAACAAGACTTTTTGAAGATCTTATCTCTTTTATAAGTTCGTTTAAAACTCCATCCTTTTGCATATCGTGTATTGTTTTTAAATTGTTTAATCCTTGATTTGCCAAAATTTACTCCTTTTCTTCTCCACAGATTTTTAATATTTCTTCACTGAGATTTTTATTTTTTATGCCGACAATTTTACAATTATTAATAAGCAAAATTGTATCTAAATTGTCAAGCTCCATTGTTTTTATGCCTTTACTAGAAAATTTTTCTACAATTTTCAAAGTGTTTTTTTTGGAAGAACTATCATATAAAACTAAATAAAGTTTTTTGTTATAGTTTGAAAGTGCTTCCCCTCCTATAATAAGATAGTTTGCTTTTCGACAAATATTCAAAAAGCCTTTCAATTTGTCATTTTGCAAATTTCTTCCTCCAACATATCATATATATTTTGATCTATTTGGTATTTAAAAGCTTTGTTTAAAAGTTTTTGCTTTTTAACCTTATCTATGCAAGATTTTTGTGTGCAAATATATGCTCCTCTACCGTTTGCTTTACCTGTTTTGTCAATAAAAATTTCACCATCTTTATTCTTGACAATTCTTAAAAGCTGTTTTTTATCAAACATTTCTCTACAGGCAAGGCACATTCTTTGCCTTTTTTCCATTATTCCTCCAATTATTCTCCATCATCTAAAGGTGTTAAATCTTCAAGTTCTTCTAAATCTTCAAGTCCTTCAAAGGAATCATCACCGAGTTCTGTTAATTCGTATTCAGGTTCTTTTTGAACTGGCTGAGATACCGTACTTTCGCTCTTAACTTCAATCTTCCACCCTGTTAATCTTGCAGCTAAGCGAACATTTTGCCCATTTTTGCCTATAGCTAAAGATAATTTATCATCAGGAACAATTACTCTTGAAGCTTTTAAACTTTCATTTGTTTCAACACTTAATACTTTAGCAGGGCTTAATGCTCTAGCAATATATTCAAGAGGATCTTCAGTATATTCTATCAAGTCTATTTTTTCGCCGTTTAATTCAGAAGTGATAGTATCAATTCTTTGACCGTGGAAACCAACACAAGTTCCAATAGGGTCAATGTTTTGCTTAGTTGTATAAACAGAAACCTTAGTTCTATTTCCTGCATCACGAGCGATATTTTTAATTACAATATCTCCATTAGCTACTTCAGGAATTTCGAGTTCGAATAATTTTCTAACAAAACCTATATTGCTTCTTGTAACTTGAATTTGAGTTCCTTTGAATGAATCTTTGATTTTCTTTACATAAACTTTTACTCTATCGCCAACATTGAATTTTTCGCCTGGGATTTGATCGGAAGGCAACATAACACCTTCAGTATGAGTATTTGAAATTTGAACATAAACAGTTCCATTGTCAATTCTTTTTACAATAGTAGTAAGTAGTTCATCTTCTTTTTCAGAAAGTTCGTTTAGTGCGTTTTGTCTTTCCATCTCTTTTAATTTTTGCATAACTACTTGTTTAGCAGTTTGAGCTGCAATACGACCAAAATCCTTAGTAGATTCTTCTGATTGAACAATGTCCCCTACTTTGAAAGATTTTTTAATTAATTGTGCTTCGGCTAAAGAAATTTCTTTATCTGGGTCTTCTACATTATCTACAATTGTTTTATAAGAATATATTTTGATAGTGTTTTTATCTGGATTTAATTTAACCATTGCACTTTTTGCTTCCCCATACATTTTTTTATAAGCAGAAGTTAAAGCTGTTTCTAAAGTTTGAATAAAAGCTTCTTTGTCTATTTTCTTTTCTGCTTGTAAATCTTCAAGTGCTTGAAAAAAATCTTTATTAATCATGATAATTTCTCCTTAAAATTTTATAATTGGCACAATGTGTGCTATTTTCGATTTTTCTAAAGTAATTTGATTTTGTAAAGTTGTTTTTTGTTTTTTATCTGGTAATGGTTGAATTGTTAATTCTGATGAATTAAAACTTAAAAGTATCCCTTTAAAATTTTTAACCCCGTTTACTTTAGCAAATAATGTGATTTCAATTTCTTTCCCAATATTTCTTGCAAAATCTCGGTCATTTTTTAAAGGCCTGTCTATACCAGGTGAACTTACATTTAAAACATAAGGTTGGTCTTCAGTCGGATTCAGTTCATCTAAGATAGGGTCAATTAATTTGCTAACTTTTTCGCAATCGTTTATATCAATTCCTTTTTCGTTGTCGATATAAAAAGTTAAATTCATACCATCAGATTTTTTTGCGTATTCAATATCAACTACTTCATAACCAATTTGATTGATAAGTGGCGAGATTTTTTCTTCGCAAATATTTTTCACTTTACTAGCCAAAATTACCTCCTTTATCTATGAAGCAGGGAGTGAACAAAAACTGCTCACTCCCCGTTAGATCTAGTCTTTAATATTTTAACACATATATTATATAAAATCAACTATTTTTTTATTATTTTTTTATTTTAGATAACTCTAATAAAACTTGAGCAGTAGCAAAGGCATCATTATATGCTCTGTGTGCGCCTTCTAATGTTAAACCTAAAGCATTTACAATAGTTCCAAGTTTATAATTTGCTAGCCTTAAATTAGAAGTTCTTGCTATTACTAAAGTGTCTATTATTTGGTTTTTAAAATATATTCCACAACTTTCGGCAGCTTTTTTGATAAACTTAAAGTCAAAACCTATAACGTTATGTCCACATAAAATACAATCTTTGCAAAAATCATTAAAATCTATTATTACATCAGAAATTAAAGGTGCATCTTTTACCATTTCGTTAGTAATATTTGTAAGATTTTGGACTTCTAAAGGAATAGGTTGTGAAGGTTTTACAAAAGTAGAAAATTTTTCTGTTAAAATTCCATTGACTATTTTTACAGCTCCAATTTCAGTGATTTCATCATTTTCAAAATCAAGACCTGTAGTTTCAATATCAAAAACCACAACGGATTTATCTTTTATATTATCATTATATTCTGATTTTTGGTCAAATAAAAAGGCTTGTGTTTTAATCTCTATCTTTTCAATAGGAACAACATTTTTATGCAATTTCGTAACAGTATCTTCACTAATATTATCTTCTTCTATCTCTGAATTTTTTGATGCCCATGACATTTTACGAATATAATAAGTTAATGTTCCATTTAAGCCAAAATTCAAATCCCCTACACAAACAACCATCATGCCATCCTCAAGAGAGTCCATAACTTTTTCATTTGCTTTGGAGCAAAAATAGACACATTCGATTTTTTTCCCATCGTCCAAAGTAAAAGTATAAAGAGATTTTTCTTGCCCTGCTTTTTTCCCTTTTTTTATCTTAAAAGATTTTTTTGTAATTGCAGTTATTATGCCTGCCAGAATTACAGACATTTTTGGTTTAGTATTGTTTTTTATGTATTCAGGTTGAGGGATAATTTCACTGCCAACTATTTTTTTAATAATTTCAACTTTATACCTTTCTACTTTTTTTCTAGACATGCTTGGCAAATCATCTGCCTCTATAACATCTGAAATTGTATCTTCATTTTCAATAATATTTATATCAAAGTCGGCAATAAATTTTTCGTTTAAGTAGTCAAAAAGTTGTTTTTTTAATTCTGTTTCATCTATCATTGCAAGAATATCTTTATTAAGTTTTATTTGAATTTTAATTAAATTTTCATTATTAGTAATAGAAATATTTTCTTTAAACAAATAAGGAGATAAAGATTTTTTCTCTATATTAAAGAAATTAAAAATTTCTTTTTCTATCAATATTTCATCTAAAAAACTTTTTTTAAATTTAACCTTTACATCTGCGTTTAATGAATATTGATTTTTTAAAAATTCTTCAATGTTTTTTCTATCCTCAGCAGTCATATCATTTTGGGATAAAGGGAATAAAAAAGTAAAAGTGCATAAATTTGAATTTTTGTCATATATCACTTCGTAAATCTTTAAAAAATTGTATTTATCATTAAAAACTTTATTTAATTTTTGTAATATTTCATTCATATTTTCATATTACAACAAGAAATGTAAAATGTCAATTAATATAACTGCTCCAAACAAAACTATAAGCCCTATTGTATGAATTAAATTTTCAACTTCTCTTTTTATTGGCTTTTTTCTTATCCATTCTATGGTTGTAAATAAAACATGCGAGCCATCTAAAGCAGGTATTGGTAAAATATTAAAAATAGCTAGGTTAGCTGATATTAAAGGTATTAAAACCAAGATATTAGCAAAATTAGCTTGCGTAAATGATGCAATCGTTGTTATTGTTGTTATTGGTCCCCCAATTGAAGAAATTGGTAATTGGAAAGTTATTAATAGCCATAGAGATTTTAATACGATCCAAGCAAGGCCTATTGCGAAAGGAACGCATCTTTGCAATGCTTCTGTGAAAGAGTGAACATATGCTTTTGCTGTAATTCCGGTAGAGTAAACAGTTTCTTCTTCACTAAGTTCATATTCTCCTTCTTGATTAGAGCTCAAAACTTTTTGTCGAGTAATTACAAAAAAACCCGTATAAGCTGTTGTGTATTGACCATCTCTACGAACAACCAATTCTAGTGCAGGATAATTAGCAACTGTAGTATTGTTTTCTTCTGCCCAAGCAATAGCATTATTTAACTGAGAAGTGATGATATCGTTGTAATTTGCCCCATATGCAAAATCTATTTTTTCACCATTTATTGATATTATTACATCTCCTTCTTGCAATAATTGTTCATCATTTAAATTTACTATGTTGCTATTGATTTCAACATTATTAATTATATATCCATTTTGTGGAGAAGTTGAACTAGTTGGAATAGAAAAAGATACAACTTGTGGAATATCATAACCTAATGTACATAATAAAATTAATGAAAAGACAACAGCAGTGGCGAAATTAAAAATGACACCAGCAAAGAAAACTAAAATTCTTTTCCAAGGAGCTTGGGCATTGAAAGAGTCTTTGCCATCGGCATTGTCATCTTCTCCTTCAAAAGCACAATATCCCCCTAAAGGAAAGATTCTTAAAGAAATAAGCTCTCCCCTTTTATTTTTGCGAGAAAATAGGGCTTTACCAAACCCTACTGAAAACTCTGTAATTTTAAAATTTAACATTCTTCCTACACAATAATGACCAAATTCATGGACTAGTACCATAAAAAGTAAAATCACTATAGCAAGAATTATATAGAGTATAAACATTTTACCTCACAAAAGTTTTATATAAATTTAGTATATAAAATTTTTGAAATTATAATACCAATAAAATGATACTAAATGCTAAGAATATATAAGGCATTACAAACATATAAGAATCGCATCTATCGAGCATTCCACCATGACCAGGAAGGAAATGACCACTATCCTTAACATTTGCTTGTCGTTTAAAAGCACTTTCCAACAAATCGCCGAGTTGAGCAAGCATTGAACCGATAAAAGAGATAATTATAATTTGCCAAAAAGCAAAACCTGTTAAATTAAAAATGGTCTTTAAATCTGTAATAGAATACAAGATAAAATAAACAACTGTGCAGAAGAAAACACAGGATAAAAGACCACCAATAGCACCAGATATAGTTTTATTTGGGCTTACTTTTGGACAAAGTTTTTTACCTCCAAAAATACCTCCAATAAGGTATGCGAAAGTATCTGTAAAGATTGGAATTAAAAAGGCAAATAAAAGAGCTATTAAAGAGAAATAACCATTGAAAGAAGAAACATTTGCAAAGGAAGAAGTTAAATCATCGAAATGGTTAATAAATGTCATAAACATCAATAGAAAAGATGGATAAACGAAAGAGAAAGCTGTATTCATAGCTTTTTGGAAAGAATATTTTGTTAGTGATATTTGAAGCTTTTTATATCTTATTTCTTTAATAGTTTTACTTTTAGTAATTAAAGACCAAAGTAAAGCAATAGCAAAGAAAATTATAATTAAAGCAACAGCTATAACTATGCTATAAATAATTCCGACATTAGTATCGAATGCGATTGTTATTAACATAAAAAGCATTAAAAAAGCAGGAAATAATGTTGACAAAATTTGATTGTTAGGCTTGTCCATTTTTGTTAACAATTTGCTCATTTCAAAAGCTGCAGTCATAGAAATAAATAATATTAAGGCATCAAAAAAGTAAGGACTTACAAAACCTTTCAGTATAAACGCTAGTAATAGTACTGCAACTATTAAAACTGATGTCATTGATCTAGTTTTCATTTTTTCAAACCTCCAAATCTGCGTTCTCTTTTGCTAAATATCTTTAATGCTTTTTTTAGCTCTTTTTCATTAAAATCTGGCCATAATACTTTAGGAAAATAAAGCTCACTATATGCCATTTGTAACATCATAAAATTTGATAAACGATTTTCCCCGCTTGTTCTAATAACAAGGTCAGGATCAGGAAGAAAGTTGGTATCCAAATTTTGAGAAATATCTTTATATGTTATTTCCATTTTGTTTTCTTTTAATAACTTGTTTACTGTTCTAGTAATTTCATCTTGCCCGCCATAATTTAAAGCTAATGTCATGGTTAATGTTTCATTGTTTGTTGTTTGATTTTCAGTTTTTGTTAATTCCTTTTTTAAGTCTTCTGGAAAAGGTGATAATTCCCCTATGTGTTTTATTTTAATATCTTTTTTATTAAAATAATCAGGATTATTTTTCAGATAATCACGAAGCAGAGAAAAAATACCATCAATTTCTTCTTTATCTCTTTTCCAGTTTTCAGTAGAAAAAGCATAAAAAGTAACAAATTTTATATGAAATTTAATGCACGCATCGAGTGTCCTTTCTACTGCTTTAATTCCTTCTTTATGCCCTAAATTTCGAGGTAAACCTCGTTTTTGAGCCCATCGGCCATTGCCGTCCATTATTATTGCAATATGTGTTGGTAAATTATACATTGATATTCCTTTTAGAAAACTTTAAACTTCCAAAATTTCCTTTTCTTTTGTTTTAAAATTTTCCTCTATTTTATCGCAAGCATTATCAATAATTTTTTGAACTTCTTTTTCAGCTAAAGATTGTTCATCTTCACTGATTTCTCCATTTTTTTCAAGGTCCTCAATCATCTCCATTGCATCTCTACGAGCACCTCTCACCCCAATTTTAGCATCTTCTGCGATTTTCTTAATATCTTTAACTAAATCTTTTCTGCGTTCTTCAGTTAAAGCAGGGAAAACAAGTCTTATCATTTTTCCATCATCATTTGGAGTAACTCCTAAATCAGCCATAGAAATTGCTTTTATAACATTTTTAACTTGTGATTGATCCCAAACAGAAACACAAAGCATTCTGGCTTCAGGAACTGTGATGCTAGCCATGTTTTTAAGAGGAGTTGGAACTCCGTAATAATCTATATAAACCTTATCTAAAATGTGAGGGTTTGCCCTACCTGCTCTAACAACCATGTATTCGTTAAGTTGATGGTTTATAGCTTTAGTAATTTCATCTTTGCATGAAAGCAAAATTTCATCTATCATTTCATTCATTATATATGCTCCTTGCAAATAAGTTTACACAAAAAAGTGTAAATTTGCAAATGATTTAAGAGTATGTGTAAAATAATTTTAAACATTTTGTCAAATGATAAAAAAAAGAGATTATTAATCTCTTTTTTCATCATCGCCATCACCATTATCATCATTGTGATTGTCATCACTTTTTAAGAAATCTACATTTTCGGTAGGAATTTCAATTCGTTTAGAATTTTTTTTAGGTGGTTCATATCTATCATCAGTTTTTGATATAAAAGCCATACCATATTTTGAGTAAACATCTCCAGAATTATCAATAAATAAATACATATTATCCTCTTGATCATAAAATTTAGTTGGCAACATAGATTTGTTATCATATAAAAATTTTCTAATTTTTCCTAAAATTATTTTACAAGCATCAAGATTTTCCAAAACTTTTTTAGAAGGTAATGGGAAAAAACCTTCTTTGATTAAATTTTGAGAAGAATTTAAAACCAAAAACAATTCTCTAGAGTGTTCAGTGCATGATTCTCGATTGCTTATAATAGAGAAATAATTTTTTAAGACATTTAATTTAGATAAAAATAATGACTTCATGGATGTTTTAGATGGGAATTTCATTTTTGTAGTTAATGTTTTTAAATCTTCTAAAAACTGACAATCCGTTTCCCCATTTTTTAGAAAATTCATAAGAGAGTCCTTTTTAAATCCGAAAACCTTTTCAATTATATCCTCTGAAAAATACATATAAAGATTTTGAATAATTTTTGTTAATTCAAAGAATAAAAATTCTTTAAATAATACAAATCTGCTAATTTCTGATTCTTTTAAATCAGTAGTTAAATCAATCCACAAATTTTCATCTAAATCTGTAAGGTTATTAATCAATTTCTTGTTAGACTCTTCAATTTCAAGAGTTTCTTCTAGACACAAATTAAGAGTTCTTCTCATTATTGTCCAATCTTTTTCCGTAATATTTGAATTTCCAAAAATTATATACTTAATATTCTCGTTATCCTTCATAAAATTCAAGAAAATCGTTAATACGTTTAAAATATTTTTTGCTAATTTATCTTGTAAATTTTCCAATGTTTCCATTTTTGACATTATGGATTTGAGTGAACCTTTTCCAATATAACAAAAATCTAAATAGTCTTCTTTTTGAAGAAACTTTTTTTGTTTTCTGTAAAGATTATCAAATAAAGAATTAATTATTTTAATAATCTCTAATATTCCTTCATTGAAAGAGCATTGTTTGTTATTTTTAAATGGAGATCTATATACAGGTAAATTGTCATTGCCGTAGTTTGTTAATGGTAATTGGAATCCTTTTTCATCATTATTATCAATATTGATAATAGAAGCATCTTCAACTTTACTAACACTTTCCTCTTTTTCAGTATTTTGTGCAGTTTCTTTATCAGTGTTTTCTATCTCTTCTTGTAAATTTTCTTCAACAATTATACTATTTTTAAGTTTTGATTTTTTTTCTTTTTTTGCTATTTTTCTTTCTAAAGAAAGCTTAGCTTTTTCTTCTTTGCTTTTTTCTTGTATTGTTGAAACTGACTTTGCAAAAGAAGTATACTGCTTTTTATCTAAAACTTGATATTCTTTTACAATTTTTTCTAAATAATTTTCATCTAAATTTGGGAAATCATTATAGCATAAATTTAAAGATTTTTTTGCTCTAGTTTTATTCTGTTTATTTAAAAGGTTGCTTTTTTGTTTTTCATTTTCATCTATATCGTAATCATACAAGAAACTTGTTAAAAATTTAGAAGGGTTTTCAACAAATGCTTTTTTCAAATCGTTGTTTTTGTTTTTTTTGTCAACTTTTGCAAGATAAGATAAAACAAATTTTAAACTAAAAACATCAGAAAGTAAAATATGGTTGTTTAAAAAACAATTAATTGCATTTTTAGTCCCTAAAAATTTTTCTAAAATTTTAGCTTTTGATATTAATGTTTTTTCATCAGTACTATTTAAAGAATTTAAATTATCAAAATTATAGATAAATTTTTTAAGTTTCAAATAATTGAAAGATCTTCTAAAGTTAGAGCCATCAAGATTTTTATCTACTTTTTTTGCTAAAGAAAATAAAATGTCTTCGCAAACATTTCCAATAGCATTAATTTTATCTCCATTAATAAGCAAAATTGAAGGATTTTTTTTGATGTTTAACATTATTTCTTTTTTTGAATCTTTGCCTTGAACATCGCAAATCAATTCAAATAAATTTATAGCAGTTTCAATTCTTTTTGAACTAACTCCCATCAAAGAAGGTACCTGTGTTAACAAATCTTTAACCGAAAAAACATAAGATTTAGTTTCTTTATCAAAAGATAAGGTTCTTAATAAATCAATAATATTTTTTAAATTTTCTGCGTTAACTCTGCAAGCAATAGAAGCACATTGCTCCAAAATAATTTTACTTTCCTCTTCAGAAAATAGTTCTGTTTTTTCAGTAGAAGTTAAGTTGTATTTTTCTTTTGTTAATGCTTCAAGTGTTTGCTCAAATTTTTCGACTGTTGAAATTCTAATGTTAGTTTTAATAGCAATTTTATAAGGAGATATCCCCTTCTTTTTAGCTAAAATTAAAACACTTTTTATTTCTTTAGAAATATATTCAGCATCTTCTTCATATAGATCAATAGTGTCTAAAATGATTCTTTTAACTGCATTTTTATGATTTGGCTCAAAAATTTTATCTTTGAAATATAAATCATTTAACACATCAACAATTTCATAAAAAACTTTAACTTTTCCTTGACTACAAATTTTATCAATAACAGAAGCAATATCTGAGTCAGTAAAACTTAATCTGAATAATATGGAAGATAATTCAGATATTTTTGCCTTAACATTGACATTTTTTTCTATAAATTTATTTGTTTTATCATTAAAATTCATTTTCAACTCCACTGTTAAAGTTTATCATTGAAAATGCCTTTTGTCAATACCAAAAATCGCTTTTGAATACAAAAATTTTAATAAAAATTATATAAAAAAAGTCTCTACAAAAGAGACTTTAATTTTAATTTTTTGAATTCATTTGTTTTGCAACTTCTTCTGCAAGATTGTCATTTCTTTTTTCAAGACCTTCACCGAGTTCATATCTTGTAAATCTTCTAATTGAAATTTTTTCTCCGATTTGTAATGTTTTTTCATTAATAAATTGTGTAATTGTCATGCTTGGGTCTTTAACAAAAGTTTGTTCCATAAGACAAACATCTTGATAGAATTTTTTTACTCTACCTTCAACCATTTTATCAATGATTTGAGCTGGTTTGCCTTCATTGAGAGCTTGATTTCTAAGAATTTCTTTTTCTTTGTTAAGCTCTTCTTGTGGAACTTCCTCAATTCTTACATATTTTGGAGCAGATGCAGCAATTTGTAAAGCTACATCATGACAAATTTCTTGGAAAGCTTCAGTTTTAGCAACGAAATCTGTTTCGCAGTTAACTTCAACTAAAACGCCAATTTTGCCACCCATGTGAATATATGAAACTACAGCGCCTTCAGAAGCAATTCTAGATTGTTTTTTAGCGGCAGCAGCCATACCTTTTTCTCTTAACCAAATAGTTGCTTTTTCGAAATCTCCATCGCAAGCGGTTAAAGCTTGTTTGCAGTCCATCATTCCTGCATTTGTTCTAGCTCTAAGAGCTGCAACATCTTGTGCTGTAAAGTTCATAATTATTCTCCTTTCTTTTCTTCTTTATTATCTTCTTTCTTTTCTTCAGTTTTTTCTACTTTCTTTTTAGCAGGTTTCTTTTTAGCAGGTTTCTTTTGTTTGTTTTCTTCGCCAGCTTCTGCAATTTCAAGGTTAGGTTTTGTTTCTGCAAGAACTTTTTCGATATCTATTTCTTCATCAGAAGATTCATCTTCTTTTTTCATAGATACCCCTTCTCTTGCTTCGATAACTGCATCAGCAATAGCTCCTGCAATTAATTTAACAGATCTGATAGCATCATCATTACCAGGGATAACAACATTGATTCCATCAGGATTTCCATTAGTATCAACAAGACCAACCATAGGGATTCCAAGATTTTTGCATTCGCTAACGCAAATATGTTCAACACTTGGGTCAACAACGAATACTAAGCCAGGCAAATCTCTCATTTCTTTAATTCCGCCTAAGTTTTTTTCAAGTTTATCTCTTTCAGCTTTTAAAAGAGTAACTTCTTTTTTAGGAAGAAGATCAAATTCTCCTACTTTTTCCATTTGATTTAATTTGTTAAGTCTTTCGATTCTTGATTTAATTGTCTTAAAGTTAGTAAGGCAACCACCAAGCCATCTAGTATTGATGTAATACATTCCACATCTTTCTGCTTCTTCTTTAACAGCATCTTGTGCTTGTTTTTTTGTTCCTACGAACAATACATTTTTTCCTGAAGCAACTATATCACGAACAAAAATGTATGCTTTATCAACTTGAGCAGAAGTGTCTTCCAAGTTAATAATATGGATATCATTTCTTGCAGTGAAAATATATTTTTTCATTTTAGGGTTCCACTTTCTAGTTTGATGACCAAAGTGAACACCAGCTTCAAGAAGTTGTTTCATTGAAATAACTGACATTTTATAATCCTCCTTTTGTTTTTGTCCTTCCCCAAAGTTTTCAAGCTCCATAATGCGACCACAGGGTTGATGATGGAACCCTTTATTAGTAAAACTGTATAGTTTTATGTCTTACTACATTTTGGCAACTGCAAATGAATCTACTTTGAGTGCAAATTTGTCTTCAATGACTTTGATATGATATCACAAATCTAAAAATAAGTCAATAAAAAATAAAAATTAAACAAAAAAACTACTAAGTTTTTTAGTTAAAATCTAAGTAGTTTAATTTTTGTTATTTATTACATTTAAATAATTTTTCAACAAAACGGGAAAAATGTCTTTTCTTCCCCTATTTTATATTAATTCAATCTTTGTTTTTTAAGATTTTGCAGATGCTATTTACTTAAATTTTTAAATATTTATTTCATTGCTAATCGAATTAGTTTTTTCCAAAGTATTTTCACATAAAAATATTTCTGATTTGCAATTGTCTTGTTTACTTGAAGTTTTATTATAAATTATATTAATACATTTACTAAAATAGCAATCATCATAAAAATCTTCAATATCAGCGTACTCAATTATTTCTGCTATAATCTTCAAATGTTTAAATTTAATTATATTGCTTGGTATTGCATATTCTTCAACAGAAACTAAATTGATTGTTTTATCATCTGAACAAGCAATTTCAAAATAACTATTATATTTCCCAAAACCATGGTATTTTGTTAAAATTTCAGTAGGTATATCATAAATACATATATACATGCCTTTTGAAGTATTTAAGTAAAGTAGGTCTGTTTTGGATTTAAAAAAATGTAAATATTTTGTATTTTCTTTATAATTGTGAGAATTAATTTCCGTATTTTTGCAAAAATTCCCAACGTTATCAAAAGAACGTTCATCTAAGATTCTTTTAACTTCTTCCTTTTTACACACGCGATAAATTACCATTTTTCTCCTTCATGTACAATATATTTTACTTTTGCAATATTCAATCTTTTCAGTTAATATTTAAATTTTGATAAAACGGATTTTTGACAATAGAAATTTTTAAAAGTTTTAATAATTAAATATATTTTTTTAACAAAAGCAATATTGTGTAGAACAATAATGTTAATTTAATTTATTATTTTTGGTAACCAATTATTTAGATAAATTTTCTATTCTTTTTAATTGGTTTATAAACTATTGCGTAAAAACCAGGAAGAATAAACTGTGCGCTTACGAAATTAACTATAACAGATATTAATAAAGCTAAAGCTGTGTATCTCATAACTGCAGTACTGAATGCAATTAAAATTATTGATAGAACAAACAAAATGGCATACAAATATAAGTTTAATTTAATGTTCGATTTGCTTACTTCATTGGCAACGCAATTAGCTTTAGATTGATCTACTGCCCCACTTGAAGTCATCTCTTTAGATTTGCTATAGAAAACAAGTAGATTGATAACACTCATAAACATAGTAAATCCGACTACAGCTAAAGTTGAAAGATTGAAAGGAATTCTTGTTATAGCAACTAGAGCTAGCATTAATAAAATATCATGAACTATAGTTATAAAAGCTGTAACAAAAGCTGTTTTTTCATATCTGCATGCAAGGTATATTATTGTAAATACAATAGCGACAACAATAGCTATTATACAACTATAAACTATTGTCAAATTTTGATTATAGTTTTCTAAGATAGAGGGTTCACTAACAGCTTCTTCTAATAAAACTGCATCTTCATTCTGATAACCTAGGGCTTGCATAATAGCTGTTTTAATTTCAGAATTTAAATTTGTTTGTTCTTCTTTTGTTAAAGATGAATCATTATAATAAATAATTTCTAAAGCTTTTGCATCTTTTATATTTTCATTTTTAAGGTCAATAGTTGTTTTTTCTACTGATTCAATTTGTGTTCCGTTTTTTGATAAAGCATTAGAAATTAAATTTATAACTTTGTTATAATCTTCGCTATCATCAATATCATAACTGTTTATTGTGTCTTGAATATAATTTTCAGAATTAGTATAAACTTTGATTGAAGATAAACTAGCAAAGTCATTTCCTAGATTAAAACCAAGAAAAGAAAAAATGAATATGCCAGCAATGATTAAAATGAGAGTGGATAGAATAAAGTATTTAAAACTTTTATAAAAATCAAACTTGCTTTGAGAAATGACATTATCAAATCTTTGATTAAATGATGTTTTTTTCATTATAATTGCCCTCCTTCTTCAGAGGTAAGAGCTGAAGCTTTGTCCTCGGGTATAATTTCAACTTCTTCTTTGATTTCTTTTACATTTGCTTCTCTATATAATTTTAATTTTTTAGGTTTTGTGCTGTTAAGAGGAAGATATGTGTTAACAAAAAATCTAAATAAAACATAAAGAGTGAAAAATGATACTAAAGAAGCAATAAAAATTACACCACCAAAGTAAGAAATAGAATATTTGCCTATTAACAACAAAATTATAGAAGCAACAAGAGTAATGATGTGCAAGTCAAAAATTCTCCAAAATGATTTTTTGAAACCATTTTTGCATGAAACATGAATTCTATTTCCTATTGCGTATTCTTTTCCTACCCTTTCACATATTATGATTTGGCATACGGTAAATAAAATTAAAGAAAGGAACATTGCCAAAGCACCACCCAAGTCTAGTCTTATAAAAGGTAACGCTTGCATAAAGAAAAATTGTAAAACTATGAAGAAAATCAAGGCAAAGTTTGCAAGCAAACCTAAATCTCCATATTTAACCCACATAAAAATCATAATTGCAATTGCAAAAACTAAGAAGGCAATAAGAGTGTAAAGCCATGCGTTATCACCTAGTTTTGCAGAAATAGTATTCATAGATTCTTGTTCTAATGTTACATCAAAAGTTCCAACAAAAATATTGCTTGCTGTTTGGTATGCGTTTGAATAGTCTGAGGTTGTATTTGATGCAGAAGACGAAGAAATAAACATTGTTTTGTCTAATTTGCTTACAGATATTTCGCCATAAGCATTAGAAGAATTTATTTCATCAAGGTAAACATAAACAGTATCAGAATCAATATAATCTGCTTGTTTTTTCAAATTGTCAAGTTTAGATTTTCCCAAATTTGTTAAGGTAACATTAATTCCATATACACTTGAATTTTGGTTGTAAGATACTTCAGCAAAAGAAATATCGCTACTATCCAAATAACTTTCTGGTGTCAAAGAATCAGAAGCTTCTTCAATAGTGAAAAATATTTTTTGACCAGACTCTAAAAGTCCAAGCATAGTTGAAGAATATTCATCTTCTAAAATTTGAATTTCTATTTTTGTGTCACCTTGTTTGTTTATTTCGTATTCAGAAAACCCGTGATAAGACAAAAATTTATCAATTTTAGAAAGAGTATTGTCCACTGCTTGACTTGTAGAAGAAATAGTAGAATTTGTTTTTTCAGCCGAATAGACAATAGAAACTCCACTTGAATAATCTAATCCAAGTGGAATTGAATTAACAAAACCATTATAATTTGTAGTAGTATAAGGAATTGTAAAAAAGCATACTGTAAGAAGAATGCCAATAAGAGCTACAAAAGCTAATACAACGAATCTTGTTATTGAGCGTTTTTTAACCATGAAAGTCCCCTTTTCAATAATGAAAGCAAAAAATAAATTTTATACTTACATATTATATAAGAACTTTGCCCACTCTGTCAAACAAAATTAATTGTTAGTTGGTAGATTTTTTTAAATTTACACAAATAATGCCACAGATAGCTCCCATAACTGCCCCAAAAAGAATGTCAGTTAAAAAAGTTATATCAAAAGCGAAAACTCCACCAAGACAAGAGAAAATAACAAATGCAACTATTGTGTATAAAAATCCGATAAGAAGACCGCTTACTAATCCAAGGTCTTTAGATTTTTTTAATGCAATGAAGACACCAATAAGAATAGACAATCCTTTTATCACTTGGTTAACAGGTTTTATTGTGCTTTCTGGTATATTTGTAAATTTTAAAATAAAAGCGAACAATAAAACTAAGATAAGCGAAACACATACTGCAACCAACATTCCTTTTGCTACATTAATAACAAAAGAATTGTTTGACATTTTTAATGAGCTATTTTTTGCTTTCAATTTCATGATTAACTCCTTTTTAAGATTTTATACTTTTTTCTTAAGTAGAGTATGCTTGAAAAGAAAGAAAAATGCCATTTTAATTAAAGTTCTAATTTTTCAAAAGCAGAGAAATTTTTTCCTAATAAATACGAATCATAATCAAAATCTTCAATGGATTGTATTTTAGAAAAATCATTAAGAAGTTCATCATTGCTTATTCTGGACAATTCTGTAAAATTAAATAAAGACCTATAAAGTTCTTCATCCATTATTAAATTGTGTGAACCATCAAAAATTTTAGATTTTCCATCTAAATTAAATTGACATACAGAATGTAAAAAAGCTTCAGCTGGGTTAATTAAATTATCTACCATCCTGTTGTAGGTCCCGGTAATCAAATTTGGTTTTAATTCACTATAAATTATTGCAAACAAAATGGCGGCAAAATGACATCTTTGAGCTTTAGTGTAAACTTTTGGATCAATAAGTTGTTTTGGTAAAGAAAACAAACCGGTTCCAAATTCACATTCTAACATATGTTGATTTTTGCAATAATTGGCTGTAACTTTCACAGGATGTTTAATAAAATGAAATTTAGAAATATTGTCTGTTTCAAATGGCTGAGGCATATTAATTATAGTTTGTTTAGAAATTGGAGAATTATAAAGAGAGTAAACTATTTGCTTAATAGCATTTGTTATTAAAAGCTTTCTACTTTTAGTTGGCTCATTTACATATTTTTCATTAAGTTGATTTTCAAACATTTTTCTTTTTTCTAAAAATGCTATGATTTTTTCTTTATCTTTTTCCATAGATATATTATAAATCAATTATAATAAAAGTCAATATAAAAAAGGAAGATTTATTTATCTTCCTTTTTTGATTTTCTCTCTTTTATTTTAACTTCTTTTTCTGTTTTTGCAGTGTTATTTGATTTTGTTTCTTTTGCTTTTTCAGATGTTGTAGTTTTTTTATCTTCTTTAATAGATTCTTTGTTAGATTCAACTTTTGGTTGATTTTTGTTCTCTGCGTCGTTAGGAGCAAAATTATCGTTTAATATGCTATAAATTGCATAAGCATCTATTGACATATAACCTTTATTTTTAGCAGTTCCTGTTTCAATAGTAACGATTTTTCTTTCACCTTCTTGATGTAAATCTACAATAGTTCCAACAATTCCACTTGTGGTCATAATTTTGTCTCCACGCTTTAAAGAATTTGTTTGTTCATCAAGTTTTTGTCTTTCTTTTTTGTTTCTTGAACTTACCATAATAGGATAAGCAATAATAAGTAAAACAATAACAACGATTAAAATGATTTGTCCAATGTCCATGAATATACCTCCTTATTTTTTCATAAACACAAAAATAAATAGAAATAAAAAGAATACAACTACTAATGCCGTAAAAACACCATTCATTAATATTTTTTTTCCTCCTTAGTTTAACATAATTATACTCTATTTCAAAACAATTTCAACTAGATTTTTTTAGAATTTATTTCATTTTTTAATCTTTCGATAAAATCTTTCAAAATTAGACCGCTTTTGTTCTCAAATCCCCTGCCTCTAATTGAAATAGTGTTATTTTTTTCTTCTTCATCTCCGACAATGATTAAATAAGGGATCTTTAATGCAGAAGCTTCACGAATTTTATACCCAATTTTTTCGTTTCGTATATCAGCTTCTACCCTAAAGCCTAAATCAAAGAGTTTATTTTTGATTGAGAGTGCATAATCGTTATTTCTTTCAGTTAGAGAAAGAACTTTAACTTGTTCAGGTGCAAGCCATAATGGAAATGCTCCAGCAAAATGTTCGATAAGTATACCCATAAATCTATCTATAGAACCATAAATAACTCTATGTATCATGATAGGTCTATGTTTTTCACCATCTTCGGCAGTATATTCAAGTTCAAATCTTTGTGGAAGTTGAAAATCAAGTTGAATTGTTCCGCATTGCCAAGTTCTGCCAAGGGCATCTGTCAAGTGGAAATCTATTTTAGGCCCATAGAAAGCACCATCACCTTCGTTTATCACATAATCTTTTCCAAGTTCGTCAAGAGCGGATTTAAGTGCATCTGTTGCAACTTCCCAGTCTTCGTCGCTTCCTATGCTATTTTCAGGACGAGTTGACAATTCTACATGATATTTGAAGTTGAAAATTTTATAAACTTGGTCAATAAGGTCGACAACATTTTTAATTTCACTTTTTATTTGTGAAGGAGTCATAAAAATATGAGCATCATCTTGAGTGAAAGCTCTTACTCTCATAAGCCCACCTAGTTCTCCTGATTTTTCATGCCTATGGACAAGTCCCAGTTCTCCAATTCTTAAAGGTAAATCTCTATAAGAATGAGGTTCATTCTTATAAACTAAAACGCCACCCGGACAATTCATGGGTTTAATCGCAAAGTCAGTATCATCAATTTTTGTTGTATACATGTTTGCTTTATAGTGGTCCCAATGTCCAGAAGTTTCCCAAAGATGACGACTTAACATAATAGGAGTTGATATTTCTTTGTAGCCTGCTTTTCTATGAATTTCACGCCAAAAATCGATTAAAATATTTCGAACAATCATTCCATTTGGAAGATAGAAAGGAAATCCCGGTCCTTCAGGAGATATCATAAATAATTTTAGTTCTTTTCCTAGCTTTCTATTATCTCTTTTCTTTGCTTCTTCAAGCATTGCAATATGGTCTGCTAATTCTTTTTTTGTTTTAAAAGCATAACAATAAACTCTTTGAAGCATTTTATTTTTTTCATCGCCCCGCCAGTAAGCACCGTTTATACTATGAATTTTAAACCCGTAATTTTGAAGCTTTTTGCAACTATCAACATGAGGTCCACGGCATAAATCAAAGAAATCTTCTCCTGTATAATACAAAGAAACTTCTTCGTTTTCTGGAAGTTCATTTATAATTTCGGTTTTATACTCATTGTCTTTAAAAAATTGTAAAGCCTTTTCTTTTGAGACTACTACCCTTTTAAACTCTTCCCCCTTATTTATAATTTCTTGCATCTGTTTTTCGATAGCTT
Organism: uncultured Clostridia bacterium; assembly: GCA_944349375.1. GTDB lineage: Bacteria > Bacillota > Clostridia > Christensenellales > UBA1242 > Caccovivens. The sequence goes on from CALVMV010000003.1 coordinate 102,545, forward strand.
TAAATTCATCTGGAGTTATAGAATGTGATAAATCTATATCATAATAAAAACCATCTTCGATAGCAGGGCCAATAGTTAGTTTTGTTTCAGGATAAAGTTTAACAAGTGCTTTTGCAAGCACATGAGCAAGCGAATGTCTAGCTTTTTCCAATTCCATATCTTTTTCATTTTTAATTTCCATAAATTCCTCCTTGGGCATAAATAAAAAACGCCCTAAAATTATTTTAAGGACGATTTAAACAAAACCGCGGTTCCACCTTAATTGCAAAAGTGCCACTCATTTAATACTCTTCATTGTAGTAGTGGTTTCATTATGTTTTTAGCTAAGGTTTTTCACCAACCAACCTTTCTCTGTGCGCATCAAAACTAACTACTTGTCTACTGCTCTGAGTTTTCGTTTATATTATAATACAATTAATTAAAAAAAGTCAACACAAAAAGAAAATAATTTTAAAATTTATCAAAACTATTTATTTTTATATGTCTTTTATCAGTAATTCTTTCTTCAAATAGTTTATGCAAAAGAGTAATTGCCTTGCTATCTTCTTCGCAATAAAGATTTATTTTTTGAGGTGAAATATCAATTATAGACGAAACTAAACAGTCTTCTGTAAAATTTTTGTTTTGATAAAGTTTGTCGCTAATTAAGATTTTGTAACTTAAATCTTCATCTTGATAAATAGATATCTCATCTTGACATATTTCCAAATTGTCCACCAAAAATTTTAATAAATCTAAAAAACTATCACTTGAAGTTAGATAATCTCTATTTTCATTTGCAAGAGTTACAAGCTCTGCCCATTTAGATTTTAATGATGCAAGTTTGAATTGATAATAACTTTCTAAAAAGAAGTCTTTTTTTAATATTAAACCTTTTCTCACTAAGTACCTGTCTGTTTCTTTGTCAAAGTTTAATAGTGCTTTTTTAAAAGCATTTATACCAAGTTTGTCTTGACTAGGCAAAAAAAGATGTTTGTCTAAAAAGTTAGATTTGAATACTGTGCATATAACTTCAGTTATACAACTTGAAATATAACACTGTGCGTTTTCTTTATCTTGCTCTTTGACAGCAATTAAAATTGAAATATATCCCCCTTCTTCAACAGAAGTTACTACTCCATTCCATTTGTTGCAAACTGAAGAAATGTTGTTAAAAATAAACTTTGCAAGCTCAAAATTTTCTGTTTTAACATTAAGTGAAAATTCCCACATAGAAGCTCCTTACAAACCTATTCTATGCAAGCGTAAAAAAAATACTCAAAAATATTTTGATTTCTTTTAAATAATTTGACAAAAAATATAAAATAATTAATAATAAAGAATATAAAAGAAAGGATAGAGTTATGAAAAAAAATATAAAAATATTTTTAACTTTTGTTTTAATATTGCCAATAATTTTGCTAGCTTCATGCGGTATAACTCAATATTACACCATTACGGCAGTTTCTAGTGAGAAGAAATTTGGAACTGTAAATGGTGGAATAGATGTTGCAAAAGCTGAAGGAACAGAAATTTCCTTAGTGGCAAGTGAATTAAGTCCTATAGATAACCCTTTTGTTTGCTGGATAAAAAATAATAACAAAGTTGTATCTTTTGATAAGGTTTATAATATGACATACTCCTCTGCAACAGAGGGGAAATATACTGCTCTATTTCAAGAAATCAATATAAATAAAACTCGTTACGCAACAATCACTGACATTCAAATAGAAGGAGCAAGTGCTGGAACGATTGAAATTAAATATGCATCTGCTTCATCTAGTTCAAATTATCAAACAATAGAAAATTTATCATTTGCCAGCAAAACAATAGAAACAGATAAAACAAATCTTCTATATTTTGGTGGAGCTGATGGCATTAATAATAAAGTTGCATTAAATTTTCAAGTAAAATTAGTGGCTCAAAATGTTAGCTCAAGCACAACCTATACATTGAATTTTGATAAGACTTTAGTTGATGGAACAACAAGCGAAAATCAAATATCATTCGATAGCGAAGGGAAATGTAGTTTAGTTGCAACCAATGGTAGAGATATAACAATAACATTAACTTTGTCAAAGTTAAATTTGGATTTATATAAATAAACATTAATGTTGGAAAAATGAAATATAAAAATAAAAGAATAAAAAAAAGAAGGTATTTGCTACCTTCTTTTTTTGGTTGAAAACTACCTAGAGCAGTTTTTAGTTTCAGATTTTGAAGCTTTAGAACTGCATGATTTAGACTCATTACTGCACTCTACATTTTTAGATGTTTTAGAGTTTTTAGAAGCCTTGTTCATTTTGGAATTTTTACCAAACATAGTTTTCACCTCCCGTTTATTCAAGGAACTTAATCCTTGTAATCATAGTGTTACCCAAACTTCAAAATTTATACAATAAAAGTACAATCTTTTTAACTTAAAACAAAAGAAGTGCAAACTTACACTTCTTAATCTTTGATGCTATAAGAGGTATTAATAAAATCATCTAATAATTTAGATTTATCTTCATCTACGAATTTAATTTTACCATTTTCATCGTGTTCTACATTGATAAAATAAGAAACATTGGGGTTTTTATTAAAGGCTTCAATAATTTTTAATAAATCATTTTCATCAAAAGATGTGTATATTTGGTGTAAATATCTATCAAAATTTTCAAGATATTCAGCTATACAACATATATATTCAACATCACCAATTTGTATTAAAGCTTTAACCAATTTTTGAGTATCAGCATTTTCAATTGTTATTATAAATTTTGATATATATTCAGAGTCTTTTGTTTGAATTATAGCATCTGTTAAAATATCTATAGGAGCATTTTTTACATCTGCTGCAAATTCATAAATATATTGAGCATTTTCAGTTTTGCATATTGCATCTGCTAAAATATTTACAGTGATACTGGAACTTTTTTTAATATAATATTTAAGTAAATAAATATATTCAGCATCATTTGTTTTAATTATTCCATCAGCAAGAATATCTATAGGAGCATTTTTTATTTTTTCCATAAATTCATATATATATTCTGCGTCACCAGTTTACAAATGGCTTCAGCGAGAATAGCTATAGGAGCATCTTTAATATTTTTTGCAAAAGAATAAATATGTTTAGCCTCACCAAGTTTACAAATGGCTTCAGCAAGAATATCAACAGGAGCATTGTTAATATTTTTTGCAAAAGAATATATATATTCAATATTTTCAGATTGGCAAATTGCTTCTGCAAGTTCTCTAATAGGGGCTTCCTTAACTTCATTTGCAAAATCATAAATGCGTTTAGTATCTTTAGTTTCTATTAATTTTTTTGCAAGCATTTCAATTGGAGCACCCTTAACTCGTGATGCGAAATATAAAATAAATTCAGAGTTACCAGATTCCCCTACCACATTTGCAAGCATATCAACTGGGGCATCTTCAAAATCTTGAGCAAACCATGTAATATAATTAATTGCTTTAGTTTTGGATAAAGCAATTGCCAATTTTTCTGTAGGAGCATCTTTAATATTTTTTGCAAATTTATATATATACTCAGCATTTCCAGTCTTAATGATAGCATCTGCAAGAATATCAACAGGAGCATTTTTAAAATTTGTGGCGATTAAATAAATATACTTAGGTTTAAGAGGAGTTTTATCAATTAAGCTTTTACATAATTTAACCACATCAATTGATTTTATATTTGCTTCCACAATTTCATAAAGTTGTTCAGTAGAGCACATTTCATACATTTTATCTTCCAGAGCTTTAAATTCTGCTGTAGATTCAATTGTTTTTTTATTTTCTTTTTGTTTTACAATTGACTTTTTGTCTTCAATTTTTAGCAAATGTAAAATTTTTTCAAATAATTGTTGTTCCATATATCTTAAATCCTTTTTTATAATATTATATTAACAATACTATATTAACAAATAATTTTTATAAAGTCAATATATTAATTTTAAATTAACAAAAAAATGCAAGATTTAATTTTTGATTTTAACAAAAAAGTGCTATTAGTTAGCACCTTTTTTTGTTGTTTTTTTAGTTTCTGTTTTAGCTTCTTTTTTACCTGCTGTTTTTGTAACTTTTTTTGCTGTAGTTTTAGCTTTAGTTTCTGTTGCTTTTTTTGCAGGTTTTTTCTCTTTTGCAAGTTCTTCTTCAAGAAGATCATAATATTCGTTGAAAACATCGATTGCAACATCTTCATCTTCTTCAATTCTCAAAGTTGTGTTGCCATCTTTATCTTGTTCAACTCTAAATACAATAGCTTCATTTTCGCCAAGACCTTCAATTTTATCAACAGGTTTTAAAATAGCGAACAATTTTTTCTCTTTTTTTACTTCATGAACAATCATAGCAATTTGCTCGAATGAAAGTTGTTTGCCTTTTTCATCCATCAATGTGATTGGTTCTTTGTTTTCCTTATCTAAGAGTATATCAAGAAGATCTACTTTTTCTTCATTATTTTCTACTTTTTTATCCATAATTTTATTAACCCCTTTTTGTTTGATTGAGATATGTTTGCAAAATAATTTGTGCTGAAATTTTATCAATAAGTTCCTTTCGCTTTTCCCTTCTAACTCCGCTACTAATTAAAATTTCTTCTGCTTCAGCCGAGGTTAAGCGCTCATCGACAAAATCAACTTTTACTCCTGATTGTTCAGCGAGTAATTTTCCAAACTCCCTATGAATTTTTGCTCTTTCCCCTTCTGTTCCATCCATATTTAATGGAAGTCCCATTGCTATTTCATCAACATTAAATTCTTTTATTAAAGAAATTAAATGCTCTAATGATTTTTCTTGAGAAACATTTTGGAAAACTTCATAAGGACTTGAAATGATGCACAAGGCATCAGTAAGTGCTACACCAATGCGTTTATCACCATAATCAATGCCCATTTTTCGTGTTTTTTGCATCATAACTCCACTTTTAGTATAGTAAATTTGGAATTTTAAGTCAAATAAAATAAAATGTTTTATTAAAAATTTTATAAATTTACAAATTTCAAAATAGATCGCAAATCTTTTACATTTAAAAGATAATGAGTCCATATTTTTTTATTGGTATAATCTGTTTTAACTGGATTTAAACAAATAGTTGTTACACCACTTTTGTAAACTTCTTCATCATTATATGAATTGCCGACAAAGATCACTTCTTCTTTTTTTAAATTATATTTTTTCATTTGATTTAAAACAAAATTGCTTTTATCTTCGACATTAGATTCAGCCAAAACAATTCCATTTACAATTCCATCATTATCTAGAGTTAATGTTTCTGCTTCAATTTCAGTTATAAATTGTCTGAATTTTTTTACTTTTTCTTCGATTATATTTTTTACTCCCCCTGACAAAATGCATATTTTTATGTCATTTTGATACAAAAACTTAAAGACTTTTTTGCAATTATTTAAAAGATGAATTTTCTTTGCTGCTTTCGAGAAAGTTTTGTTGTTTACTTTATTCTCTCTATAAATTTTAATAATTTCATCCACCCATTGTTTATAGGTAATTTGTTTATCTTTATATAGATTATATAATCTTATGTCTTCATCTAAAAGGTTAATTTCAATCCAAATTCTAGCCCAAGAGTTATCGATTTCATCAGGTACAGATAAAGTCCCATCAAAATCAAATATAATTAATTTGGTCTTAGCTTCAGATTTATTTGCATTCATATAAATTTTCTCCTTTTCCTATAGAAACTTTTAGTGGAACTTTTAATTTGGCAATTTTTTCCATTTCATTTTTTAAAATATCTTCAATCATTTTTTCTTCACCAGGGAAACAGTCGATAATAAGTTCATCATGAATTTGTAAAATAAGTTTGCTTTTTAAACTTTTTTCTTCAATTTCTTTTGCAACTTTTATCATTGCAAGTTTGATTATGTCAGATGCTGTTCCTTGCAAAGGCATATTCATAGCAACTCTTTCTGCAAAATTTCTTACTAAATATTTTGAAGAATTAATATCAGGAATTAATCTTCTTCTACCAAATTTAGTTATAGCGTAACCATGTTCTTTAGCAAATTTTATGTTGTTATCCATAAATAGTTTGACATTAGGATATTTTTCAAAATAGTTGTCTATGTAAAGTTTTGCATTAGCTCTTGTTGAATTAATATTTTGAGAAAGCCCATAATCACTTATTCCATAAATAATGCCAAAATTAACGGCTTTTGCATCTCTTCTCATATTTTCAGAAACTTTTTCAACGGGAACATGAAAAATTTCTGAGGCAGTTATCGTGTGTATATCTTGACCTTGATTATAGGCATCAACTAATCTTTTTTCTTCTGACATATCTGCAAGAAGTCTTAACTCAATTTGGTTATAGTCGGCAGATATAATCTTTCCTCCTTCAAATTTTGAGATAAATATTTTGCGAAGTTCTTTGCCTTCATTATCACGAGTAGGAATATTTTGAAGATTAGGTTCACTACTTGATAATCTTCCTGTATTTGTTAAAGTTTGATTGAAAGTGGTATGAATAATATTTCCATTTGTAGTGCAAATAGATTTATACACATCAATGTAAGTATTTTTTAATTTTGCAAGTTTTCTGTATTCAAGAATATGAGAAATTATAGGAATATAGTTTAATTCTTCTAATACTTCTTTTGAAGTTGAACGCTTTTTGTTATTAAATGTTTTTATTCCGAGTTTGTCAAAAAGAATAGTTGCAGTTTGTTGAGGAGAATTTAAATTAAAATTTTCTCCTGCTTCTTCAAAAATATTGTTTTGTAGAGATGAAATTTTAGAAGAAAAGTATTCATCTAATTCATCAAGTTTATTTTCGTTAATTTTAAATCCTGTTTCTTCCATTTGAAATAGGATTTTAGTTAAAGGTAATTCTATTTGATAATAAATGAATTTAAGCCCATCATCCATTTTTCTTAAAAAATTTTTTAGTTGATTAGAAGCCTTATCTACAGAGATTTCTTTTACAACATTTCCACCAACATTTACAACATAATTTGCAATCATAACATCTTCGTAGTTAATTAATTTGATGTTATACTTTGCTAAAATGTGCATATCTTCTTTTGAAGATGATGTGATTTTAGTTACATTTTTGTTTTCAAAAACATTTTTTAATTTTTCAACAACTTCACTAAAACTTAAACCACAATCAAACATTTGAAAGTTTGGTTCTAAGTAGTAAATAGAATTTTCAAAAAACAATTCTATTTTTTTTAAGTTATATACAAATTCTCCACTATTAATTTTTGATATTTGCTCTAAAATATCACTGTTTAAAGGAATTCGTTTGACTTCTTTTTCTTTTAAAATAGCTTCACTTTCAAACAACTCTTCTTTAAGTAAAGATGAAAAATCCCATTTTTTAAAAAACTCATAACATTTTGCTGAAAAAGGTAAAGAAAAATTTAATTTGTTTAAATCAAAATTGATATCGCAATCACATTTTATTGTAGCTAGTTGTTTTGACATAAAAGCTTTTTCTTTGTCGGTTTCTAGTTTTTCTTTTAATTTACCTTTTATCTCTTCAATGTTTGAATAGATATTTTCAATATTTTCATATTTTTCTAAGAGAGAAAGTGCAGTTTTTTCTCCAACTCCGCTTACTCCTGGTATATTATCAGAGCTATCCCCCATTAAACCTTTTAGCTCTATGATTTGATAAGGTAAAAGATGATAATTTTGCTTTAAATATAATTCATCTACTTTTTCAATTTGAGAAACACCTTTTTTAGTTAGCCAAACAGAAGTGCTAGCGTTTATAAGTTGAAGCAAATCTCTATCCCCTGACAAAAGTATTTTGTCGCCTTCTATTTTTTTTGATAAAGTCCCAATTATATCATCAGCTTCAATTCCATCAATCTCAAATATAGAAATGCCCATGCTTGTCAACATTTCTTTGATAACAGGAAACTGCTCAATAAGTTCTTTTGGAGTTTCTTTTCTTTGAGCTTTATATTCGGAGTATATTTTATTTCTAAAAGTTTGCCTTGAATGGTCAAAAGCAACAGCTATTTTGTTTGGTTTAAGGTCCAAAATTATTTTTATCAAAATGTTTGCAAAACCAAACACTGCTCCTGAGGGTTGACCTTGTTGATTCATTAAAAAAGGCAAAGCATAAAACGCTCTGTTTGCAATGCTATTGCCATCTATAATTAAAGTTTTATCCATGCTTTATATTCCTTTATTTAAAAAAATATGATTGATGTGTTCTGTGTGTTTTCTACTATAATTCCAAAAAGGTTTCTAAATGTATCAGGCATAACAGCTGTTAAAATTAAGAAGATTGTTGCTAAAATTAATAATATAAAAAATGCGATTTTTAAAGGATTGCCAAAGAAGTTGATTGCAGCATAAGCCAGCATAATAGCTAGGCCGCCGTAGTTTGCAATTAATCTAATAGTTTCATTAACTTCAACTGCTACATTACAATAACATAATAGTCCTATGTAACCTATTGTTAAAACAGCTAAAACGAAATATAAAATAGTCTTCATCTTTCCTCCACTTTAATCTTAGTTTATCACAAAAACAATATTTAAACAAATATTTTTAGATAAAACACGCAATAAAAAAGAAGCTATTTAAGCTTCGTTTTTATGTTTTTCTTTTTGTTTTTTCAATCTTTCTTCTTTTTTCTGTTCTTTTTCAGCTAATCTTTGTTCTTTTTCTGCAAGTTTTAATTCTTTTTCTTTTAATTTTTCTTGTTGTCTTTTCTCTTTATTGAGTTTTGCAGCAAGTTTTTTTGCTTCGGCTTTTTCTTTATTGTGAAGAGGTTTAATCTTTTTGGTTTTTGATTTTTTCTCTTTTTTTACTTTAGTTTTTTTCTTAGTTTTCTTAAATTTAACAATCTTAGTAGCCTTTTTAGGTATTGTTCCATCGTCAGGTAAAGCAATTTTTAAGTTGTCAGGATTAGAGATAAAATCTTTGAAAAGTCTTAAGCTTTTTCCCATATAAAGTCCATCAGCAACTCTTTCGTCAAGGCTCATTCCAAAAGTTAAAATTTTTGCTAATGTTAATTCTTTGTTATTTTCTACATATGGTTCAATTTGCTCTTTTCCCATAGAAACAAAAATAGTTGTAGTTCCAAAATTATACAAATGGTGAAAAATATAGTTTAATTTTATTGATTTCAAGTTTGTAAAGAAACAACTTGTATGAAAAGGACTTGCTTTAATTAACGATTTTGGTAATGCTCCGTGCTTATCTAAAAATCTTACAAAAGCCATTGCCCATCTAAAAAGAAAATCTGGCAATTTTGTAAATTTTGCGGCAGCTTTTGTTGTTTGGTGAACTTCTTTTTCATCTAAATTTTTAGCAATTTCATCATCAACTATTTTTTTTACTTCTTCAAGACTTTCTCTGCCTGTAAAATACATTTTTAATGTTACTTGTTCTCCATCATCTTCAAGCTTTTTCTTTATATCCATTGAAATTGAAATTGTATTTCTCTGATAAATAGAGCCTCGCATAATAAATCTATTTAATTTTTTGCGAATATACAAAAGTCTAACTAAAGTTGCAATTACTATATGCATATAAGAGTACGAAACACCATTTTTTCTTTCTCTTGCAATAAATTCATCAATAGTATCACATTTTACTTTTACTGTAGTATAATTGACTGCATCGATTCTTTGAGGCATGAAAAAAGGCTCTGCTTTATCAATAATTTGCATTCCTTTTACTTTTTTCCCATCACTTCTATAACCAAACATAATTACTCCTATTTGTTTTGAAATTTTTTTCTTATCAAATTTTTTTCTCTGCCATTTTGGCTAGGCTGATAATATATCCTGTCTTTAAGAGAATCAGGCATATATTGTTGTTTAACATATCCCCCGAAGTCATGAGGATATTTGTATTTACCATGTCCATCACTATTTGTAGAAGGATGATTTTTTAAATGATTTGGTACTTTATTGTCATTCATATTAATAGCATCTTCTTTTGCTAAGTTCATTGCTTTGATAACTGAATTTGATTTTTCTGCTTCGCAAACATAAATTATTGCATGAGAAAGCGGGATAAGACCTTCTGGTGCACCCATTTTTTCAACTGCATACATTGCACTTGTTGCAAGAAGAAGTGCGTTTGAATCTGCCATACCAACATCTTCAGATGCGTGAGCCACAAGTCTTCTTGCAATTATCATTGGGTCGCAACCAGCATTTATCAATCTTTGACTATAAAACAAAGCAGCTTCAACATCACAACCTCTTAGCGATTTACAAAAAGCCGATAAGTTGTCGTAATACATATTTTCATCTAAACTTAAAGCTTTTTTGTCTGTTGATTGCTTAGCTATTTCATAAGTAATATGTATTTTTTTATCCTTGCTTGCAGGAGTAGTCATAACAGCAAGTTCTAAACTGTTTAAAGAATTACGCAAATCTCCTGCACTAGCAAAAGCAATATACTCTAATGCTTTTTCGTCAACTTCAATATTAAATTTTGCAAGTCCTTTTTCTTCATCAACTATAGCTTTTTTCAAAGCTTTGACTATATCTTTAGAAGATAATGGTTTAAATTCAAAAATTCTGCATCTTGATACAATAGCTCTTGTCATCGAAGTATAAGGATTTTCAGTTGTAGTTCCAATTAAATATATATCTCCGTTTTCGATTGCTTCTAGGACACAATCCGATTGAGCTTTATTCCATCTGTGACATTCATCTAAAATCAAGAAAGTATCTTTGCCTAACATTGCTTTATCTGTTCTAGCTCTTTCTATAACAGCTTTTGCATCAGCAACCCCACTTGTAACAGCATTGAGCTTAACATAGTTAGCATTTAAGGTTTTGGCAATAATATTTCCAAGAGTTGTCTTGCCTGTCCCAGGTGGACCATAAAAAATACAGCTACCTAATGAGCCATATTTGATAGCTCTATATAGCAATGTGTTTTTACCAACAATATGTTCTTGACCAACAAAATCATCAAAAGAAGTTGGTCTCATTCTTTCTGCTAAAGGTATTCTAACTTCCACGCCTCAATTATACATAATTACTTTTCAAAAGACAAGTATATTTCGTTGTTTTTTTTGAAAATTTCATTTGTGAGCAACATAAAGTTAAAATATCTTGTGTTATCAGCAAACATATATCTTGAACCATTGTGAACAATAAAAATGCGTTTCCACCTTTGATTTCGGTATAAAGAGGCTTCTTTAAGCTCTTTAAAATTCTCATTAATTTGTTCACCATTTTCAAATTTTTTTATTATAGAATTTCTAATTTTTAGCCATTCTTTTTCACTTTCTTCATCATAACCATTTTTTTGCCACTTTTCCCATATATTTCTTGGCAAAGAGCGATTAAAAAACTCGTCAAATTTATAATTTGTAGTTTTTACCTGTAAATCAAAAATTTGAAACATTTTTTGTTGGCTAATTTCAAAAAAATCGTTCATTTCTAAACTGTTTTTTATACAATATTTCTTATCTCCATAATTAAAATATAGCTTTCTTTGCTCTTTTGGTAACAAATTAATTTCGGTTTCAAAATTTATACAAGCAAACGATGAAAAATCAAGCCCATCTACATTTGCAAAATTAAATTTAGCATTTTTACAATAATAGTTAAAATAAGCTTTGTCTTGATTAAATAGGTTTTTGATTTCTACACATTCATTACTCTTTTTAAAAAAATAATACCCTCTTGGCAATGGCAAATTTAATTCAATTTTAACCTTGCTACAATGCTTTTCCAAATTAATTAAATTGATTATAAAATTTCTACCATTACATAAAAATTCTTTAATTTCAAAAGAGTTCCCATTTTCAGAATACTTTTTATAATTATAATAAGGGAGATATGAAAACTCAACTTCCTTATTATTTATTGCGAGAAATTGTTTGTTGTATTTTATTTTGTATGATGAATGAGCCGAATAATTTATGTTTAAGGCATCTAAAGAATAGTATAAACTTTCACTTATTTCATCTGGCAAAAACAAAAAAGTTTGTGGTAATTTGTTAATTTTTGTTTTTTTAATTAAGGGCTTTTGTGTCAAAACTAAATTAAAGCCTACTCTTTTTTTTGCTTTTTTAAAAGCATGAAAAAAAATTTTATCAAGTGGCTTCTTGTAAATAAAAACAGGCAAAGAAGTGTCTATACCAACGACTTTTAACAATTCTAAATCAATTTGCTCGTTTTCTAAATTAGGAGCATGATATTTAATTTTGTTATAAATTAACTGTTCAATTTTTGCAATATATTCTTTCTTATTCATGCTTTTATTATTGACATTATTTTGCCCTATAAACAAAAAAAGTGGCAAAGCCACAAATCAGTTATGCTATAAGCCGAGTTCTGTATTTGACAATCATCTATCTAGTTTTATAGTTGCCTATAAAATCAAGCGGCTAAAAGGACACGAGAGAACAAGCGTATTTGTCCTTCTCCTTGCATCAGGTGGGGTTTACAGAGCAAAAATTGTCTCCAATTTTTCGGTAGTCTCTTACACTACCTTTCCATCCTTACCGAGAAGCTCGGCGGTTTATTTCTGTTGCACTTTCCTTAGGGTCGCCCCCACAGGCCGTTAGCCTGCACCTCTGTTCTCTAGATGCTCGGACTTTCCTCATTTTGCAATGCGATTGTCTGCATAACTGACAAAAACGATTATAAATCTTTAATGTATTTTTGTCAATAAATAAAATTGTATTGACAAAAAAATAATGTTTGGTTATAATTTAGATATGATGAATAGAAAAAGTAAGCTTTTAATAGATACAGAAGAGGCTAAAAAATTATTTTTAGCCACCTCTTTTTCATTGCAAGAGTTAAAAAAAGTAGATAAAGACCTAAAAACTAAAATAGAACAAGGATATGTTGCTGGAGGATATGATATTCTAAATGTAATTGACAAACTAAGAAGCTTTTCAACAACATTTGATATTAGTTTTTACAAAGAAATGTTTATAAAATATCTTGAAAAAGTGGTTTTAGAATTTATTATAAAACTACTTGAAGACAAAAAAGATTTAATAAAAAAATACTTTACCGAAGAAGAAATAAAACAAATTAATAATATTTTACTTGTAAAAAAAGAGAAAGAAAGGATTGACTTTGATCATGTATAATAACATTCCTTATAAAAATATTGATGGGAAAAAATTTGTTGATTTTGAAAATTTAAATTATTCCCCCACTAAAGAAAATGCAGAAACATTTATTTCTATAATGATCATTCATCCATACCAATTAACGGAAAAAAATGTTAAAGACTTCTTTAAATTGATAAAACAAGTTTATAAATTATATCCAGATTTTCAAATAAGATTTTTTGATTGGTTAAAAGTAAAAAAAATGTTAGATACTTATGGGTTTAAATATGATAGAAAATTTGTAAATGATAAAATAGTTTCAAATTTAAATTATGTTTATCAAGCCTTGAAGAATGGAAAGAAAAATCTTTTGACAAGTGAAGAAGAAATTTATTTAGAGTTTTTGGAATCTTTTAAAGAAAATGCAGACGGTAATGCAGAAAAAATATTAAAAAAGTTAGATTATTTTTGCGAAAAAGAAAAATAAAAGCACTATAAATTAGTGCTTTTTTATTACCCTACTGTAAACAATGTTTTTATTTTACCATTCTTTTTATCACTATATAGTGCTGTTAAGTTGCCATCTTGTGAAATTTTTATTGCTACTCCATATTTTGCTAATGTTTGTGTTGCAGCTAGTCTTCCACCGCCTTCGCTTCCCGCTTCAATTTTGATAATCGCACCAATAGCAATTATATTTCCATCACTATCTATGACAGTTGCTCCATCCATGCTTACAAGCTCTTGTCTAAGTTTTCTGCTTAACTCCTGAAAAGGTCTGTTGGCAATAATCTTTCTTAAAGCTTGAGCCTTATAACATTTTTCTTGTTGTAAAAACACATTGTAAGGCACTTTATAAGTTTTTTCAATAGAAGTAAGATTTTGATAATTGTATAATTTATTTGCTTCTTCAAGTTCTTGTTCTTTTTTAATTTCAAAATATTTTTCCATTATTATATCGTGTGCATCAATATGAGTAAGTGCTTGTTCTACTGTATCCTTATTTAAATAAACTATGCAACCACCAGTATATGCAAAAGAAGTATCTAGTGCAGTAAAATAGATTGATCTTCTTATGTCTTTTAAAGAATAAGTACCTCTGCTAAGCAATAATTGTATAACTTCATCATGAGAAAAGACATTCCAAACACCATTTCTTTTTGCAAACAGAAGTGTTCTATTTTTAAAAATTAAAAAATCACCATTTAAGGTCAATACTAACCCTATTCTTTTTTCGTTGCAATATTTTGCGATTGCTTCATACTTATAAGGAGAAACAGTTGTAGATATCCTTTTACTACTCATTTGAATATATCCATTTAGTATGCCATTTTTATCAAATTCAACAGCAGATAGTTCTCCATCAGTTAAAAGTAAAAAGAAATCTTTAGGCATAACATCAGAATAATAAATATTATTATCTTGAGAAGTTAAATCTAAGGATTGATTTATAATTGAACATATTGATATTCTTTTCCCTTCATAAGTTCTTGTTGCTAACTTTTCTAATTCGCTTAAAATCCCTAGCATAACTGAAACAGTTTCTTCTTGTTCACATAAACTTCTACATATAGATTTCTCTATGGCGTGTGATTGTAAAATTGAAACATAGTTTAAATCTTGTAAATTTAGCTGAGAAATTGTATTAAGTTCAGATAATATAGATTTGATTAATTCTATCTCAAAAGGTTGAAAAGCTTGTCCTCTTTTTAAAACAAGGCGATATTCATCTTGTTTTGAAGGCTTTAAAAGTAATGAGTTTTTTTTGCCAAGTGCAACTTCGCTATCTCTAGCAGAAGATTCTTCTTCTCCTTCTAGATATGAGCCAGTAAATAAGGGCAATACTAATTTTTGAAGTAAGTTGTAAAATTCTGTTTTTTCCATATCACCCTCCTTTATTTTTTCATTATAAATCTTTTATCAAAATTTTTTCAAGCAAATTTAACGATTTTTTTTATTTTTTCATAAATATTTTTCATCTTTAGGCATTTTATTTTTAATGATTGCAAGAGCCCTGCTTTCAATTCTAGAAACATAAGAGCGAGAAATTCCTAATTTATCTGCAACTTCTTTTTGTGTTAAACAGTCTTTACCATTCAGACCAAAACGGAGAACTAGAATTTCTCTTTCTCTAATATCAAGACATTTTTCTGCTATTTCTTGAACTTGTTTCATAAAACAATTTCTGTCCACTTCTTCAAAAACTTCATCACTTTCTGGATCGCAAATGACTTCAAATAATTCTAATTCATCTCCTTTACTATTGCCTGGTAAAATTGTGTTATATGATATTGTGCAGTTGTGTTTTTTTGATGCTCTTATAGCCATTAAAATTTCATTTTCTATACATCTTGATGCATAAGTTCCAAGTTGAACTTTTTTGTCAGATTTAAAAGTGTCGATTGCTTTTATTAAACCTATAGTTCCAATAGATATCAAATCATCAACTTCCAAAGCTCCAGTAAATTTTTTTACAATATGTGATACAAGTCGTAAGTTGTGAGTTATAAGCTTATCTCTCGCCTCTTTGCTCCCTTTTGCGAGCTCATCTAAGAGTTTTTGTTCATCTTCTTTTGATAATGGTTTAGGGAACCCTTGAACAGAGCCGACAAAATAAGTAAAGTTGGAAATTTTTCCAACCACAGTGATTAAACTTTCATAAAACATATATATTACCCTCTCAATTTATAGTAATGATATATGTTGAAAGTTGTCGAATTTTGCTTGTCTATAAAAAAAAGACTTGAAATTTTATCAAGTCTTTACATTTAGAATAAATTATCTATGAAATCATCGCTATTAAATTCTTCAATATCATTTTCGCTTTCCCCTACACCAACGAAAACTACAGGTAAAGCCAAATCTTTTTCTATAGCAATAATTACACCACCTTTTGCAGTTCCATCAAGTTTGGTTAAAATTATACCATCTATTTTAACAAATTCGTTGAAAGCAGAGATTTGAGAAAGAGCATTTTGTCCAGTTGTTGCATCTAAAACTATAAAAGTATATTTATTAGCCTCAGGATATTCTCTATTTATAACCCTATTTATTTTTCTTAATTCTTCCATTAAATTTGTTTTAGTATGAAGCCTGCCTGCTGTGTCAACCAACACTACATCTGTTTTTTTAGCTTTAGCACTTGCTATACCATCAAAAACAACACTAGCTGCATCAGCTCCTTCAGATTGTTTTACTATCTTAGTTTTGGTTCGTAAAGCCCACTCATTTAGCTGATTTGATGCGGCAGCTCTAAAAGTGTCGCCAGCAACCAATAATACTTCTTTTTTCTTATCTTTAAAATATTTTGATAATTTACCTATTGTAGTAGTCTTTCCAACCCCATTGACTCCGATGATAGTTATAATAGCTGGATACTCAATGTTAATTTGGTTTAAAGAAGAAAATTCTTCTTTAAGTATCCTTTTTAACTCGTTTTTAACATCTTCAGCTGTTCTAATTTTATTTTTTCTAGCACTTAGTCTTAAATTTTCTACAATGTCAATACTAGTTTTTACACCCACATCACAAGAAATTAATATATCTGTAAGTTCATCATAAAAATCATCATCGATTTCTCCATGACTAAGTAAAGCATCAATTTTTCTAGCTATGGCTTCTCTAGTTTTTTTAAGAGCGTTGCCAATTTTTTTAAATAGTCCCATAAAAACTCCTAATTAAATTTAGATCGTCTATTTCTTTAATTTAATTTTCTTGTGCATGTCGGATAGCATCAGAAAGTTGAACAGACACAATCTTAGATACTCCTTTTTCTTCCATTGTAACCCCAAATAATGCTTTAGCATATTCCATTGTTGGCTTTTTGTGTGTAATAAGAATAAATTGTGTTTCATTAGAAAGCTTTTTCAAATATTTATCAACAATTTCAACATTTGAATCATCTAAAGCAGCCTCAACTTCATCGAAAAGGCAGAAAGGCAAAGGCTTAATTCTCAAAATGGCAAAGATAACTGCCATAGCTGTTAAAGATTTTTCTCCACCAGAAAGCAAAGTCATGTTTTGTATTTTTTTACCTGGTGGTTGAGCAAAAATTTCTACACCACTTTCTAGTGGGTCATTTTCATCACAAAGAGCAAGTTTTGCTGTTCCCCCACCAAACAATTCTTTGAATGTTATTTTAAAACTTTCATTAATCTTATTAAGTTCATTATTAAATTTTTCAATCATTATGCCAGAAAGGTCTTTTATAATTTTGTTTAAGTCATCTTGTGCCTTTTCGAGGTCTTGTGCTTGAGTATTTAAGTCTTCATATCTTTCATAGAGAGCTTTGCAGTCTTCAATTGCGTTTACATTTACATAACCAAGAGCATTAATAGACTTTTTAAGTTTTGAAATTTCTGGCATGGCTTCATTTATATCGAACTCAGCTCTTCTTAAATCTTGACAAGTAGCATAAGTTAACGAATATTCTTCATATATTCGCTCTTGCATAGCTTCAAGTTCGCTATCAACTTTAGATAGATTCATTTCTTCCCTGAACTTTTTGTCATGTAAACGGGATAATTCATCCATCAGAGCTGTTTTTTGATTGTCTAATTCTTTAATTTTGTCATTAATTTCTTGTTTATTTTGTTCAATCTCTGTTCTTTTATTTATATTAAGCTCTAATTCTTGCTTTTTAGCTGAAGAAGGAGCCGAAGCAAGTTTTTCTTTTATTATTTCTTCAGAATCAGCAATGAATTTTGTATTTGAGTTGAGTTGTTCATCTATTTGAGAAATTAAGGATAAAAGTCTTCCTTCTTCATTTTCAAGTCTAATTTTTTCTTCTTTTGCATTAGAAAGTTTAGTTCTTTTTTGTGCCATTTCAACCTTAATAGTTAAGATGTTGTCATTGATTTTATCCCTTTCTTTTCGCAAGTATTCAAATTTTTCTCTTTTTTCTCTTACAATTTCATCAGCATCTTCTTTGTTGCCAGACAATGCACTTTCAAGTTTTTCAGCTTTTGTGAGTTCTTCTTCAATTAAAGCCAATTTGTTTTTAACAGTTTGACTCTCCATTTCACTAACTTGCAAGTTATCAGCAGTTTCCAAAAGGTAATTCTCAAATTGTTCAAGTTTTTCCTTATCTTTAGCTATTTCAATTTCAAATTGACCGATTTGAGCTTGTTTTTCTTTTAATAATTGTTTATTTTTTTCATATTCGGCTGACTTAGTTTGATATTCTTTTGCTATTTGCTCTAAACGAATATTAAATTTAACTATGTCATCGCCAAGAGTTTCAATTTCTCTTTCTCTTCCCATAATATTAGAAGATTCAGCTTTTTTGCTTCCACCGGTAAGAGAACCTTGAGGGTTTACAACATCGCCATCTAAAGTTACAATTCTAAAAGCATAACCACTAGACTTTGCAATTTCAACTGCCACTTGTAAATTGTCGGCAATAACAGTAGAACCTAAAAGATTGCTTACTACATTATCTATTGATTTATCATAATCTACAAGTTCGCTAGCAATTCCATAGATACCTGATTTGCCATTAATGTATTTTTTATCTAAATCCCTTCTTTTCATTGAAGAAATTGGTAAAAAGGTTGCTCTTCCAAAAGAATTTTCTTTTAAGAATTTAATTAAATATTTAGCATCATCTTCATTGTGAGTTACTATATTTTGTACTGCTCCTCCAAGGGCAACTTCTATAGCTGTTTCAAACTTTTGAGGAACTTTAATCAAAGATGCGATAACACCTACGATTTTTGATTTAATATTTGCATTTTTGTCGCTTTCTTTAAGCAATTTTTTTATAGAATAGGCATAACCATCATATTCATTTTGTAGGTCTGTTAATAATTTTTTTCTATTTTCAAAAACTTTTATTTGTGTAGTTAAATTAGCTTTTTCATTTTCAAGTTCTCGCAATTTTCTTTCTGCAACAAAATCAATACTAGCTAAATTTTTAACATCTTCTTTCAAAGAGATTATATTTTTTTCTTTCTCTGCCAATGCTTTTTTAGCACTTTCAGTAATTTTTTTATTTTCATCTTGTTTTGTAGATAATCCACCTAAATCAGATTGCAAATTTTTAAGACTTTCTGTTAATAAGGCTTTTTCAGCTTTCAATTTAGAAACATTGCTTTTTATGTCAGAAAGAGAGCCAAGAGTTTCAATGATTTTTTGTTGATTAGCTCCGGCTTCATCTTCGCTTATTGTTAATTCATTTGCTAAAGAAGAATAAGTAGAAGAAAGTTCATCAAAAGATTTTTCCATAATGCTAAGTTCATTTTCCAAAACATTTATACTTTCTTCAATTTGTTTTTTGCTTTCTTGACAAGCTTGTAAAGCTGTCATACTATTAGTTTTGTCTAAATTTAATCTATCGTTCTCTTTATATGTAAAATTAATTCTTTCTCTAACAAGTTTGGTTTCCCCCTCTTGTTTTTCCAAACTAACAGTTAAATCTAAAATTTTTTGATTTATAGAAGCCAAACTTTTATCAAAGTTTTCAATACTTTCCATAGCACTGGTGTATTGTTCATTAGTTTTATCTAAATCAGTTTGTCTTATATCTATTTGTTTATTTACGGCATCAAGCTTTAAATTTATTTGCTCTTTAAGATTGTTAGAATTTTCATATTGATAAATATAAGCATTAACCTCTAAATCTTTAAGCTGTCCTTTATATTCAAGGTATTTTTTAGCATTTTCAGCTTGTTTTTTTAAAGGCCCCATTTGTCTTTCAATCTCGGCAAGAATATCTTTAACTCTAGTTAAATTGTCAGTTGTCCTTTCTAATTTTCTTTCAGCTTCTTTTTTGTCATTTTTATATTTTGAAATACCTGCAGCATCCTCAAACATAGCACGACGGCTTTCAGGTTTAGCATCAACAAGCTCTGTTACTTTACCCTGACTAACTACAGAATATCCATTTTTACCAAGACCGCTATTATAAAGCAAATTGGTAATATCTCTTAAATGGCAAGTGTTTCGGTTAATTAAATATTCGCTTTCTCCAGAACGATAAAGTTTTCTAGTTATAGCGAGTTCATCATAATCAAAATTGAAAAAGCGATTGGAGTTATCAAATGTCAAAGTTACTTCGCAGTAAGATAAACTTTTTCTTTTTTCTGTTCCGTTAAAAATAACATCTTGCATGCTATCACCACGCAAAGTTTTAGGACTTTGTTCACCTAAAACCCACCTAATAGCATCAGAAACATTACTTTTCCCACAACCATTAGGTCCAACGATAGCAGTAAAATTGTCATTAAATTCTATAATTGTTCTGTCTGCAAATGATTTAAAACCAATCATTTCAATCTTTTTAAAAATCATATATAACCTCGCATTTTCATCTTAGAGTAGAAAAAGCTTTTTTATAGCTTTTTTTGCAGTTTTTTGTTCTGCCTCAATCTTGCTAAATCCTTCAGCCGAACTGATAGCATCTTCATCCATATAAAAAGTGGAAATAAAACCATTTTCAGAAGGTTCAGTTTTATATTGAATATGACACTTAAAATTGGCTTGTACAAGTTCTTGCAATTTAGATTTGTAGTTGTCATCAACAACACTTGTAAAGTTTTGTAAATCAAAGTTTTTGTAGATAAAATCTTTTGCTGTTTCAAGTCCTCCATCTAAATATAAGCTAGCAATTATAGCTTCAATAATATCACCTTTAATTGCCTTAGAAATTGGACCTTGATAACTTTTTCCAAGAGAAACAAAATCGTTTAATTTTAATTTGTCAAAAATTTGGCATAAATAATTTTCAGACACATAATGACTTCGCCAAACGGTTAATTTTCCTTCTTTTTCCTTGGTGTGAGAGTAAAGATAATCTCCTACTAAAAAGTCTAAAATGCCATCTCCTAAAAACTCTAACCTTTCATAATTAATTTCTGATTTTGAACTGTGAGTTAAAGCTTGGCTTATCAAAGATTTATCCTTAAAGACATGATTTAAAATTTTATATATTTCTGTTATATCTTTAATCATTGTTTTCCGCCTTTTCTAAAAGAGAGAGCGAATTTTCTATTTTTTCAATTAATTTGTTTTCATGTAATAGCATTGTTTGTTCAATTGAAGATAAGATGTTAAATCTCTTGCAAGAGCCATGATTTTTTACGACTAATTTTTTGCATCCTAAAAGAGGACTTCCACCGTGTTTTTTAAGAATATCAATTCTATTTTTTAGTTCATTAAAAGTTTGCTTCATAAACAAGGCTCCAATTTTGCTTAAAGCATGAGATTTAATGCTCTTTTTTAGTAAACTAAGAACCGCTCCAACAGCTCCTTCGGTACCTTTAAGCAAAGCATTACCAGCAAAGCCATCTGCAACCATAACATCAACTTCGCCACTCATAAAATCTCCGCCTTCACGATTTCCAATGAAATTAATTGGAGCATTTTTTAATAAAGGAAATGCTTCTTTAACGAGTTCGTTGCCTTTTTCTTCTTCTCTACCATTGTTTAAAAGAGCTACTCTTGGAGAAGGTTTATTGTAAACAATAGAATAATATGCACTACCCATCAAAGCGAAATGTAACAAATTTACAGGCTTACAATCAACATTCGCTCCACTATCTATGATAATTACATCGCTATCCAATTTGGTAGGCAAAATTGGAGCTAAAGCAGGTCTTGTAATACCTTTGATGCGACCAATTTTCATAATAGCTCCAGCTAAAACAGCCCCTGTGCTACCTGCACTCACAAGACCAATAACATCTTCTTGATTTTTTAAAATATCATAAGCTTTAACTAAAGAAGAATCAGTTTTATATCTAATGGCTTCTGTTGGTTTGTCATTGTTAGTAATTATTTCTTTGGCATCCACAATAGAAATCCTTTCTTCTCTACCATTTAAGATTTTTTTAATTTCTTCTGTTGCCCCTGTCAATATGATTTCCAAATCTTTATGTTTATTTATTGCTAGCACACATCCTTCTATTATTTCTAAAGGTGCGTTATCACCACCGAAAGCATCAACGACGATTTTCATTTATTTTCTCCCTTTATACTTTTATTTCATTATTTCAGTTTATATATATAATATCAAAAGCAGTAAAATAATCAAAACAATTTGACGAATTTTTTTATAGACAATGAAGGATTCGATTATTGAATAAATATTGCATAAAATCATATATCTTGTATGTTTTATGTTATGCATAATACAATAAATTGACAAAATTAATAACTGCGAAACAATTTACTAAATAAAAAAACTCGCCATAAAACGAGTTTTTGTAAATTATTTTGTTTTTTCTTTTTTTACTATAACAGTTTCACCTTTATAACTTCCACACTTTTTGCAAACAGTATGAGGTTTTTTCATCTCATGACATTTTGGACACTCAACAAGTGTTGGTGCAACAGCTTTAAAATTTGCAGAATTTCTTGTGTTTCTTCTAGCTTTTGAAACCTTACCCTTTGGAACAGCCATTGTTTTCCTCCTTTACAAATCTTTCTTTTGATATCTTGCTTAACAAGTATATAGATTTTTTTGTCAAATGTCAAGCATTTTATCATTTTTTGTTATTTTATTTTACATAAAATTATTTTTTTATCAATTCTAAAGTATCTCTAGCGATTAAAAGTTCTTCATCTGTTGGTATTCTATATACTTTAACTTTTGATTTCTTTGTGCTAATAAGTTCATTAGTTCCTCTAGGTAAAGAACTGTTTTTCTTTACATCAAGGATTATTCCATAGTTTTCAAGTCCTTTAAGAGCTTCTTCTCTTAAGTCTTCTTGGTTTTCTCCTACCCCACCAGTGAATACGATTGCATCAACTTTTCCAAGAACAGCCATATAAGAACCAATGAATTTCTTTGTTCTATATTTTAACATATCCAAAGCAAGTTTTGCTCTTTTATTTCCTTTTACTACAGCATCATTTATTTCTCTTAAATCGCTAGAAACTCCACTTATTCCCAACATTCCACATTCTTTGTTTAAGTAAGAAACAACTTCGCTTGCACTTTGTCCTTTTTTGTCAGCAAGATAAGAAACAACTGAAGGGTCTAAGTCACCTGAACGAGTTCCCATTATAAGACCTTCAAGTGGAGTTAAGCCCATTGTTGTATCAATGCTTTTGCCTTTTTCAATAGCAGTTATCGAAGAACCATTGCCCATGTGAACAGTTATTAAATTTAAATCTTCCAATTTTTTCTTCATTAAGCGAGCGCATTCATTGGCAACAAATCTATGGCTTGTTCCATGGAATCCATATTTTCTGATATGATATTTTTCAGCATCTTGGTATTTAATGCCATAGTTATATGCTTTTTCAGGCATAGTAGCATGGAAAGATGTATCAAAAACCAAAACTTGTGGAACTTTTGGCATTACTTTTAAACAACCATTGATTCCTGCCATGTTTGCGTGAGCATGTAATGGTGATAAATCTGTTAATTTTTCAAGATCTTTTAAAACTTTTTTAGTAACTAAAACGCTTTTATCAAAAATCCAACCACCTTGAACTACTCTATGTCCGCAAGCAGAGATTTCAGACAAAGATTTTATAACACCTTCATTTTTATCTGTTAATATTTTCAAAACATTCTCAAGTGCTTCTACATGATTACTCATTTTAATAGCAACTTCTTTTTTGTCGCCGTTTGTTTTGTAACCAATAAATGAAGCTGGTAAACCTATTTTTTCACAATTACCTTTTGCGATAACACTTTCATTTTCCATATCAAAAAGTTGAAACTTTAATGATGAACTTCCTGCATTAATAACTAATATTTTCATAATTTACTCCTTTATTGTTTGTAATACTGTAATTGCTGTTACAGTTACGATATCATCTACACTGCACCCTCTTGACAAGTCGTTTATTGGCTTATTTAATCCTTGTAAGATTGGTCCAACTGCATTTAAACCACCTATATATTGAATTGCCTTGTAACATATATTCCCGCTATTTAAATCAGGGAATATTAATATGTTTGCATCTCCACAGATTGCACTATTTGGTGCTTTCTGTCTTGCAACTGAAGGGACCATTGCACTGTCAAATTGTAGTTCTCCATCTGCACATATCCCACTTTTTTTGAATTTTTCAAAAGCTTTTTGCACTTTTTCAACCATTTCATTTTTTGCAGAACCTTTTGAGGAAAAAGACAAGAACGCAACTTTTGGTGAGCCTAAGTCTAAAGCTTTAAATGTTTTCACACTGTCGCTTGCAATTTGAGCAAGCTCATCAGAACTAGGGTTTGGCAACACTCCACAATCTGCTAAAATTAAAGATTTATCCTTTAAAAATTTATTCTTTCCGTAAATAAAGAAACATGAATTTACGGGAGCACCTTTCTTTTTTGCTTTTATGATTTGCAATGCAGGCCTAACTGTATTTGCTGTAGAGGCTTCAGCACCTGCTACCATTCCATCTGCATACCCTTCTTCAACTAGCAGTGTTCCAAAATAATAAGGGTCAAGCGCTAATTTTTTTGCTTCTTCTAGTGTCAACCCTTTTTCTTTTCTCTTTGCATATAAACATTTAGCAAGTTTGTCAAAATGTTCAAAAGTTTTAGGATTGATTATCTGATATCCGATAAAGGATTTATCTCTTAAAATTAATCCGCTTTCATCTCCTATAAGTATAGGCTTTGCAATTTTTTTCTTAGCAATAATTTTTATTGCCTGCAATGTCCTTTCACTAAATTCAGCTTCTGGGAAAACTATTGTTTTTTGTAGTTTTTCAGCTTTTTTATATAATTTTTTTATTTTCATCTTTACCTTCAATTTTTTAATTTATAGAATAATTTTTATCTAAAAAAATTATAAATATATTAGATTATAATGTCAAACAAATTGGAGATAAAACATGCAAAAATCAAGAAAAATCACCTTTTTAAACTACATTTTGTCAATCTTTGTCATTTACATTCTAGTAAACATGATTTTGTTTCCGTCATTTTATTTGCAAACCACACTAAATGGAATTACTGCATGGGCTTTTAATGTGTTGCCTGCTATTCTCCCTTTTATATTCTTTACTAAAATTTTATCTCTCTCTGGCGTTGTAGAAAAATTCTCTTCTTTTTTTTCTAAACCAACAAAGTTTTTATATAACACATCTTCTCTGTCATCTTTTGCTTTTGTTTCTAGCATAATATCAGGTTATCCCGTTGGTGCCAAAATCACATCTGATCTTTATCAAAATGGTAAAATAACTAGGCAAGATGCTTGTAAAATGATGAGCTTTTGTTCTACATCTGGGCCTATGTTTATAATAGGTGCAGTTGGAGCAGGAATGCTAGGCTCTGTTACGGCTGGATATTTAATTTTTATTGCGCATATTTTAGGAGCATTGATAAACGGTATAATTTATCGAAAAATAAAGTTAAAAGAAATTGGGAATGAAAACCATAATTTTCAAAATTTTAAATCAAACAATTTATCATCAATTGTATTAGATTCTGCTTTAAGTGTTATTTCTGTAGGTGCTATAATTGCTATTTTCTTTGTTGTGATAACTTCATTATCACCTTTGTTATCAATGTTTTCACCAGCAACTTCTGCTTTTTTAGGAGGAATAATTGAAATAACTAAAGGATGTTTAGATATCTCTGCTCTTTCTAATTTACCACTAAAAGTTATTTTATCAACTTTTATAATAAGTTTTGGAGGGATTTCAACATTATTTCAATGTGCTTCACTTACAAACTCTTTTAAACCACCGATAGGGCTATTAATTTTGCAAAAATTAACTCATGCCATTTTTTCAACTATAATAATATTTATCATTTTATTTATATTCTCTTTATAATAAAAAAAACTCGGTCAAACCGAGTTTTTTTGCTTTAGCTAAATTAAGCACCAGTTGTTGTAGCTATTTCTCTAAGGAGAATACCGCCGTCTATAATGCATGCTACAATAAGGTAAAGAGTTGCAAGTAATACTAGAATATAAATTATTCTTTCTACAATTTTACTGCCCATACTTAACCAAGCAACTAAATTGAAATTAACTAGACCAATAATTCCCCAGTTAAGTCCTCCTATTAAAAGGATAATTAATGCGATATAGTTTGCTATAATCATTTTTACCTCCTAGCATTATTTTCCCCTTAAAAGAAATAATTATGCTAAAAGAGTTATTCTTTTTTAAATCTTTCGGTGATTGTTCCTCCACCCAAACACATTCCGTTTTTATCATATAAAACTACAAACTGCCCAGGTGTTATGGCTCTCTGAGGTTGTATAAAATCAACTTTAATAGACTTATTACTTAATATTGATACTTTAACCTCTTGGTCAGGTTGTCTATATCTAAATTTTGCCAAACAATTAAATTCTTTTTCTTTTGGCAAGCAAGGTATCCAATTCATATTGTCAGCATAAAGCCCATCACTAAAAAGAAGTTTATCTTCGCCTTGACTTACAATCAAGTTATTATGTTCTAAATCTTTGTCTAAAACGAACCACCTTTCGCCATTCCCGCCTTTCAAACCACCAATATTTAAACCTCTGCGTTGACCTAATGTATAATACATAAGCCCTTCATGTTTTCCTACAATGTTACCATGAATATCTATTATGTTGCCTGGTTGAGCTGGCAAAAATTCTTGTAAAAATTTTTTAAAATTCCTTTCCCCTATAAAACAAATTCCAGTCGAATCTTTTTTTTCTGCTGTTGATAAATCTAATTGTTTTGCAATTTTCCTTACTTCTGGCTTGGAAATATCTGAGAGAGGGAATATGACTTTGGAAAGTTGATATTGATTAAGTTGATTTAAAAAATATGATTGGTCTTTATTTAAATCACTTGCCTTTGCTAATAAATATTTCCCATCTTTTTCTATTACTTTTGCGTAATGCCCTGTGGCAATCATGTCAGCCCCTAAAGCCATAGCCTTGTCTAAAAAAGGGCCAAACTTAATTTCTCTATTGCATAACACATCAGGATTTGGTGTTTTTCCTGCTTTATATTCTGATAAAAAATATTTAAATACTCTATCATAATACTCCTTTGCATAATTAACCGAGTAATAAGGTATTCCTATCTTATTACAAACTCTTTTTACATCTTCAAAATCTTCTTCCGCAGTGCAAGCGCTATCTTTTTCTTCCCAATTAATCATAAACAGACCAATGACATCATGTCCTTGTTGTTTTAATAAATATGCTGCTACTGAAGAATCTACACCACCACTAATTCCTACAACTACTCTCATTAATTTTCACCTTTGTTTGATAAATTTTCGCCTTGTAAATCTATAGCGACTGGTACTTTAAATTTTCTGCAAACTACCATAACAATATCATAAAACCATAGAAACATAACAAAACCTAGTATTGTGCAAAGACAACCAACCAATGTTTCACTAAACGCTATTAGTTGTGCATTAAATATGGTAATCAATACTATCATTAGAAAATCAATAAGCAAAACACTTCCTCTTAAATATCTTCCTGTATAAAAGCAATGTCCCCCAACAACCCCTGTAAATATTACTAATAATAACAATTTTATATAATTAACATCACTTGGCAAATTTGAAGTATAGATGATAAATTGCTTATCATGTCTTTTGATTTTGTTTTTTGCATCTTTGTTTGTTGCGATTTCTAAGCGTGAAAAAATCAGTCCACAATCAGGACATTCTTCTATAGACTCGTCAACTTTAATTCCGCATCTAGGACAAGTTTTTTTATGTCTTAAATTCCCTACTTTCACAGAGAAGATTTTATCACTTATTTATTTATCATGTCAAGTTAATTTTTACATTGATTAAAATATAGATAAGAAGCTCTATCATTAGGATTTTCTTTTAAAATGTTTTCAAAAAGAATTAAGGCTCTTTGTTTTTCTCCTTTATTATAAAAAAGAACAGCTTTTTCAAAAGGTTGTTTATTTTTATCTAAAAGTTCTCTTTTCTTTCTAGGATAAACTTCTAAACTTTCAAAGATATTGATTTCAGAATTGTCTAATCTTCCTAAATATCTGTATTTTAACAAATAATTAGTTGGTAAGTTGTCTAAAATTCTGTTAGTAAATATAAGTTTGCAATTTGCTTTGTGAATAAAAGAAGTTAATTCATGTGCAAAATCAAAATTTTTATTATTAATAAGAACTTTTCCTTTTTCATTTGAAGAAATCTGAATTTCACATTTATCTACTATTAACATCGGAACAATTTTGTAATCTATATGTTTAGTTTTTATTTTAACAATTCTGCAAACTGCATGAGCAAAGTCTAAAGCATCTTCTGATTTAAAAAATAACCCACAGCAATATTCATCATCATTTTCAATAGAAATCCCATTAAATCTTTTTATCAAGGGTTCTATATTATTGACATAAAATTTTAATACAGTGTAATCAGAATTCCTGTTATGAGAAAGATTACTTATTAACTTACAAAGTACAATATTAAAAGATTGACTAATTGGAGCCCCATTTTGCAGACTTGTTAATTTTTCATCATTAAGATTTTTAGTTAAGTTTTTTGGAAGTTTTGAAGTGTAAAAAACATCATTACTATTGTTTGTAAAATTATTATTTATTTTTAAAAGAGAATGAGAGATTTCAGAAAATTGTTTTCCCCCACCTATATTAAATTTTTTTTCTTTAATTTTACCATCACCTAATCTTAGCAATACTTTTTCCATTTTGTAAATAGGTTTTGTAACAAAAAAATAAACAATAAACAAAATAACAATATACAATATTGTTAATAATATTGCCCATAAAATAGTGTTGTATTGATTTTCTTTTGTAATGTTAAGAATGGTTTTTACCCCATTAGCCGTCGGGTTGTCTAAACTTGATAAATATGCGAGTGAAAATAGTGCGACACCATAAATTAAAGTAAAAGGTAAAGTTGAGAAAAATAAGACTTTGTTAATTGATAATGTTTTTAAAAATCTAAAAAACAATATAGTTCCAAAGATGCTAGATAAAATGGTTAAACCTAAAGCTACATATGATAGCACAGAAAAATTTACACTAAGGCCTTTTTCATTTATTACAATAGCTTTAGACACATTGGGAAATAAAACAATCGAAGCGATTGATGTAATTGCAAATAAAACTAGAAAAATTTTTGATGATGTTTTCATGGTTTTATTTTTTGCAAGAAAAATTAAAATATGTATATATGGTTTGTATAAATTTTGCAAAACTACACATTAAAATTATGGAGGAAAAACATGGAAGAAAAAGTTAAAAAGGAAAATTTGGAAAACTATTTAAATGCAGTTTATCAAAACATAAAAACTGCTGCTCAATCAATTGATGATTTGTTGCCAAAGGTTAAAGATGATAATTTGAAAAAAGAACTTGCATCTCAGCAAGATAAATATTTGGCATTACAAAAAGAATGTGAAGTTTTGGCACAAGCTGAAAAATTAGAAAAAATAAAAGATAATAATTGGTTAGAGAAAGCAAGATTATGGTCGAGCATAAATCTTTCTACTTTGACAAACAAAACTACACGACACATTGCTGAAATGATGTTGTTTGGAACTTTTATGGGATATATAACTTGTGTTAAAGATTTATCAGATCATCGCAATATTTCTAAAGAAGTAGATGAGATTTTAACAAAACTAAAAGAATTTGAAAGAGGAAATATTGATTCACTTATGCCATATTTGGTCTAAAATCTCCCCTATTGTCATCGTAAGTGGATATTGTTTAGAAAAGTTAAAAACTTTTTGTTCATCTAAAAATATTGTTCTTTTATCACTTATAACAAAAATCGTAAATTTATTTTGGTCAACTTTATTAATTAATTTCGATAATAAGGTTGACTTTTTTATATATATAAATCTAACTTTTGAAAAGTTTTTGTTTATTTTATTTAATCGGTTTACAAGGCAGAATTTGCTTTGGCTTGAATTTATAAAAAAGCTTAAAAGCAAAAATACAGATACGGTAGCAAAAGTAGGATTAAAATCAATAAAACATGAAAGGATAAAAAGTAAGAAGAAAACAATAGAAAAGATAAAATTTAGAATACAAGAAATTTTAATAGCTTTTTCTCTTGAAATATAGTTTTGTAAACAAGCAGTTAAAACTCTCCCACCATCTAAAGGATAGCATGGCAACAAATTAAACATTGCAAAAAAATAAGATTGCAAAACAAATAAATAAGTTAAATTATAAAAATTGGGGAAAATCCACCAAAAAGATACCATTGTTACTGCACAAATTAAATTTGAAATTGGGCCAGCAACTGCAATTTTGATTTCATCATTATTGACAAAAATTTCTTGCTTAAAGTTTATAGAAGCCCCATGAGGAGCTAAAACAAAATTTTCAACTTTATAGCCTAATTTTTTAGCAACGAAGGTATGAGAAAATTCATGAACAAAAAAAACAGCAATAAAGTTAAAAACAAAAAAAATACCATTTGTGATTATTAAGTATATGAGCAACAAAAAAAATGTAGGTTCAAAAGGTATTTTTTTTAAAAACCTAATGCCCATAATATTCCTAAAACAATTTCTGCAACTAGTATAAAAAACAGAAATATATTTAAAATTATGCCTCTGGCAATTCGATATTTAACCTTGTTTTGATTATACTTTTGACCATACACTTTTATTTTTTTTTGCATAAAATATAATATTATTTTAAATATTTTTTATGCTATAGTTTTAATATTTAAGCTATTGTATCATCTGCTGAAATAGATTGCACATCTTCCCCTTTTAAGAAATCAGGCAAATCTTCTTCAAATTCAATATTGTCAACATTTTTAAAAAGAGTTTCTTGTTTGTTTTCGTCTTCCTCAGCACGAATAGTCTTGATTCTTTCTAATAATTCTTCATAGTCAGGAAGTTGGTTAATGTCTGATAAATTAAATCGTTTTAAAAAGGAATCTGTTGTTCCAAATAGCAAAGGTTTTCCTACAGCATCTTTACGCCCTACTACTTCAATCATATTTTGGTCAACTAAAATTTGAACAGCATAGTCAGAATTAACCCTTCTAATATCTTCTACTTCAAGTTTTGTTATAGGCTGTTTATAAGCAATTATCGCTAAAGTTTCTAAAGCAGCTCTAGTTAAAGATTTTTCACGAATAGGATTTAAGACATCAGATATGTAATTGGCATAGTTTGGATTTGAGGCTAATTGAATCTTATTTTTATATTCAATAAGGTGAACTCCTTTATCTCCAGATAAATCATTTTTAAGTTCTTGCAAAGCTTTTTCTAATTCTTTTTGGCTTACTTGCAACTTTTCAGACAAAAAAGATTTTTCAATTCCATCGCCAGCGACGAAAAGTATTGAAAATAAAACATCTTTAAGATTGTAAATTGTATCAATAGTGCTCATAATTAAACCTCATTAGAAATAATATTTATTTGCTTGAAAATTCCAGCTTGTTCTACTCTTACAGTTTGAAGTTTTAATAATTCTAAAAGAGCAAGAAAAACATTTATCATTTCGCTTTTGGTCATATCTTGTGTATAGATTTCTTCAAAAGGAAATCGTTTATGTTCCCTAGCATAAGCCCTAATAGAAACTATTTTTTCAGCAACGGTAAATCTATCTTTAACTATTTTTTTAGGTTCAGGATTATCTTTCCCTCTTGCTTCAGCTTTGGCTAAAAGATTTGCAAAAGCATCAAGCAGTTTGTCAAGAACCATATCTTTTATAATTATTTTAACTTTTTCAGTTTCTTTTCCTGGAGCCCTATAAAGTTTATTGATATCTTCAATTTCTTTAAGTCTTTTTCCTGTTTCTTTGAAAAGTTCATACTCTTTTAATCTTTCCAGTAATAAAGCTTCGCTATCTTCTTCATCAATATTATCTTCTTGTTCAACAGGAAGTAAATGTTTAGATTTGATTTCAATAAGAGTTGCAGCGACAGTTATAAACTCACTAGCTTTATCCATATCTATAGAATCAATGTCTTTCATATATTCAAGGTATTGTTCTGTAATATCGGCAAGTTTTACAGACATGATGTCCATTTTTGCGTCTTTGATAAGATGTAATAATAAGTCTAAAGGTCCTTCAAAGTTATCAAGTTTAAACCTATATTTATCATCAACAAAACTCATTTGTTCTGTTGCAAGGACTTGTTCTGAAGATTGTTCCATTATTTTACTCCTAAAATGAGTTTGCCGACTTTTAATACTTAAGTAGTATAAATCTACCGACAAAAAAAAGCAAGCAATTTGAGAAACAAAATAACTTATAAAATAATAAATATTTAATTTAAACTAAAACAACAGACACACTAACGGCAAAATTTAATGTTTCAAAATCAAAATTCAAATAGCCATTTTTACTAGCTGTTAATAAATAACCAAAAGGTAAAGTCTCTACTGTTAAACCATCAGAGCAAGAAAGAGTAAAAACGGGATTTGTTATTTCATCGCCCTGTTTATCTAGTAAGCTTATTTTAAATTGACAAGTTGTTTTGCTCATTTCTAATACATTATTTTCAAAATTACAATCAACAATAGGAATTATTGAAAGAGAATAAGAATCTTTTATAGCAGTAAAATAAAAATTACAATTTGCAGTTTTATCATCTAAAGTTGCTGTAATTTTGATTAAAGTTTGACCAGGATTAAGTGCAGTTATATATCCATTTTCTATCTTTGCTACCCTTTCATCAGATATTTCAAAAGATAACAAAGCTTTTTCATCTGAAACAATAATTGGCAATTTAGTTGATTGCCCTACATTTAAAGTAATGTTAGAACAACTAACTGAAAATAAATTATTAGTTTTAGAATTTGAATCGTGCAGACAAAAATAAATGACAAGAGTTATTATACTTGCCAATAGAAGAATAATTGAACAAATCATAATAATTGTAGATTTTTTAGAATTTGCCAAGCTTACACTCTCCATTGCTATTTCTTGTTGTATAATAACAAAAATTGTCGAAAAATCAAAGCAAATTTGTTTGCTATGCCTAAAAAGATATTGTTTAAGGTTGTAAATAAAAAAGAGCAATATAATTTGCTCTCTTTTAATTTTAAAACATTTTTAATTAAAATAAGGTTAAATTTTTACCATTGCGTTGCAATTCTATCTACACAATCTTTGTAAGAAAGAGCTTCAACATTGTCTTTGACAATCAAATCAATTTCTTTAATCAATGTGCCGTCTTTTGATATAATTGCTCTGCCAATGATTTGTCCTTGTTTTAAAGGTGCATTAATAATTTTAGGTAATTGATAATCAACATCTAATTCGGCTTCTTGTCCTTTTCTTGTTGTAACAGAATAATCTTCATTTGCAAAAACTTCAATAGAGTTTGTTTTACCTTTATTAATAGTTAAATTGTTAATTGCTTTTTGACTGTCAATAATCGTTCTGCTTTCGAAATTAGCAAAGCCATAGTTGAATAACTTTGAACATTCATTAAATCTTGTTTGACTATTTTTCGCCCCTATAACAACTGAAATAAGTCTAAAATTATTTCTTTTTGCTGTAGCACTTAGACAACAACCTGCTTCATTTGTCGAACCAGTCTTTCCACCATCACAACCATCATAATATTTTACTAAACGATTTGTATTTACAAGTTCAGTTTTTCTTCCTGAAGGATGAACTAATTCATCCATCCAAATAGTAGAAAATTCATGATATTTATCATACTTTGCTACCTCTTTTAAAACTATAGCACAATCTTTAGCACAAGAGTACTGCTCTGGTGCTGGTAAGCCTGTGCAGTTAACATAGTTTGTGTCGTTCATGCCTAACTGTTTTGCCTTTTCATTCATTTTGGTAACGAATGAGCTTTCGCTACCTGCAATATGCTCTGCTAAGGCAACAGAAGCATCATTAGCTGATGCCATAATTACACTTTTTAACATATCTTTTGCACTGTATTCAACATAAGGATCAATAAAAACTTGACTACCTCCCATAGAAGAAGCATTTTCAGTGGTTGATATAAGAGTTTCATCGGTTAAATTTCCTTTTTCAAATTCTTCTAAGGTAAGTAAAATTGTCATCATCTTTACCATGCTCGCAACAGGAAGATGAGTTTGAGAATCTTTTTCGAAAAGAATTTGTCCCGATGAAAAATCGACAAGACAAGCAGATTTGCAAGTGATATCAATTGCCGAATCTGCTGAAGTTACTGGCAAACTAATACAACATATAGTTGCTAATATGCACAACATAATACTAAATGCAATAAAACGCTTCATAATACACTCCTTTTTCAATTTATTGTAATCAAAAAAGGAATTTCTATTCAAAGCTTTAGATTTAAATTATTAGAATAACATTAGCACTAAAAATTGTTAATAAAAGAGATTCGACTAAACAAATACAAAATATTAAAGCAAAAGAAAATATTGAAACAAAAAGTCTTTGCCTAGGGAATCTACATCCCCCAAAACAGCAAAAATCATTTCTTGTTCTAATTAAAATTATATAAAACAAAATTAAAGCAGATATAATAATTAAATGGCACGGAGTGATAATAAAAATTGATAAAATAGCTCCAGAAAAACCATATATAATTATCATAAAGCAAATATTTAAACCTAAAAGATAACTTCTATAACATAAAAGTAATAAACCTAGAGGGAAAAGATATTTGTTTAAAGAAAAAACAAAAAGCAAAGCCATTATTAAAATAGTTGATAAAAGTCTAGTAAAGAAAGAAGATGTAATTATTTTAAAAGAGCCTTCTTTTAAGGCATAGCCAAAAATATTGTCTGGGTTATAAGCCCCTGTTCTACAAGCAACTATTATTCCTGTTAAGAAAAGTAAAAAACAAAAAATAATAAGCAAAATGCTTTTAATTTTATTTATCTTAATACTTTCTATTAAAAAGGATTTTATAGGAGAAAATTGTCGAAATTTGTTTTTCATATATTTAATGTATGAAAGTAATAAAAAAAAAGAACAAAAAAAGCAACTATGAGTCGCTTTTATTAATAGATTTTATTTAATTCTTCTGCCAGTATTTTCACATGCTCATAAGTTAACCCACCCTGAAAATAGGCAATATAAGGTGCTTTGATAGGAGAATCACAAGAGAGTTCTATTGATGCTCCTCCAACAAAAGTTCCTGCAGCCATAATAACTTGGTCATTATAGCCCGGCATATCCCAAGGCATTGGGACAATAAAAGAATCTACTGGAGAGATTTTTTGAACAAGTTGAACAAATTTTATAAGCTCATCTGATGTATTGAACACAACAGATTTGATTATATCTCCCGCTTTTTCTTGATTTGATGGAATTATTTTGTATCCTTTTTCTTCCATAACTTGTCCGACAAGCATTGCTCCTTTTAATGCTTGAGCTACTATGTGTGGTGCCATAAAAAGTCCTTGATAGAAAAGCCTATATCCCATTTCAAAAGAGCCAACTTCTAATAATAGTGATGGAGATGTAAAACGAGTGGCAATTGAATTAATTGCTTTTTCTGTTCCACAAATATAAGCACCTGTAGGAGCAAGCCCGCCACCTGGATTTTTGATTAATGAGCCTACAACAACATCTGCTCCGATTTGCGATGGTTCTTTTTCTTCCACAAATTCCCCATAACAATTATCTACAACAATAATTGGTGGATTTTTTAAGGATTTAATTTGAGAAAAGATTTGTTGCATTTGTTTAATTGACAAAGCTTTGCGACTTGAATACCCTCTAGAGCGTTGAACAAAAACAACTTTTGGCTTTTGCTTTTTTATAGTTTTAAGAATCAAATCTGAATCAAAAGTATTATTTTGCAAATCTATTTGTTTAAATTTTATACCAAAATTTTCTAAAGAACCATTTTCTTTGCCGAATAATGTATCATACAAAGTATCATAAAGTTGACCACTAATTGATAATATTGTATCTCCTGGTCTAAGCAGTCCATACAATACCGTAGAAATAGCATGAGAGCCACAAGTAATTAAAGGAGAAACGATAGCTTTTTCAGAGCCAAAAACATTGCTATAAACAGAAGCTAATTTATCTCTGCCAACATCATCATATCCATAACCTGTTGTTCCTGCAAAACATTGAGAAGTAATTTTGCAGTCTGAAAATGCCTTTAAAACTTTCTTTTGATTTACAAAAGATATTCTGTCAATTTCTTTAAATTGGTTTTGTAATTTTTCTTCTATTTTGTCTAAATCAACCATTTTTTTAATTCTCCTATTATTTGCTTTTTGGCAAAATCATAATTCTCAACATCTATCCATATGCAGTCTTTCATTCCCCTAATAAATGTCAATTGTCTTTTTGCATAATTTCTAGAATGTTGCTTAATTAACTCTTTGACTTTTTCTAATGTATATTCGCCTTTGAAGAAAGGTATAAATTCTTTATATCCAATAGCTTTAAAAGGTTGAACACCTTCTCCATATTTATTAAATAAAGTTTTAACCTCATCTTCTAAGCCTTGACTAAACATTTCTTCTACTCTTTCGTTTATCTTATTGTAAAGAACTTCTCTATTGCGATTTAATGCAAAAATTTTGTAGTCATATTCGCTTTCTGATTTTGTTTTAACATTATCAGAAAGAGCAATTTCTATTGCCCTTATAACTCTTACAGGATTTTTTAAATCTATTTCTTTTGCTTTTGTTGGAGCTAAATTTTTAAGCTTATTTACCAAAAACTCAAGTCCAAATTCTTTTAATTCGTTTTCAAGTTCGGCTCTTAATTTCTCATCTTTTTCTCCGCCTAAATTATAGTTCTCAAATAAAGCTTTAATATATAAGGCTGTTCCTCCGACAATTATAGGAGTTTTTCCTTTTTCTAATATTTGATTTATTCTCGATTTTGAATAATTTACAAAATCAAATGCTGAAAAATTTTCATTAGGGCTAACAATATCTATTGCATAATGTTTTATACCACAAGTTTCAGAAGACTTTATTTTAGCAGAACCAATGTCAAATTCTTTATATATTTGAACAGAATCAGCAGATATTATTTCACCATTAAACTTTTGTGCAATTTCTATACCCATTTTAGATTTTCCTACACCCGTAGGTCCTAAAATAGCAACAATTTTTGGTTTCACAATTTAAACTATCCTTTTAAACATTTTTTCGAATTCAGTTTTTGAAATTACAAGTGTTATCGGTCTGCCATGAGGACAAAGCATAACCCCCTTTCTAACTTGTTCAATTATATAAGCACATTCATCTAACGAGATGCTATCTCCAGCCTTTATGGCATGTTTACAAGCAATTTGGCACAGTTTTGAATGTATAAAATCGCTTTTCTTTTTATCCCAATTTAATCCTTCTTTAATCAATTCATTTACAAAATCGTCCAATGAAATATCACTCAGTATTGCTGGAACACTATTTATAACTAAATTATTATTTGATATTTGAATGTTAAAACCTAATTCGTTTATTTGAGGTAAAAGTTGAATTACAGATTCCAATTCTTTTGAATTTAGAGTAAAAGTAAATGGAATAAGTAAATCCTGAGATATAATTTTTTTAGAATCTGTTTGCGTCATCAGTTTATCATATAGCAACCTTTCGTGTGCAGCATGTTGATCAATGAAATATAGATTGTCGTTAAATTCGATAGCTATATATGTTTTAAATATAGTTCCTAAAACTTTCATTTCATCTCTGACGCTTGCTTTTAAAAACTTATCATTTTCCACTTTTTCTGCTTGTTTTTTTATTTCTGATAAAAATTCTGTTTTGTCTTGGTCAAAGAAAACTAAATTATTTTTACTATTATCTGGGACTTCTTTTTCTGGCAAAGTAATATTCGCAAAATCAGGTAAATCATTATTAGGAACCTTTTCTGTTTTTATGTCCCTATCAACAATAACTTCTTTATTAATAACATCAACGCATTGTGATTTTTTTGAAAAACTAAATCCCTCATTTGAAGAAAGAGATTTTTCAAATAAAGGTTTTTTTGCAAATTCCGAATCATAATAAGGAGTTAAATTTTTTGTAATATTTTCATGTTTATCTTCATCAACTGTTATAAATTTATTTACTTGGTCATCATTTAATAATGCACTTTCTATTGCTCTACGAACTAATGAAAAAATTCTATTTGGATTTTCAAATTTTACTTCTTTTTTTGAAGGATGGACATTAACATCTACTGTATCAGTAGGCATTTGTAAACACAAAACATAAAAAGGAAATCTTCCTTTCATCAAAAAACTTTCAAAGACATTTTGAACTGCCGATGAAACAATATAGTTTTCTACATATCTCTTGTTAACAAAGAAAGATTGATAAGAGCGATTAGAACGAGAATATGCTGGTTTGCTAACATATCCATAAAGCCTAAAATCTTCTTCAGTTAAATCAACTGGTAAAAGATTTTGATATACTTCCTTGCCATATATAGTGTATATTATGTCTTGCATATCACAACAAGTGGTATTATAGATAAGTTTACCATCTACAAAATACTTAAAACAAATATCGCTACGACATAGCATAAATTTTTCTATTAAATGCGTTATTTCACTTTCTTCAACTTTTGATTTTTTTAAGAATTTTGCTCTAACAGGTGTATTAAAAAACAAATTTGAACAGCTAATAGTTGTTCCTTGACTTCGTGCTACTTGTGAAATCTCCCCAGATACTCCACCATCAACACTTAATGAGTAACCATATTCGCTATCAGCTGTCTTAGATGAAATTTTGACTTGACATACAGAGCCAATACTTGCTAAAGCCTCTCCTCTAAAACCCAAACTTATAATATTATCTAAGTCTTCGACAGATTTGATTTTGCTTGTTGCATGAGGCAAAAAAGCTAATGGTAAATCTTCTTTTGAAATGCCTGAGCCATCATCAGATATTGTGATATTTTTTTTGCCACCATCTTCGATTTCTATAACAATATTTTTAGCTTTTGCATCGATACTGTTTTCAATAAGCTCTTTTACTATTGAAGCAGGTCTTTCAACCACTTCTCCGGCACTAATTCTATTAAAAACTTTAGGATCTAATAAATTAATTTTATTCATTATCTTCCTCCTTTGCCTTTGTTATTAAATCATTAAGAAGTTCAAAAGCATACATAGGTGAAATCTTATTTATATCAGTATCTTTTAAAGTGTTAAAAATTTCAAGAGCGACCTTTCTATTGTCTATAGCTTTAGTTTGCTTTTCTTCAAAAATATTAACATCGAGTTTGTTATTTACTTTTTCAAGATTTTGAGAAATAGTTTTTGCTCTTGTTAATACTTCCGTTGGCAAACCTGCAAGTCTTGCAACTTCTATACCAAAACTTCGATTAGCCCCACCTCTAACTATTTTCCTTAAGAAAACTATATTGTCATCTATTTCTTTGACGGCAATTCGATAATTTTTAACCCCTTCAATAATGCCTTCTAGTTCAGTCAATTCGTGATAATGTGTTGCAAAAAGAATTTTTGATTTAAAATTATTTGCCAAATATTCTATAACTGCCCAAGCAATACTTAGTCCATCAAAAGTAGATGTTCCGCGACCTATTTCATCTAAAATGATTAAGCTTTTGTCAGTAGCATTTGCTAAAATTAAAGCAACTTCGCTCATTTCAACCATAAAAGTGCTTTGCCCAAAGGCTAAATCATCACTTGCCCCAACTCTAGTAAAAATTCTATCAGTTAATGCTATTTCTGCTTCTCTTGCAGGGACAAAGCTACCAATGTGAGCCATATATGTTATTATTGCATTTTGTCGCATATAAGTGCTCTTACCAGCCATATTTGGTCCTGTAATTATCATCATTCTGTTTTTGTCTTGGTCAAGATATGTATCGTTTGCAACAAATTGCCCATTTTTTAAATACAACTCTACAACAGGATGCCTACCTGCTTCTATCTTAATATGAGAAATTGATGATTTTATTACAGGTTTACAATAATTATTTTTTACAGCTACTTGAGCTAACGATAAAAGAGCATCAATTTCTGCAATACTAGCCGAAATTTGCTGAAAAGATGGAATTTGCCCTAAAAGGTACTCTTTTAACTTTGCGAAAATCTCGTTTTCAAGTTTTAAGGCATTTTCTTCAGAATGTAAAACAACATCTTCTATTTGTTTTAAATCTTCTGTAATATACCTTTCGTTGTTGGCAATAGTTTGTCTTCTCTTATATCTTAAAGGGACATTCTCTGCCTGATTTTTGCTAACTTCAATATAGTAACCAAAAACTCGATTATAACCAATTTTTAAAGTCTTAATTCCTGTTTCTTCTATTTCTTTTGCCTCTAAATCTTTTATCCATTGATTAGCAGAAACTTTTGCATCTCTAAGTTTATCTAGCTCTTTATTGAAACCGGCCTTAATATAGCCACCTTCTTTCATAGAAGTAGTAGCATCTTCATCAATCGCATTTGCTAAAAGCGTGGCAACGGAGCTCATATCAAAAAGAGTGTCGTTACAATTTTTTAATTTTTTTGTTTGGCAACTATTTAATATATTTTTCAGATTTGGGATAGCTAGTAAAGTATTCTTTAATCCTAATAGTTCTTTTGGAGAAACAGTACCATAACTTATCCTTCCTGCTATTCTTTCAATGTCATTTACTGAAGATAAAGCTTCAGATAAACTTTCTCTTACAACAAGTTTTTTTACAAGTTCTTCCACAGCATCAAGTCTTTCGTTTATTTCTTTTTCATCTTGAAGTGGCTGGTCTATCATATTTCTTAATTTTCTGCCACCCATAGACGTTTTTGTTTTATCAAGAACCCATAATAATGACCCTGTTTTGCTATGATCTCTCATATTTTCAACTATTTCAAGATTTCTTCTAGAATTAGAATCTATTGTTAAAAACTTATCATTTTTAATTATACTTATCTTATTTATTCCTTTAAGAACTCTTTTCTGAGTTTCTTTTAAGTATTCAAGAGTCGCTCCTGCTGCAGCAATTAACTCTGGTTGATTTTTTAATTCATAAACATTCAACGCATTGTTGCCAAATTGACTTTCAAGATTTTCTTCAGCTCTTGATTTTGAAAAAGCCCATTCATAATAAGGGTAAAACTTACCTATAGAATTCATTCTCGATTTTTTAATATCCCCTAGTTCTTCACCTGCATTTTCATTACAAATGATTTCTGAAGGCATAACCCTAGCGATAACATCGCATAAATCTCTTTGATAATCTTTCCCAAAAGGAACAAGAGCAAATTCTCCTGTCGAAATATCAACATAGCAAACGCCTACTTTATCATAACCTTTAAAAACGCACATAAGGTAATTGTTTTTGCTACCCTCTAGCATTTCATCTTCAACAATAGTTCCAGGTGTTATAACTCTAACAACATCTCTTTTTAATATTTTCACTCCTTTTTGAGGAGCAGTTAATTGTTCGCAAATAGCAACTTTGTAACCTTTTGCAATAAGCCTGGCAATATAGTTTTGACAAGCATGATAAGGGATCCCACACATTGGGGCTTTGTCAGGAAGTCCGCATTGTTTTGATGTCAAAATCAAATCAAGCTCTTTGGAAGCTGTTATGGCATCTTCATAAAACATTTCATAAAAATCCCCCATTCTATAAAAAAGAATGCAGTCTTTATAATTTTCTTTTGTTTCTAGATATTGACGCATTGCGGGTGAAAGTTCTTCTTTACTCATCGTTTCCCTGTCTCCTTTTGGATTTTCTTCTCTAGTTTTAATAGTTTGTTTACTCTTTCATTTTTAACATTTTCTGGAACTTGATTTTCCATTTTGCTAGCCACTGTTCCTTCTCTTGGTGAATACATAAATGCAAAAATGCTATCAAATTGAACTTCTTTGATTAGTGAGTAAGTATCTTCAAATTCTTCTTCTGTCTCAGAAGGAAAACCTACAATAAAATCTGATGTGATACGACAACTTGGTATTTTTTCACGAATTTTCTGAATAATTGAAAGATATTTTTCTCTCGTGTATTTTCTATTCATTAGGTGTAAAATTCTATTATTTCCGCTTTGAGCTGGCAAGTGAATATATTTTTCAATTTTATCTTCACTTGCAATAACATCTATAACTTCATTAGTCAGGTCCTTTGGATGAGATGTCATAAAAGAAAGCTTAAAATCTCCTTCTATAGAGCAAATATCTTTAAGAAGCTGAGCAAAAGAAACTTGTGGATTTAAATCTTTACCATATGAATTTACATTTTGTCCAAGCAAGGTAATCTTTTTATATTTTTTTTCAGATACAATATTTTTGATTTCATTTAATATGTTTTCTTCTTTTCGAGATTTTTCTCTACCGCGAACATAAGGTACAATACAATATGTACAAAAATTATTGCACCCCTGCATGATATTGACCCATGCGTTATCTCCACTAGAACGCTTGTAAGGTAAAACTTCATCAATTTCGCCTTCTTGCCAAATTTCAAATTGCCTTCCCTTTTTAACAGATTCAATATAATCTCCAAGTTTAGATAAATTAAAAGTTCCAATTATTATATCTACAAAAGGAAAAGTTCTAAGCATTTTTTGTGCAGTTTCTTCTTTCTGTGTCATGCAACCACAAAGTGCAATAATTAGATTTTTATTCTTTTTCTTTAATTTTTTTAAATTTCCGACATTACCAAAAACCCTATCTTCTGCTCCTTCTCTTATAGCACAAGTATTGAACACAATAATATCAGCTTCTTCTCTATTTTGTGCCAAAGAATACCCTAAATTTTCCAAAATTCCGGCTATTTTTTCAGATTCATGAACATTCATTTGACAACCATAAGTTACAATAAAGTATTTCATAATAATATCATTTATCCTTTTAAAAGCGTGTTACAAACATAAGCAATCTTATTATACAATACATTTTTTAAATTTTCAAATAAATTATAAATTAAGCAAATAATTTTTTAAAATGGCACCATAATAAAAACGATGAAAAAATTTATAAAATACTTTTTTATTTCTTTGACTATTTTGATTTTGATTTTGCTTGTATCATTATCTTTTTACATCGGTTCAATTTATACAAATGCCTTAAAGATTGATATAGATGAAGCAAAACTATCTGCACCATTCACCACCATTGAAATTTATGATAATGATAACAAACCTATACGAGAAGACAATACGATAAACGAAAACTTTGTAGAGGGTTATGAGCTTTCAGAAGATACCAAAAATGCTTTTATTTCAATTGAAGACAAAGATTTTTACACTCACCATGGTGTTAATTATAAAAGAATGGTTAAAGCAATGATTAATAACATAAAAGCTGGCAAATTTAAAGAAGGTGCATCCACTATTACTCAACAACTTATTAAAAATAGCCACTTGACAAGCGCTAAAACTTTTGAAAGAAAAATAACAGAAATCGCATTGAGTCAAAAGTTAGAAAAACAATATTCTAAAGATGAAATTTTGAGCCAATATCTTAACATTATATATTTTGGTAATAATTGCTATGGCATTGAAGACGCAAGCCAATTTTATTTTTCAAAGCCAGCA
This sequence comes from uncultured Clostridia bacterium, assembly GCA_944349375.1. Lineage (GTDB taxonomy): Bacteria > Bacillota > Clostridia > Christensenellales > UBA1242 > Caccovivens. The sequence goes on from CALVMV010000003.1 coordinate 145,833, forward strand.
AAAGAATTGACTATTTCAGAGAGTGCAATGCTTGCGGGATTAATCAAATCCCCGTCAAAATATTCCCCTATCAAAAACCCTGAGAATGCTTTAACAAGAAGAAATATTGTAATAACTGAAATGGAAAAAGATGGTAAAATCTCTATGGAAGAAGCAATAAAAGCTAAAAATCAACCTTTAAACCTTAAAATTGATACTCATAGCAAAAATAGATTAAACTCTTATAGCCAAGCCGCAATAGATGAAGCAGAAGAAATATTGCAAATACCAGCTCAACAAATTGCTTTACAAGGGTACAAAATTTATACATATCAAAACGAAAAATTACAAAACGATCTTCAAAATGCTTTTGAATCAACCGACCATAATTGTAATCATGCTGGAATAGTTATTGATAATAAATCTCATTCCATAGTTGCATATACTGGCAAAGGAGATTATAAAATATTAGATTGTAAAAGACAGCCCGGTTCATGTATCAAACCTATTTTAGTTTATGGTCCTGCATTAAATGAAGATGTCATATATCCTTGCACCCAACTACTAGATGAAAAGACCGAAATTGCAGATTTTAAGCCAAAAAACATCGGCAATGTATATCATGGTTATGTTTCGGCGAGAGAAAGTCTTTCAAAGTCTATAAATATACCTGCTGTTAAAATTCTTAGTTATGTCGGAATAGATAAAGCAAAACAATATGCCGAAGATATGGGGTTAAGTTTTGTAGAAGCAGATGAAGGATATTGTTTAGCATTAGGAGGCATGACTTATGGAGTAAACATCAAACAACTTGCTGGTGCATATTCAACATTTGCAAATCTTGGCAAATTTAGTCAACCTCAATTTATTTCATTTATTTCTGATAAAAATGGAAAGATTGTTTATGTTCATAAGGCAGAAGGAAAGCAAGTGCTTAGAGAAGATAGTAGTTATTTGCTAACAGATATGCTTAAAACTTGTGCTCAAAGTGGAACAGGGAAAAAATTATCAGAATTAGAAATCGAAATAGCAACCAAAACAGGTACAGTTGGCAAATCTGGCACCAAACAAAACCTTGATGCATGGAATGTATCTTACACCCCAAATCTGACCTGTGCAGTATGGCTTGGAAATCTAGACAATACGCCAATAGATTACACTGGCGGAAATCAACCAACAGAAATAGCGAAAAACTTTTTTAAAACAAATAAAACTACAGAAAAATTTGAAAAACCCGATTCTATAGTTGAAAAGAACATAGATACAATAGAATTAGAAGAAAATCATAGAATTGTACTAGCAAACGAGTATATGCCTGAAAGATATACTCAACAAGAACTATTTTCATCATTCAATCTGCCAAATTCTTATTCAGACAAATTTGCAAAAGCACAAATTCCATCTTATACAAGCAAGGTGGTAAATAACAATGCAATTATAACTTTTACAGCAAACGAATATTTAACTTATCAAATTTATGAAGAAGATAAATTAAAACAAGAAATTTCAAATAAAACAGGATCTCAAACATTTGAAATACCTTTAACAAAAAACAAACAAAAATTAAAATTTAAAACCTTTTATACATTGTCACCAGAGATTGAAGATGAAGATGAAATAACTTTTGTAAAGTCAAATAAAATAACCAATAACAAAAGATGGTATATATAACAAAAAAAACTTTGCTTGGGTCCATTATTTCTAAAAGTAATGCAAAAAGAATTTTATTATATTTATGTATTTCTTTTCATAGGTTCAACCATAAAAATTAAGATTAAATTAATATTTTATTGCTCATTTACAAACTAATATTAGTAATAAATTTAATTGACAATATTATTTTTTATAAGTATACTTTAGCTATAAAGGAGGAAAATTATGATTGAAAATGAATATAATAAAATGCCTTTAATTGGTGATTCTGCGCCAAGTTTTAAGGCTATTACAACACAAGGAGAAATCAATTTCCCAAAAGATTTTTCTGGCAAATGGGTAATTTTATTCTCTCATCCAGCAGATTTTACACCTGTTTGTACAACTGAATTTATGACTTTTGGCTCTATGATAGATGAATTTAAATCACTTAATACTGAATTAGTAGGATTATCAGTTGATTCGCTTTATTCACATATTGCTTGGCTACGCAAAATACAAGAACTTGAATGGAATGGAAAAAAACATATTAATGTCACATTTCCATTAATTGAAGATATCAAAATGGAAGTAGCAAAAGCATATGGAATGATACAACCTGGTCAATCTACCACACAAGCAGTAAGAGCTGTTTTTGTTATTGATCCTAAAGGGATAATAAGAACTATACTATACTATCCGCTTTCCACAGGAAGAAATTTTGATGAAATCAAAAGGATAATTTTAGCATTACAAAAAGCAGATAAGGATAGTGTTGCTACCCCAGCAGATTGGCGCCCAGGTGATGATGTAATTGTCCCAACAGCTGGAAGTTGTGGAGTTGCAAAAGAAAGAATGGACAATCAAACAAATGATCAATATTGTTTAGACTGGTTTATGTGCTTTAGACGTGAAAAAAAATAAAATAAAAAAACTTAGTCCATATTTGTGAAAAATAAAAAAAAAGAACTTTACTATTTTAAAGTTCTTTTTTGTTATATAAGATTAAAAAGCGTTTACTTGATAACTATGCAATTTCATATCTTTCTTTTACTTTTTGCATTATTTCATCATATACGTCTTTATGTTCTTCCAAAAATTGCTTAACATTTTCTTTTCCTTGTCCAATTTTTTCATCGTTATAAGAGAACCATGAACCAGACTTTTGAATAATATCAGCATTTAGTGCAAGGTCAACAATGCAACCTGTTTGAGAAATACCTTTTCCATAAATGATATCAAATTCAGCAGTTTTGAATGGAGGAGCTAATTTGTTTTTAACAACTTTAATAGTTGTTCTATTACCAACTATATTAGCACCATCTTTGATTGTATCCTTTTTACGAACATCAAGCCTAATACTTGCGTAGAACTTCAATGCTTTTCCACCTGTTGTAGTTTCTGGTGAGCCAAATAAAACCCCTACTTTTTCTCTTAATTGATTAATAAAGATAACAGTTGTATTGCTTTTGTTTATAACCCCTGTTAATTTTCTTAGTGCTTGGCTCATCATTCTTGCTTGCAAGCCAACATGAGAATCCCCCATTTCTCCATCAATTTCAGCCTTAGGAGTTAAAGCAGCTACAGAGTCAACTACAACAATATCAACCGAACCGGATTTAACGAGTGTTTCACAAATATTTAATGCTTGTTCTCCATTATCTGGTTGAGAAACTAACAAATCATCTAAATTAACTCCCAATTTTTCTGCATACACAGGATCCAAAGCGTGTTCTGCATCAATAAATGCAGCAGTTCCTCCTAATTTTTGTGTTTCAGAAATAATATGCAAAGAAACAGTGGTTTTACCTGATGACTCTGGTCCATAGATTTCTATAACTCTACCTCTTGGGATCCCCCCAATTCCTAAGGCAATATCAAGAACTAAACAACCTGTAGGAATAACATCTATTTTTTCATGGACTCTTTCTCCGAGCTTCATTATAGAGCCTTTACCGTATTGTCTTTCTATTTGCAAAAGAGCTTGATCAAGAGCCTCTTTTTTTGCATCTTTTTTAATATCTTTCTTTTCCATAAATTCCCCTTTAGTATATTTTACCATTATTTACTTAAAAAGCAAAATCATTTTGACGCAATTTTTTTACTAGATGATATAAAAGAGTATTTTTAGCCATTTCTATTGAATTATTAATATTACCGCTAAAATTGCATTTGTAAAAATGGACTTCTTTTTTATCAGCTAAAGTAAAAATAAAGCTAAATTTATCTTCTACCATTTCTCCATATGTTACGATAGCCAAATCACTACCACTTTCTTCTAATAATTTCATAGAACGATTATGTAAAAAATTGTTGTCTGGTTTATCATAAAATTCTATTTTTCCTGTTTTTAGTACACTAGAGAACAAATTGTTATTTTCTAATAATGCAGAAAGGATTTTCCCTTGAGTTACGTTTTCACAGATAGAAATTGATAAATTTTTCATTTTTAAAAGTTGATAAACTATCGTTTCCAAATTGAGCTCATTTTCGCTATACATATTTGCTTTAAATACAGAGGCGATTTTGACTAAATTATCATCAATTAAATCATTTTCCCCTGAATAAGAGAGGTATATATCACACAATATGTTGTTTTCTACGATTTTAAATTTTAAAGAAGGAATTTCATTCTTTAAGTTATCCAACTTTTCAATTATCACATTTTTATTCATACCAAACACATGAAATTGACAAAATTTATTATCTGTTTTTAAAACTTTATAAAGCAGATCTAAATTGCTTTCTAAAGGCATAAAAATTGTTTTTCCTTTTTCAGAAGAAAATACAACTATTTGTTCATCAATTATTTCTTTATTTTGACCTAGTTGAGAATAAAAATTTATTATAAGGTCATCAATATTCTCATTTTCAGAAAAAATAATATTGTTGTTACCTAGGTTTAAACCTTTACTTTTTTCAATAGGTAAAAATTCAACAGAATCTATTTCTGTAATAGTTTTTGCAAATATTTGAATCGCCTTATCAAAATCAAATACTGAAAACCCTTTTAATACTTTATCTGAAAAAATGTATATTCTGTGTTTCACTAATTCTCCTCATTTTTGTTTTTTGATTTTTCATCTTTAAAAACAAATTTGTTTTCCACCAAATAATGAACCCCTGAATATACTGTTAATACAGTAGCGCAGGCAAGGATAATCATTAGGATTAGCCCTACTATCCCAGTAACTTTTTCAACAACATCTGTTGCCATATTTGGGACAATGTCAGTTAAGAAGAAAGCATAAAGCATATAAAGAATAATTGAAATAAATTGCAAAGTTGCTTTTACTTTCCCACTCATATCTGCAGCCAAAACTTTACCTTTGCTGGCAGCAAGTTGTCTTAATGCAGAAATAATAAATTCTCTAGCTAGCATAACAATTACACAAGCAACACCTAACCAAACAGGCCATACAACAGGGGCAGCGCCAGTAATAGGAACAGCAATAATTAAAATAAAGCCTGTCATTGTTAAAACTTTATCTGCTATCGCATCAAAGAATTTTCCAAGGTCTGTAACTTGGTTTGTTTTTCTTGCTATTCTTCCATCAACAAAATCTGTTAAACTTGCAATAGCAAACAAAATTGCTGCTACAAGTCTAGCATAAGGGATAAATGTTGCTAAGTAGAAAAATACTATTAGTGGTATTAACAATAATCTAGAAAGAGTTATCTTATTAGGTGTATTCATACTAATTCTCCTTTTAAAAAACTTCCATCAAAATCAACTATTTTTACTTTTACAAAGGTTGAAATTTCGATATTTCCATTATCTACAAATCTTACTCCAAAGTCAACTGTTGGAGATAGATTTTGAGTATGACCAACATATTCTCCTGTGCTTTCATCAAAATAATCGACAAGAACTTCCATTTCTTTTTCAATTAAGGTTGAAATTTTATCTTCTACAATTTTTTGTTGTAGTTTTTTTATTTTGTCAGTTCTTCTATTTTTTATAAAGTTAAAAACTTGATTTTTCATGAAAAATGCAGCAGTATTTGGCTCCTTGCTATATGGGAAAAAGCCTGCATAATCGAAACCGATTTCATTTACAAATTTTAATAGTTTTTTAAATTTTTGTTTAGTTTCGCCTGGATAACCAATAATGAAAGTTGACCTTAACATAAAATTAGGATATTTAGATTTTATTTTTTGCAATAATGTTCTTGTTTCTTCTTCCCCTAATTTCCTATTCATGCTTTTCAAAATTTCGTTGTCAATATGTTGCAGAGGTATATCCAAATATTTGCACATCTTTTCACTATTATTTATGTATTCTAATAATTCATCGGATACTTTTTCTGGATAAAGATAATGCAGTCTAATCCATTGTAATTTTTTGATTTTGCTAAGTTTTTGACACAGCTCAATAAGTTTATTTTCTCCATATAAATCTTCACCATAGCGAGTGGTATCTTGAGCAACTAAAATAATTTCTTTAACTCCCCTAGAAACCAAATTTTTTGCTTCATCTACAAGTTCATCTATTGGCACGCTTTGATATCTACCTCTTATTCTAGGTATTGTGCAATAAGAACATACATTATCACAACCATCAGCAATTTTTAAGTATGCATAACTAATTCCACTTGTTAGCACTCTTTCACAATTTTTAGCAGGTTTAGATTTTTCAATTTGATAAAGTTCTTCAATTTTTTGACAGATTAAATTATTTTCTCTCAATCTTAAAAATAGGTCAATATTAGGAAAATTGTTAGCCATATCATCAAAATGTCTTTCAGGTAAACATCCACTAACAACAATTTTTTCAATAACTCCCTGTTCCTTTAATTTTTCCATTGCTAAAATGTTTTCGATTGCTTCTTCTTGTGCAGGCTGGATAAAAGCACAAGTATTGACAATAACAATATCAGCATCATAGACATCACTTACAATGGTGAAACCATAGTCATTAAGCCTACCCAACATTTTTTCTAAATCAACCTTGTTTTTATCACAACCAAGGCTTATGGCTGATATTTTCTTGCCAATTAGTTCTTTTTTAGTCATAAGTATCTCCAAAAATTTGATAAAATTCTTCTATAGTGATATAGACACTTCGTTGTTTAGAACCTTCTGCAGAAGAGATATATCCTCTTTCTTCCATTTGGTCAATAATTCGTGCTGCTCTAGGATAACCAATAGCCAATTTTCTTTGAACCATAGTAGTGCTTGCAACACCATTATCAATACAAATTTTAAGTGCTTGTGGAAGCATAGGATCCATACTGCTATCTTCCCCACCTCCATTAGAGCTTTTACCTGGGCTATTAATTGCATTATTTGCTTCTTCATCAAAAGTTTCTTCATTGTTTTGAATTACAAAATTCACAATATCTTTAGTTTCAGGTGTATCTATAAAACAACCTTGCAAACGAATAGGCGCAGAATCTGCTGGCTTATAAAGCATATCTCCATAGCCTAAAAGTTTTTCAGCACCAGTAGCGCCCATAATAACTTCGCTATCGACTCTACTTGCGACTTTGAATGCAATTCTAGCCGGTAAGTTTGCTTTTAAAGTTCCAGTAACAACATCTGTTGAAGGTCTTTGTGTAGCCAAAATCAAGTGAATACCAGCAGCTCTTGCCTTACCTGCTAATCTTCTAATTTTATCTTCAATTTCATTTTTCGCAACAGCCATAAAGTCTGCGAACTCATCAAATATAACAACAATGTAAGGCATTTTTTTAACCTTTCTTGAGAGAACTTTATCAGTTTTGTTATATTCATCAATATTACGCACTCTTTCTTCAGAAATCAGTCTAAATCTTCTTTCCATTTCATCAACTGCCCATTGAAGAGCATTTACTGCCTTAGTAGGATCAGTAAGAACTTTAGGAATAACCATGTGAGGTAACCCTTCATACATTGAAAGTTCAACTTGCTTAGGGTCAATCATGATAAATTTAACTTCATCAGGAGATGATTTGTAAATAAGTGAGGTAATAATTGTATTAAGGCATACACTTTTACCAGAACCTGTAGTCCCTGCAACCAAAAGATGAGGCATCTTTTGTAAATTGCAAACTTTGACAGTTCCTGTAATATCTTTACCTAGTGCAAAAGTTAAAGGAGAAGGCGATAAAGAAAACTCTTTTGAAAGTAAAACATCTTTCAAACTAACCTTTGCAACTTTATTATTTGGAACTTCAATACCAACCTTGCTTCTTCCAGGAATTGGAGCTTCAATTCGAATTTGCCCTTTAGCAGAAAGAGCATAAGCAATATCAGCATCTAAAGATAAAATTTTTTTAACTGAAATACCTTCTGGCATTTCAATTTCATACCTTGTTACAGTAGGCCCAATTACTACATTTTGGACTTTAGCTGGCACACCAAATTTTTCAAGTGCATTTTCAAGAGCAACCCTTTTCATAGGGATTTCTTCATTAAAAATTGATAAATCATCAGATTGTGTAGTTATCAAATCGATTGATGGTCTAGTATAAACATATTGAGGGACAAGTTCATTTTTAGTGTCGCTATCAAGTTCAACAAATCTTTTTTTCTTTTCAATCGCACTAGAATTGGTATTTGTCAAATGGCTTTCTCTTGACAACCCTTCTTGTCTATCTCTAGTAAAATTATCTCTATTTAATGATTCACTTGAATTATTTTCTCTAGAGAAATTTTCTCTAGAAAAGGTTGCCCTGTCCCTTGAAATATTTTGATTTTCAGTTGAAAAACTTCTCCTATCTGAAGAAAAATCATTTCTTTCTCCAGAAAAACCGTTCCTATCTCTTGAATAATTTGTTTCTCTTTCAAAACTCTGATTATCATGATTTTCAATATCAGAAAAATCAATAAATTCATTATTATTTTCTAAATCACTTTGTCTTTGTGAAATTTCCTCTTTAACAACTTCCCTAATTATATCTTCTGCTTGAGAAGTTATTTGTTCAGGGTTCATTTCTGGTAAGTTCCCTCGTTTGATTTGAGGCTGTGAAAAATCATAACTTTCTTCATGAACATATGTTGATGGCTTGATTTGTTCATCTTTAAGTTCGTTTATAGTTTTGTTTAAATCTGAATTGTTAATGTTCGTAATTGGATTAGACACTCTTTTGTTTTTTGTTGCCATAAATTTATCAATATCGACAGTTGGTGGTTGCAACAAATATTCTCTTATAGTCATACCCTCAGGGATTTTAGGCTCATTTTGAGATTCTTTAGGCAATTTTATTTGTTGATGCTCTGCTGGTATTCTTTTAAACCCTCCCGCCAAACCTAATTTTTCACGAGCAGATAATTCTTTTTTCTCTTCTTCTTTTTTATTGGCATCAAACATAACATTAACATCTTTCTCTGGAGTTAAAAGTTTTGCTAGTTTTGGAGATTTTTCATATACTACCTGTTTTTGTGTTGTTGATTTTTCTTTAATATTTATTTTTACAGCTTCTTCTTGTTTTTCATTCTTTTTTAATGAAAGAATTGTTTCAACAAAAAACACAATAGAAACAATTAGCCCTAAAGATAAAATAATATAAGTTGCTACAGCCCCCATTAAATATGCGAGAGAACAAGGAATAAACCCAATAATCATTCCCCCAGCAGTAAATCTTTTTGAATAATTTAGTGCCATATATTCTCCATATCCCATTTCACCAGGCAAGCCAACAATTATGAGTTGAAGAATAGTTAAAAAGAAATATAAAGATAAAAACAAAAAAATTGCATATCTTTTTGGCATTACATATTTTTTATCATTTAAAAGAGCTAAAGAAAGTATTAAACCAAATACAGATAATGGATAAACAAAAATACCTAAAATACCCAAGAAAAATGTTTGAAAAGCAGGTATTAAACTAGTTACAGAAAAAAGAAATACAATAGTCGAAACTGCTAACAAAATAGCACCAAACAATTTTTTTCTTTTTTTTGAAGATTTTTTGTTTTTATTTGAAACTTGAAAAGTTGCCATAACACTTCCTTTATAAAAACTTTACATATTAAATATATCATAAAAGCAAAATATCTCAAACAAAGTTGAGATATTTTTTATTTTTTATTTTAATATTTTGTTAATAACAGTCAAAAAACAACATTAATTTGCATTTGGTTCTAAAGTTTGCGAAACAGTGGTTAAATTAAAACCATTATCTTTAAACCAAGAAATTATTTTTGGTAATGCTTCAACAGTTTTTTCAGTTGGGTGCATTAAAATCAAATCTCCTCCACAAGCATTTTTGATAGCTCTTGAATAAATAAGTTCTGCATCTTTATCACGCCAATCTACTGTATCTCTAGTCCACATAATCGTTTTATAACCTAAAGAAGAAGCAGAAGAAACAGTAAGTTTGTCGTATGCTCCACTAGGTGGGGCAAACAAATTCATCTCTACCCCTAAAAGTTCTTGAATTATTGTGTGAGTTGTCGAAATTTCATTAAGGTTGCCTTGCTCATCTAATTTGTCATGGTCTTTGTGATGGTATCCATGATTTGCAATTTCGTGTCCATCATCATAAATCTTTTTAAGCATGTCTTCATTAAGAACAGCCCATGTCCCGCCTATAAAGAAAGTAGTTTGCACATTATTTTCTTTTAAGATTGAGAGCATATCGTCAAGATATTCAGTTCCCCAATAAACATTTATCATAAGAGATACATTTTTTGAACTTTTATCCCCATTATAATAAACACCGCTTACAGCAGAAGAAGTTGCAAGAATATTGCCACCCCACACTGCAAATGCTGAAATACCAGCCAAAAGCACAACAATAAAGATATTGACTATCCATTTTCTAAATTTAATAACTTTAAAATGTATTTTTTTCATAGTATAAAATATGACTTAAAAAAATTTTTATGACATAAATAAAAAAAAACATACAAGAATTCTTCCTTATATGCTTATACATTATTTTTCAATATTTTCAATTAAATTTGCTCTTTCACTTTTAGATTAAAAAAAGATAATTATTGTCTATATGAAATAAATGAAAATTTAAGTGAACGATGGCTAAACTTTTATCTAGACAACAAAAAAACTATGCGTCGAGCATAGATTTTTTGATTTATAATTATATATCTTCTTATTTTTCAATATTTTCATCAGTTAATTTGATTAACTTTGAATAATCACTCTTTTTATTATCTTTTACTTTTTGCATTATTAAATCCAAACATGTTTCGCCTCGATTATCTTTTATCTTTAATAGATTTTTATCTGTCTTAAAAGCTTCGATTAAAACATTTGCCATTCCTTTCTCCGCTGCATAATGTAAAAATGTTTTCCCTTGATAATCCTGCATCTTTGCCAAAGAGGTTTCCTTTTTTATTGCCTTAATTAAAATTTGAGAAAACCCTTTGTCTGCAGATATATGTAAAAATGTTTGTCCTCGATCATTTCTAATTTCCGCTAATTTATGATTTTTTTCTAAAGCAATATTTAAAACTGTGTTTAAGTCTTCACGAGCAGCTCGATGCAAAAAGGTTTCACCGTCACTATTTTTTATTTCTGCATATTCAATTTTATTTTTTAATGTTAAAATGAGAATATCCGAAAGCCCTTTATCCGCTGCATAATGTAAAAATGTTCTTCCTTGTCTATCTTTAATTTTTGCAAGTTGAGGATTACTTTCAAAAGCTTTTATTAAAATTTCAGAAAGACCAAAAAATGCTGCATAATGCAAATAAGTTCTACCTAAACTATCTTGCATAGTTGCCGATTTTATATTTTTATCTAGTGCCAATCTCAAAACACCAGAAAGTTTTTTTTCTGCTGCTATATGCAAAAATGTTTTTTTATAATCGTCTTGCATAAAAGCGAGATTAGGATCTTTATTTAATGCATAAATTAAAACTTCTGAAAGCAAATTTTCTGCTGCTATATGCAAAAATGTTTCTTTACTAAAAGTTTTAACATTTAAAAGATTAATATTTTTGTCTAACGCATTAATTAAAACATTTATAAGACCTTGTTCTGCTGCTATATGCAAAAATGTTTTCCCATGGAAATTTTTAATTGTCGCAAGTTTTACATCCTTTTCTAATGCCATTATTAAAACATCTGCAAATCCATTCCGTGCTGCTATATGCAAAAATGTTTGCTCATAAACATTTTTAAGCATTCCAAGATTTGGATTTTTATTTAATGCTAAAATTAAAACATCAGAGAATCCTTCTTCTGCTGCTTCATGAAGAAGAGTCTGAGAATAATCATCTAGCATTTGTGCAAAATTAGGAATTGTTTTAAATGCTTTTAATAAAACTTCATGTCTTTCTTGTTTTGTTAACTTTTGTTTTTTGGTTAAATGTTCCATAGCATTCCTCCATTGCTTATATTTTACCATATTCTTTTTGCTTAGTCAATACTTAAATTAACGATAAAACCTAATTTAGATATGTTTAAAAGATAAAGAAAAAATAATAATGACAACAAAAAAGTCTATGCTTAATCGCATAGACTTTTTTTATCAATTAAATAGATTTCCCGTTATTGAGTTCTAAGACGGGTATTTTTGTATTTCAATGTAG